>QHQA01000188.1 GCA_003219695.1 Verrucomicrobiota bacterium
GACCTTTCCGCCATGGTCGGTGGCAATTTCGTCAACTGGTTCAACATCTCCGGCCGCAGCTACAAAGTGATCCCGCAGGTGCAGCGGATCGATCGGCTGAATGCGGACCAGCTTTCCAACATGTACGTGACCGGGCCTAACAATCAGCTCGTGCCCCTGAGCACGATCTCGACCATTCAAAATCGCACCGTGCCGCGTTCGCTCAATCGTATGCAGCAGCTTAACGCGGTGCGCATAATGGGCGTGCCGACCGGCGGGCTCGATGCCGCACTCAAGTTTCTCGAGGACGAAAGTGCCCGAATGATGCCGAAAGGTTATATCATCGATTACACCGGCGAATCGCGCCAGCTCCGCACCGAGGGAAACAAATTTCTGCCGGCGTTTGCGCTCGCGATCGTGCTCATCTTTCTGGTGCTGGCCGCGCAGTTCAACAGCTTCCGCGATCCATTTATTATTCTGCTCGGTTCGGTCCCGCTCGCCTTGTTCGGCGCGTTGATCTTCACCTTCCTGAAAATGCCGAACCCAAACATGGCATTCTTCACCGACAAATGGACTACCACGCTCAACATCTATTCACAGGTTGGTCTGGTCACCCTGGTCGGTCTGATTTCACGAAACGGCATCCTGATTGTGCAGTTCGCTAATGAATTGCAGCGGCAGGGTCGCGACAAACTCGCTGCCATCGCTGAGGCATCGCGCACGCGATTGCGGCCGGTTCTCATGACCAGCATCGCCACCATCTGCGGTCACTTTCCGCTGACGCTGGTGAGCGGGCCGGGCGCGGCCGCGCGAAACTCTATCGGTCTGGTGCTGGTCGGCGGGATGACGGTCGGAACGATCTTCACACTCTTCATTGTTCCATCGCTTTACATGCTGCTCGCTCGAGAGCATCACCAAAAAGCCGTGCCCGAAGTTGAGGAACAACCGGAAGAGACCGATCTTGCGCCCGATTACGCCATGGCCCCCGACGGGAACGGCAACGGCTGGAAGCAAGTCTGACCGAAGCGCGCGTTGTTGTAGCCGCAGTCGCCGGCTGCGGCCAAGCGCGTCTCGAAATCCCAAAACCCAAGCTCCAAATCCCAAGGAAACTCCAAACTCAAAAAGACCGAAAAGACCTAACCGCGGATTACGCGGAG
>QHQA01000039.1 GCA_003219695.1 Verrucomicrobiota bacterium
CACCCCGCGCGTTGTGCATGCTGATATCCAGCTCGGCATTGCCGGAGAGTGTGATACTGCACGTGCCGCCTTTGGATTTGTCCTCAAAGGAAATCACTCCACCATCGGAGCCATCAACTCCGCCGTTGGCTGTGATGTTGGCCGCCGCCGCGGTGGTGGTGTCGATAAAGTATAAAAACGTCCCGGTAAGTCCTGCTCCCATGCCGCCGTTGATGACAAAGGTGGCATTGTCTGCCGTCGCAGTGTTGTCGAACAGGATAAAGCTGCCTTGCTCGCCGCTCGCGCTTCCCCCAATCGTCGTGAAGGTGCCTTCACCGGCACTGGAAAAGCCCTCGAAGTCAATCTGGGAAGGAAACACTTGGTTCCCGCCGATACACGTTCCGATCATATGCTCAGCGTTGTTGCTGCCCGCAAAGGACACAAATGCCGCAGTGCTGAGGTTCAGGGTCGCGTTGCCGCCGGTCGAGCTGTCGAAGAATGAAATGACCGAGTTGGCGCTGGCATTGATCGTCGCATCTCCTGCCGTCGACTCATCCCAGAAGTCCAAAGTGCCTTGAAGAGACCCACTTGTGAGGTCGAAAGTCGCCGACCCGGCAGAAGAAGAGTTGTAGAACGTGAGTAGTCCGCCAACGGTGCTGACATTTGTCACACTGCCCGCGGTGGCGCTGTTGTAGAAAAACATCGCACCGGCTAAGTCACTCTCTTCCGGAATGACCACTGACTGCAGCGAGCCTGAGTTATTGACGAACCCGGCACCGTTCAGCTTTAGATTACTTACATCAAGGGTGATTGTGTAGGCTGGCGCCCCACTGTCAAAAACCACACTATCAACATTGATATTCGAACCAAAATCGACCAATACGTTCGTAACGGTTGAGGCATCAAAAGTCGCGATATCCGTTATTGCGTTCGGAACGGTTTGTGGTGTCCAGTTCGCCGCAGTGTTCCAATCGCCACTTGAAGGATTGTGATCCCAAGTGGCACTGCCCGCGAAGGAGAGCCGCTGCGCAGTTAAAAATAGCAGCGCAGCGGCAACAAGAAACCTAAGTCTAGTGAATAACGTGTTCATTAATGAGTCTGTAAGAAGGTGATGACTTCTTGGCTGACACACTGGCCGTCGCTATTCGGGTCGTTGTTTTGCGCGTGCCAGTACTTATATGAATGGTCGTGTGGATCCCCGTAGTCGTAACTCATTCTATACTTTTCGACATGAAGGCTGGGAAATTGCGATCTCAGTGCATTGAACATATCATCCTCCTGCGAGTAAGGCACAGGGTCGCCTTGGGTGGCGTACAACATAACCGGCGGCGGGCTGCTGGTCGCGCCATGTGATACTAACCAGGCTGGGGAAGCTTGATCCAACGCACAGGTCACACCAAAATCGCAACTCGGATCGCAATTAGTCTGAGGCTGGAGGTTAACGTAATTATCGAGGTCATTTTCGAACTGTGTGAGCGCGGACGAAGGGATGCCACCCGGATTGGACCAATCGCAGAATTCGGCAGGACCGGAAAGGCTGACCACCGCTTTGATATGGGCTCGGGCCGTTTCGTTCCAACCGCAGTTGGGGAAGGTCGCCGATGAATCCAGCATTACCCACAGGACCAAGGTCCCACCTGCGGAGCCACCAACAAGATAGATGTTGCCGTTGCACTGAGAATCGGCGAGCGCGGCCATAATCTGACGTTTGAGGTCATCGGTTTGATCGGGAAAGCCGCCGTTGTCGTTAACACTACGAGGCGCCTGACCGTCCAGTGCCCGCCTGCCTGGAGGTCATAGCTCGCCTGCTGCTCTGTCGGGGTGCCCCTGTCACCATATTCCAACTTGAATATGTCCGGCGGAAGCATCAGCACCGTCGGGTACGGTGGGCCGTACGGGGTCGGAGGCACAAAGCGATAGCGGTGCAAGATGCTTCCATAGGGTTGATACGGGGAAGCAAGTGTCTCCTCATTCATCAGCGTCACATGCCCATCATTCGGGCAATCGACCGCGAAACTGAACCGGTTGCTCAGAAGCAGCGCCGCAGCACAGATGGTTAAACGGATGGTGAATTTAGCTAGGTGGGGTTTCATTAGCGCGGATGGTTAGGTGTTTGGATTTTGGTTTGAGTTCAATGTTTGGATTAGAAAAATAGAATGAGGCAATCGCAGCCCTGCCGAGATGGCTGACGAGTGCGGAAGGCGGTGTCGGGCCGCTGAGGAAACGCTTGGGAGGAGTCACAGCGGAATCGCTTTATTCCATCCGCCTTCTGTGTGTCAATATTATTTTAGGCTTTTAAAATATTTTATTCTCGCCGCCAGAGATGCCGGGCATCAGGGTTGCAATCTTTGGTCGCGTAAAACGATTGTTTAATGTTCTCTTGAACATATCACGACCATATGTCATTTTTTGTTCGAATGACTGCGAGCGCCAAAATTATCGATCTTCGCAACCTGCTGGCGGAGCGTTTTCCTCATGTCGCCGTTACGACGGCAACGCGCTTGTTTACGGGTTTACCTTTTCTTGATGAACCCATTGGCGGCGGCTTGCCGCGAGGCGCGATCACGGAATTGATCAGCCCGCGAACAAGCGCAGGCAGCGCATCGCTCATTCGCGCTCTCCTTCATGCCGCATATTGCGATCATTATTTCCTGGCGCTGATTGATGGGCGGGATTCGTTCGATCCCTGTGGATTAGATAATGCCTTACTGCGACAGTTGCTTTGGGTGCGTTGCAGCAAGGCATTCGAGGCAATCAAAGCGACTGATCTGCTTTTGCGCGATGGCAATTTCCCCCTGGTGATTGTTGATCTGGTGCTGAACGCCCCGGAAGAATTGCGCAAAATTCCGCAAACGAGCTGGTATCGTTTGCAACGGTTGGTCGAACTAGCGCCGGTGGTGTGTCTGGTCCTCACCCGATATGAAATGGTCGCCAGCGCACAACTGAAACTTGTTCTCCAAAATTGTTGGAGCCTCGAAACTTTGGAAAATGAGGATGCGCTTTCACAGCTGCGAATGGTTGTGAAGCGATCGCATCTCAGCGACGATGTTGGTAAGGACATCGCGCTGCGATGTGCCGCCGGGGCGACTACAGCGCGCCGCTCCTATCTCGGAGTCCATTAATGTTTGCGACAATTTATTTGCCGAACTTCTATTTGCAGGCCGCCACCCGGCATCAGCCGGAACTGTGCGCAAAACCGGTAGCATTGATCGAAGAACAGGACAGGAAACCGGTCATCATTCAACTGAACGAGGCCGCGGAAGAGACTGGCATTCGAAAAGGAATGACGCCAAGTCAGGCTCTGGCGCGATCTTTGCAGGTAGTGATTAAAGTCCGGGCGTGCGCACAGGAAAAATCGGTCCAGGAACTTTTGCTTTACCACGCGTTTACCCTCAGCCCGTTTGTGGAAAATACTGCGCCCGGCGTTTGCACGATTCAATTTAGAGACTTCCGCAATTTGAGTGCGAAAGTTGCGCGAGTTATCGAACAATTGGCTCAATGCGAAATCCACGCGCTAGCCGGCATTGCTTCAGTCCCCGATGCAAGTTTCCTCGCAGCGCATCTGGCGCGTCCAGTTTTGCAAATTGAGAACGCAAAAGAATTTCTGGCACCTTTGCCGATTGAGACACTCCGGACGACTGGAACATAGAATTCCGAAATCCTAGCAGGACTGATACCTGACAGGCAAGATGCCCATTGACCCCACAGCCTCGCCACAGGACGAGTCCGTCCGACTGGCGGACAAGATGGCTGCGTCATGCTGTTGCCGATTTGCGTTCGATCAACAGTCGATAGACTAAACCGCCCAGCGCGCCACCCAGCAACGGTCCGATCCAATAGACGTAATGATCGTGCCAGAAATTTGCGGCAACAGCTGGCCCGAACACCCGCGCCGGATTCATCGCGGCGCCCGTAAGCGTTCCGCCGAACAAGATGTCGAGTGTGATGGTCGATCCGATTACGAGACCAGCGACGCGCCGCGGCCCGCGTTCATCCACCGCTGTGCCATGAACCACGAACACGAGAAAGAAAGTGAGTATGCCTTCGACCAAAATTCCTTGCCACGCCGTCAGGTTGATGGCCAACTGGGGAGTTCCACTCACTACTACGTTCCGACCGAATAAGCCGAGACAAATTAAAGCAGCTGCGATTCCGCCGAGGCATTGCGCGATCCAGAAGGAAACTGCGTTGCGCCATTTCATGTGCCCGCCGCAAACCAGTCCAAACGTGACCGCCGGATTTAACTGACCACCTGAAATGTGCAGGGTTGCGGACACAAATGCCGCGATCGTGAGGCCGTGAGCAAGCGCTACCGCAAGTACGTTGTCGCCGGCTGTCTTGATCGCGCCGATGCCGACAAAGATCAGCGCGAATGTTCCGATGAATTCCGCGAGCAAGGGACGAAGCTTGGTCATGCTTCGATCCAATCAAATTCGCTGCGCCCTGGCAACTCAGATGTCGTTCTTCGTGAATCTGTGCCTGGGCGCCAGGCCGCCGGTCAGCGGTTCTTTTTAGGTTTCCCGATTTTCTCCGTTTGCTGTACGAGGAAGGACTTCACGCGTGCATACTCCTTCTGAGCGCCGTTCGCGAAATCGCCCGGTCCGTACTCGAACAGCACGACGAAGCAAAAAGTCAAAACGATGAAAAGGACGAACCAGAAAAGCCCGCGCAGAATCGCCATGCAGACAGCTAGCGCGTGCGAACAGTGCGATCAACCGGAGACGCCGGCTGCGACAACACCTTGAACAGGATGCCGAAGCTGCCAAGCTATCTGGCCATGCGGGTGCCGCTGCTTGATCTTGGCGAACAATACCGTGCCTTGGCTGATCCAATTCACGAGGCGATTGACGAGGTCCTGGCGAGCCACCGTTTCATTCTCGGACCAAAAGTGGAGGCATTCGAGAAGGCGATCTGTGCTTATTGCAATTCACCGCATGCCGTCGGTGTCTCATCTGGAACAGACGCTTTGCTGGCCATTTTGATGGCGCTCGGAATCGGGCGGGGCGACGCCGTAATCACCACGCCTTACACATTTTTTGCCACTGCCGGATGCATTGCGCGGGTTGGCGCGAGACCACTCTTTGCCGACATCGATCCGGAGACATACGACATCCGCCCCTCCGCGATTCAGGAGTGCGTCGAGAGGAATTGTCAGCTCGGTTCGAGTGGCCAATTGGAAACAAAGCGTGGAGAGAAAGTCCGCGCCATCGTTCCGGTTCATTTGTTCGGCTTATGCTGCCAGATGGACGCGCTCCATGAAGTTTCGGAACGCTACCAGCTCGAGGTGATCGAAGACGCGGCCCAGGCGATTGGCGCGGAGTTTCGGTGCGAAGAAAGGACTGCTAAAGCAGGAGCCATGGGCGAGGTTGGTTTCTTTAGCTTTTATCCTTCGAAGAATCTCGGCGCTGCGGGGGACGCGGGGATGATCGTCTGCCGGGATGAAGGGCTCGCGAGAAAATTGCGGACTTTTAGAGAACATGGAATGGGACCGCGCTATTTTCATCATGTCATTGGAGGCAATTTTCGCCTGGACGAAATCCAGGCTGCGATTCTCGCCGTTAAGCTTCCACACTTGGAAAAGTGCGCGGCGGCGCGGCGCGACGCCGCAGATTTCTATGGTGCAGAATTTACCCGCGCGGCCTTGACGGAAAAAATCGCTCTACCCTGTGAGCCCTATCGCGACCGCGGCCTAACGAATCATCACGTCTATCATCAATACGTCATCCGCGCGCCGATGCGCGATCCCTTGCGCGAGCATCTGGCTAAACGCGAGATCGAGACGGCGATCTACTATCCGCTCGGACTCCACGAGCAAAAATGTTTTACCTATCTCGGCTACAAAAAAGGCGATTTTCCGGAGACCGAACGCGCGGCGCGCGAGACGCTGGCATTACCAATTTATCCCGAGATTTCGCGCGAGGCGCAGCGATATGTGGTCAATGCGATTGCCGAGTTCTTCAAGGTGACGCCCAATCGCGGAAAGTGATTCGCCTAGCCGACGTTAGGCCAGCGTCACTTGCAACCGGCGCAGCGCAAGCCTATATCAATCGCTCGCTAAATTAAGGGTAGGTACCGAAGTGGCCAAACGGGGCAGACTGTAAATCTGCTGGCTTTACGCCTTCGCTGGTTCGAATCCAGCCCTGCCCATTTGCCCTCTCGAACCCCTATTTGCGAAATTGTCAGTAGCCTCTTCGCTGGCCGCCTTCGCGGCGACCACCGTATCCGCCGCCGCCGTAGCCACGCCCACCGCCACCAGGCGGTCGCGGTTCTCGCGGGCGCGCTTCATTCACGGTTAATGGCCGGCCTTCGATGGACTGGCCATTGAGCTTCGAAATGGCGTTTTGAGCGTCCTCTTCGGAACCCATGGTGACGAAAGCGAAGCCACGCGACTTGCCAGTGAATCTGTCCTGCATGAGAGTGACTTCCTGCACAGCGCCAGCCTGTGAAAAAAGCTCCTGCAGTTCGTTCTCAGTGGTGTTGAAGGGAAGATTGCCTACGTATAATTTGGTTCCCATTGGGTTGAGTTTATTCTGGAAAACGCCGCCAGGTCACTGTTCCCGCTTATCGGATTTCAAATCGTCACTGAATAAACTCAACTGACAATCCACCAACTGCCGGGCTTTGTTTTCGTTTGGCTCACTTGTAAGATGCTTCCCATAAGAAAGTCAATAGAAAATCGCGGGTAATTTTCCCTCCAATCATGGCCCAACCCAGCAGCCCGAACGGAAAAAAGGTCAGTGCCCGCGTCGCCATTGTGGCCGTGGGCGTGGTCAGCCCGTTGGGATTTGGACTGGCTGAGACACTCGAATCGCTGCGCAAGGCGCGAGATTGCGTGAGCTCGGTGAGGCGATTCTCGGTCGCGCAATGTCGATGCAAAACCGCTGGTCAAGTTCCCGATGACCGCCTGCTAGCGAGCCAGGGCGAGGCGCCACATTCGCGACGTCTGCATCGCGCCTCACACATGATGATTCAAGCGCTAAAAGAAGTTGTAACGCAACAACCCCAGTTTAAACCGGAGTTGGCGGTAATCGGAACGACAAGCGGCGGCATGTCCTACGGCGAAAGTTACTACCGCTCATTACGTCAAGCTGGGCATCTGCGGCATGCGCCGACGTGGATCGCAAATTATCCAGCGCAAAAACCGGTGATCGATGCTCAGGCGGTCTTTGGAATCTCCGCGCCGTGCCAGGTCATTGCGAATGCGTGCGCCTCGGGCACCAATGCCATTGGTCACGCGTTCGAATGTGTGCGGTCGGGTCGCTATCAGCGCGTGTTAGCTGGCGGTTACGACGCGCTGTCGGAGATGGTCTTCGTCGGCTTTGATTCGCTTCAAGCCTCTACGCCAGAAAAATGTCGCCCGTTTGATCGGCATCGCACTGGCATGGTGCTGGGAGAAGGCGCAGCGCTGCTGGCATTGGAAAATCTCGACCTGGCTCAGCAACGTGGCGCGTCGATCCTCGCAGAAATCGTCGGTTACGGCATTTCCACGGATAATTTTCACATCACACAGCCGGAGCCGTCCGGTATCGGACCGCGGCAGGCGATGGAGCGATCTCTCCAGGACGCTAGCGTCTCGGCGGGCGAAGTCGATTACATCAATGCGCACGGCACAGCTACTGTGTTTAATGATGCGGCTGAGGGAAAAGCCGTTAGCGGATTGTTCAATAGCGTGCCGGTGAGCTCAACCAAAAGCATGATGGGTCATTCGCTGGGAGCGGCCGGCGCGATTGAGGCCATCGTTTGTTTGCTGGCGATCCAGCATCAATTTCTTCCTCCGAACATTAATTTCAGCGCTCCAGATGACGATCTGGATTTAAACATCGTGGTAAACGAAGCGCGCCCAGCTGTTCTGCGCACAGCGCTCTCGAATTCCTTTGGTTTCGGTGGGACAAATGCTTCGATTCTCATGCGCAAATCCCGGGCATGAGTCTGGCAATCGCCGGAATGGGATGGGTGACGCCCCTGGGCAGGAGCGTTGATTCAGTGTGGGAGCAGTTGCTTCATGGGCATGAGGCATCTGCGACAACGATTTCCGAACAGTTTGGCGACCGCGACTACAGTGTCTTCCGCGTACCGGAATCGGCGATGGCGGGAGTTGCCCATCCGCGCCTTCGCCGAGCGAGTGCGATTTCGCGATTTGCCGCAGCAGCAGGTTTGGATGCGTTGCATGCCGCAGGCATAAACCTCGATTCCCAGAATGCTGAACGAACTGCGCTCATCTTTGCGATCTCAAATGGAGGCGTGATTTACACAAAGCGATTTTATCGCGACGTCGTTGAAGCAGGCGCGCAGTCAGCCAGTCCGCTTTTGTTTCCAGAAACCGTCTTTAACGCGCCGGCCAGCCATCTCGCGGCGATTCTCGGGATCACCGGCGCCACTTATACTTTGGTCGGCGACGGAGCGGTAGGTCTTCTGGCAATAAAAATGGCCGAAGACCTGATGGCGAATGAGGCGCTCGACCATTGCCTTGTCGTTGGAACCGAAGAAGTCGATTGGCTCTTGTGCGATGCCTATCGGCGGTGGCGGCTGCTTCGCTTGCAACCGCCGATTGAGCCATTCAGTGAGCAACATCTGGGAATGATTCTGAGCGAGGGAGCAGGCGCAATCCTTCTCGGGCGCGAGGGCCCGTTGATCATCGAATGCGCGCATCCGGGCGGATACTTTACGAAGCGCGGCGAAGCGGAGGAAATTTTGAAGCGGATTCTAGGCGATTTGAGCCAGACCGAAATCGATCTTGTTATCGCGAGCGCCAACGGTACGTTTGTCGATCAAGCGGAACGCAGAGCGTTAAAGCAGGCCATTCCGCGAACGCTCGTTTACACCGCCAAGCCCTCCTTGGGCGAGAGCGCTGGTGCTGCAGGACTGTGGCAAGTCATCCTTGGGGCCCAAGCTTTGCGTTCTGCGGAGCTTCCGCCTGTGCTTCACGCGGACCCAGCCGTCAGGTTGTGGCTTTCGCTTGCACGCACGCCTGTGGCAAACGCGCGCCGCGCAATCGTTCTAAGCTGCGGAGTCAATCAACAGGCCGCAGGATTGCGACTGGCAGTTGGATGATATTTGCTAAAGCTAGTAGCTGCATTCGCGTCACATATGTCCCGACGTATGGGACAGACATTGACGAAACGCGCCTCGACCGCGACGCTCGATTAGCTTACGTAATTCTTACGCATGGCCATCGAAGTAAAAATTCCGTCGGTAGGCGAATCGGTGACCAGTGGGGTCGTCTCCGCTTGGCACAAAAAATCGGGTGAGTTTGTGGATGAAGGCGAAACGCTCTTCACGCTTGAGACCGACAAGGTTTCCACGGAGATCGTCGCCGAAAAAGCCGGCATTCTGGAAACGAAAGTGCCCGAAGGCCAGGAAGTGAAGATCGGCGAGGTGGTTGCAGTTATCGACGATTCGAAGCAGCGGCCGGAAGAAAAAAAGGCAGAGAAGCCTCCAGGAAAAAGGAAGGAACCCGAAGAAAAGAAGAAAGAGCCGGAGGGAAAGAAGAAAGAACCCGAGCCGGACAAAAAGGCCGCAGTTGTAGCCGCGGGCGTTGACCGCGGCAGGCCGGAGTCACCGCCTCCGGCGACAGCGCTTTCGCCCGCCGTCCGCCGAATCGTCGAAGAAGAGAAACTCGAGGCGGAGAAAATTTCCGGGACAGGCGTAGGCGGTCGCTTAACCAAAGCTGACGTGCTGGAAGCGGCGCAGGAACGCAAATCTGCAGGGAAAGCTGTTAGCTTCCCTAGGACGGCAGCGCCGTCCCCTACGGAAGTTGAAGCCTCCGCGGACGGCCGGTTCATTCGCAAGAAGATGTCGCCGTTGCGCCGCAAGATCGCGCAGCAACTGGTGATGGCGCAGCACACCGCGGCGATCCTCACCACATTCAACGAGTGCGATATGAGCGCCGTTCAGGAATTGCGCCGGAAGAAACAAGAAGAGTTCACGAAAAAGAACGGCGTCAAACTCGGACTAATGTCATTCTTTGTGAAAGCCTGCGTGGAAGCGCTTAAAGTCGTGCCCGTGGTCAATGGCCGCATCGAAGGCGACGATTTTATCCAAAACAATTTCTATGACATCGGCGTTGCCGTCGCGACCGAACGCGGGCTGGTTGTGCCGGTCGTGCGCGATGCCGGCAAGAAAAGTTTTGCCGATTTGGAACGCGACATCGCCGATTTCGCCGCTAAGGCGCGCGAAGGAAAATTGAAGCTTGAAGAGCTGCAAGGCGGCACATTCAGCATCACAAATGGCGGAGTATTTGGATCGCTCTTCGCCACGCCGATCTTAAACCCGCCGCAGAGCGGCATTCTTGGCATGCACAAAATCATGCCGCGTCCCGTCGCCGTGGACGGCAAAGTGGAAGTCCGCCCGATGATGTATCTTGCGTTCAGCTATGATCATCGCGCAATCGACGGAAAAGAAGCCGTCACTTTTCTCATCAAGGTGAAGGAGTGCATCGAGGACCCGAAAAAGCTCCAACTGGATTTTTAATTTCTCCACTTGTCATGTTGAGCGAAGCGAAACATCTCTGATTATTTCTGCTCAGGTGCGCAATCACGACTACTGGGTTACATTCTCACGAACAAGCATTGCACCACGTTGTACATCGGCATCACGAACAACATAACGTAAACGACGCGATCGCATGCGAGAAGAAACTGAAGGGCTGGCGCCGCAGTAGGAAAATTGCGCTTATCGAACAAACAAATCCGCGTTGGCTTGATCTCAGTGACGACTGGGAACAGCAGCCAAAATTGTATGATCGGCCTTGGGAGACAGAAGAAATGATCCGAGATTCTTCGCTTCGCTCAGAATGACACATGTTCGTTCCAGTAGCTTTGTCATGTTGAGCGTAGCGAAACATCTCAGATCATTGTTTGGCTCACAATAATCATGGAAAAATTTGATGTCGTGATCATCGGCTCCGGGCCGGGCGGTTACATTGCCGCCATCCGTGCTGGCCAACTCGGCCTGAAAACCGCGCTCGTTGAGAAAGACAAGGAGCTGGGCGGCACGTGTCTAAATGTCGGTTGCATCCCCAGCAAGGCGCTTCTCACTTCGAGCGATCATTTCATTTTCGTCAAAAAGGAAGCGGCCAAGCACGGCATCGTCATCGACGGCGCACGCGTTGATCTCGCCAAGATGCAGGAGCGCAAGAACAAGGTTGTTAAGACGTTCAACAGCGGCGTCCGCTCGCTGATGAAAACGAACAAGGTCACGGTGATCGGGGGTCTGGGTACGATTACTGCGCGTGGAAAAGTTTCGATTAAATCCTCCAACGGGGAGACGCAGGAGATCGAAACGAAAAATATTGTCATCGCCACTGGGAGCGCGCCGGTAGAACTGCCATTTGCGAAATTTGACGGCAAAACAATTGTCAGCAGCACCGAAGCGCTGGAGTTCACCGAACCTCCGAAGAAACTCGTTGTAATCGGCGCCGGCGCGGTCGGCTTGGAACTCGGCTCGGTTTGGAACCGGCTCGGCGCGGAAGTAACGATGTTGGAATTTCTGCCGCGTATCGCGCTCGGGTTCGACCTTGAACTGTCGAACCTGCTTCAGCGTTTGCTCACCGCACAGGGCATGACCTTCCATCTCGAAGCAAAAGTGACCGCGGTGAAGATCAACAATGGACTCGCGATCGTGACTGCGACCAAGGACGACCAGGAACTCAAATTCGAAGCAGACAAAGTTCTTGTGTCAGTTGGACGCCGCCCGTTCTCGAATGGGCTTGGCGCGGAAAAAGCTGGTGTTGAATTCGACGAAAAGAAGCGGATCAAGGTGGACAAACATTTCCGCACAAATGTGGAAGGCATTTACGCGATCGGCGACGTGATCGCCGGTCCAATGCTTGCGCACAAAGCTGAAGACGAAGGAATGGCGTGCATCGAAATCATCGCGGGCAAGGCCGGCCACGTAAACTACGACGCGATTGCCGGCATCATTTACACGAATCCAGAACTCGCAGGCGTCGGCCTCACCGAAGAGCAAGCGAAAGAGAAAAAGATCGACGTGCATATCGGCAAATTCCCATTCCGCGCTAACAGCCGCGCTCTTTGCAGTGATGACCTGGAAGGCATGGTCAAGTTTGTCGCTGACGCCAAAACCGATCGCATTCTCGGCGCACACATCCTGCACCACTTTGCTTCAGAGTTAATTGCCGAAGCCGTTTCAGTAATTGAATTCGGCGGCAGCTCCGAAGACGTCGGCCGCACTTGTCATTCCCACCCCACCTTGACCGAAGCTGTCAGGGAAGCCGCGCTCAACGTCGAGAAACGCGCGCTGCACATCATCAACCGCTGATTGTCGTAGCGGCGTTTGTGTCAAACGCAGAATCCAGCTGCTTAGATGTAGTAACTCCAATAGCCGGGGAAACATTGCTGCTGGCTTGAAAGAGAAATTTCGCCTTGAATAATGCTGATGACCGACGGTTAAATCGGCGCGATGATCTGCCATGAGTAAGCCAAACAGAAAACTGACCTATCCAATTGGGTCAGTTTGGACGCTCGGCAAGCCAGCCCAAGCCGAGACCGGTCTCGGCAAAATTGTTAAGATTGTTGGAAAGGCGGAAGATTTTCGCAGAGTAGTCGTAGTGGATTGCGAGCACCCCGAGAAAAAGGCCGAGGTCAGAATTAAGAATCTTGGCAACAAACTTGCGGAATGTGCCAAGGGTTTCGATCCCGGCAGTTACAAGCTTGCAGCAAACCGTGGGCGGATTACATCCAAAGCTCACGATCCCGCAGCGCACACCGTAAAACATTTATTTGTTGGCCGATTGCTGGAAGAAATTTCGTACGAGGGTAAGAAGGTACGCGTTTATCGCGACGGTGGTTTGGGACGCGAAAACGTTTTGACGACTGAAGTTTTCCAGGCGTTGGATTTTATGCCGCGAACCTTGTTTTCGATGAAGTGATTGGTTCTAGTCATGGAAGCACTCGTGGCTGTGCGTTATTGAAACAAGAAGCAGAAAGCGCAGAATTCTCTCTGCTACCTGGTACTCATAGCAATATCTCGGTCGAGGCCAAGAACGGCAGGAAAACTGTGCAGCCAGATTTAATTGTAAAGACGAAGAGTGTATATTGTGTTGTCGAGGCGAAAGGCCTGCGGCGGAGTTCATTTCAACATCGTCAGCTCGCCCGTGAGTTTCGTCTAGCGCACACAGCAGAAGATAAGATACCTCAGCAAACGCCACTACTTTTGTTGGTACTAACCAGGCCACCGCTGGTTCTCATTCAGGGCAAAGGACGTCAATCACTGGAAACCGCTATTATGGCCGGACTGCGAGAGGAAATCTCGCCTGAAGAGATGTCAGGTTGGCAGGAAAAGATCCGTGAGACTGTGACCTGGATTACTTGGTCTGACATTGATCGGATTGTTCAACGAAATTTCAACGCCATGAACATAGCAGATCGTTCAGTGCAGGCCTCAATCAAGCGGCTGGTTCAGTCGATAAGCGAATTCCATTGATCGGCACGGCGGCACTCGGGGTAACAACAGGAACTGATCAACATCAGTTGGAAGTCAGCCGGAAATGATCACAGGTTAGAACAACTGCAGAAATGTCAATATTGGTCGACGCGCTGGTAATTTCGCTAGTGCTTTACGCCTTTGGTGGCTGCCTTGCTTTGGTCGTGCTAGTCGTACGAGACGTCGTGTCAGCAATACATAGCGGTTACGCGCGAGGCCGCCAAATTCGGGAGGCGCGAAAAGCAGCGCGAAAGGCTCGCCGGATGGCGCGGACGCCGGTCGTCTAGTTTCAGCTGATTAAATTATTTGCTGTTCTCTCACTTAAGGCGCTCAGCGAATCGTCGCCTCACGTCGGCGAATTACAAACAGCGTCACCAGCGCGGAAACTGCGCAGATAATCGCGCCGAACGCTAGCGCGAATGGCGTGCCCAGCCGATGCGCGACGGCGCCGGCTTCGAGGCTGCCCAGTGGAATCATGGCGCCGAACATGAGCGACCACACGCCCGTGACGCGCCACCGTTCGTTAGGGGGCCTAACGAATGAGGCCTAACACGGCTCGCTGTTTATCACTTCGGCACGAATGGCCAGAAGACAGGGATGAGAATGCTGGCTACGATCCAGAGGATGATGTTGAGCGGCGCGCCGATCTTAGGGAAGTCAGCAAAGCGATAACCGCCCGCGCCAAACACGTAGGTGTTGGTTTGATGTCCGATGGGCGTGGCAAAACTCGCGGCGCAACCAAACATGACCGCAACGGCAAATGGTCGCGCGTCCACTCCCATCGTCGCTGCGATCTCGAACGCGATGGGAGTTATTAATAGAGCAACGGCGTTGTTGCTGATCAGCTCCGTGAGAATAGTTGCGACTAAATACATCACCGAAAGCGTCACGCGCGGACCGAAGTGGCCAACTGCCCCGGTGACACCGCCGGCGATGAGATGGGCAGCGCCGGTTTTTTCCATGGCGGCACCGAGCGCGAGCATGCCGAAAATCATGTAGAGAATTCTCCATTGGATGGCGCCGCGCGCTTCCTCGATGTCGAGGCAGCGCGTGAAGACCACGAAGATCGCGGCGATAAGCGCGAGCGCGGCAATGGGTAGCACGTGAAACGCAGCGAACACAATCACGCTGAGAATTCCGGCGACCGCGAGCGGCGCTTTGTGCCGGCGAAAAGCGCGTTGTGTCGGTTCGGTGAGACTGAGGAAGTCGCGCTCCTGCATGAGCCGATGAATCGCTTCGGGCGGGCCCTGCACAGCAGCGTGTCGCCAAAAGTCAGCTCGACGTCCTGAAAATTTTCCCGCAGGTTCTCGCCCTGGCGATGCACGGCCAGGATGAGCACGCCATAACGCTGCTCGAAATTGAGCTCATGCAGCGTCTTGCCCAGAAAAGTGGAGCGATTCCCGAGGATTCCCTCCATCAGGATGGTTTGTTGCTCGCCGATGGCTTCGAGGCCGAGGTTAGCTTCCGATTGGAAAACCACGCCGGACATTTCCTTGATTCCTTTCACGCCGGCGATTGAGCTCTCGAGAAGGAGCTGGTCGCCGGCGGCGAATCGCAAACTCTTTAGTGGCGTCTCGAGCCGCTCGCCGCCGCGCACCACAGTAATGATCTGCGCTTCGCGTAACCGGGCGAGCGGCGTTTCGGCGATTGCTTTGCCCACCAGAGGCGACGCCTTACTGATCACGGCCTGGGTGAGAAATTGTCGCGTTATCCCCGCGCCGATAAGAGCCGCGAGCGTTTCCCGTTTGGGCAAAAGGTAGCGCGCAAAGGCGAGCAAATATCCAACGCCGCCGACGACGAAAATGATTCCCAGCGGTGTGATCTCGAACATCCCAAATGGTGCGAGACCTCGGCGTCGCACAATGCCATCGACAAGCAGATTCGTAGAGGTGCCGATAAGTGTGATCGTGCCGCCGAAGATCGAGAAATAAGAAAGCGGAATAAGCAGACGCGATGCTTTCAAATTCGTGCTGCGCGCGAGGGCCAGAACCACGGGCACAAACACAACCACCACCGGCATGTGATTGATCAGGGCCGAGAGTGGCAACGTCAATGCGGCCAGAGCAAGCGCCGCCCGCCGTTCAGTCGTTCCGGCCATGCGGGTGAAAATGCGCGCGAGACAATCAATCACGCCGGTACGCTCCAGGCCGGCGCTCAGCACGAACATGCAACTAATCACAATCGGCGCGCTGTTACTGAAGACGCTGAGTGTTTCATCCGCCGTGAGCACGCCGGAGACCAGCAACACACCCATCGCGCTCAGCTCCACCAGATCTGGCGAAAGCCATTCGCGTAGGAACGCGGTGAAAACCGCTACCACCAGGCAGAAGACGATGATGAGATGAAGAGTGTGCACGCTCATTTCTCGGTCGCAGATTTCAGGCCGGTCGATTTTCTCGCAGACAACGCCGCCGATCACAACTGCGAAATTGTCGGCTTACTCTGTCCGGCGCGAGACCGCGAGTTGTGTATCGCGCCGCCGCATGATGAGCAGCGTGACCAGCGCGGCGAGCGCGCAAATGCAAGCGCGAATGCGAGCGCGAACGGCGTGCCCAGCCAGTGCGCAACGACACCTGCTTCAAGGCTGCCAAGTGAATCACGTATAGCATGGACGCTGTGTACGGCATTTGTTGGCCGCACCCCCTTGGATCACCTCGCATCGGAACTAACCGCCGAAGCGGTTTCAGTAATTGAATTCGGCCCTGAAAGCATTCGGGGAAGACATCGGCCGCACCTGTCATTCGCATCCGACCTTGAGCGAAGCAGTCAAAGAAGCCGCGCTCAACGTGGAGAAGCGCGCTCTCCACATTATGAACCGCTGACATACGTCCTTAGGCTTCTGTGATTGGGCGCGCTTCAATGAATGGGAACTTGGCGAAATCGCGAATGTTCTCAGTGATTATTTCGTTCACACGCGCTTCACGCATGGTCACAGCGAGGAAGAGGTCATGCCATGCAGGCCCGGTTACTTGGAGCCTTCGACCTTCGCGAATCGACCGCAGAACGGTGCCCCGGCTCGGGTATATTTTTCGCAAGCGTCGCGAACGGTAAAGAATTTCTGCCCTTTTTGCAGCTTCCTCCGGCGTCATCGCAGGTTCGACAAACCGGCCCCGCGTGACCACAGCCATAAATTCGGTAAGATTTTGCGGAGCGAGACAGTAAAGCCCTTTTCTGCGCAAGCCGCGGTCCACGAGCACAGCCGCTGCTGAATGAAATGGAGAGTCCCGATAGGCGGCGTGCACGAGAACGTTTGTATCCAGTAACGCCTCTGCCATTAGTGACTATTCTTCGTAAATATCTTGCCGACTGAGTGAACGACGCGGCTTGCCGGGTATCGCCCCAAGGGGATCAGGTATAGCAGCTGAGTTGGCAGCGGCACGGGAGTTCCACGGTTTGTGACGCAGCGGATGTTTTTGCATTCGCAAGTACTCCTCCAGCCCGTAGGTTCTGCTCGGCTTCCCATTCTTTGATACAACGACGAAAGGTTCGTTTAGCGCGGCGCGCTCACGAATCTTTCTCGCAACATTATGCGGCATGTTTTTAATTTTCACATGTGAAGCTAAAGCTATTGATTTATTTTGCAACGAAATTGGTGATTTAATTCTGTATTTAGGTGCCGTTATGTCCGCCTTGTGCTTCGCGCCTGCGAATGACATATAGCGTCACCAATGCGGAAACTGCGCAAATGATCGCGCCGAACGCGAGCGCGATACACGTGCCCACCCAATGAGCAACGGCGCCGGCTTCGAGGCTGCCGAGCGGGATCATGGCCCCGAACACGAGCGACCACACGCCCATGACGCGGCCGCGCATTTCATCGGCCACGATTGTTTGCAGCACGGTGTTCGAGGTTGAGAAGAACAACAGCATCCCAAAACCGGCGGTGAAGAGAAACGCCAGCGCGAGATAGAAATTGTCCGTGAATGCCAGCGCTAACAGGCTTGCGGCAAACAGCCAGACTCCCCCCAGCGCGAGTCGGCGTGGCGCAAACAGATGACCGTAAGTCGCCACGACCAGCGCGCCGATGAATGCTCCGGTGCCGCTGGCGGACATCAACACACCGTAACCGTTCGCGCCGCGCCCCAGGACATCGCGCGCGAACGCTGGCATGAGCACCGTATATGACCAGCCGAAAATCCCGATGGCGAGGAACAGCAACAAAATTGTGCGCACACGCTGATGTTTGATCGAGTAAACGATTCCCTGCCATGCGTGCTCGCCCGCGGAGGCGATATGTTTCTTCCGTTCAAACAATGGCAGGCGCATCAGCAAGAAGCCGGCGATTACCGCGATAAAGCTGAGTCCGTTCAGAAAAAAACACGTCGCCACTCCCACGGCGCCGATCATCAGACCCGCAGCCGATGGACCGACAACGCGCGCGCCGTTTACGATCGAGCTGTTGAGCGAGATCGCGTTCAGCAAATCTTCTCGGCTCGTCATTTCGACCGTGAACGCCTGGCGCGCGGGCATGTCGAAACCCATCGCCACTCCGTTAAGGGCCGCGACCACGATGATGAAGATCGGCGTCGCAAATCCCGCCCACGCGCCGGCGGCGAGCAGGAAGGCACAGGTCATTTGCGCGCTTTGCGTGAACAGGAGAATCGAACGTTTTGGGTAAAGATCGGCAAGCGCGCCGCCCCAGATCGAGAACAACATCATCGGCGCCGAGCCCACAGCCGCGACCGTGCCTAACAAGAGCTTGGAATTCGTGATCTCATACACATACCAGCTCATCGCTGTTTGCTGCATCCAAGTTCCGATAAGCGAGACGAGCTGGCCCCAGAAAAAGAACCGGTAATTGCGATGTCGCATGGCGCGAAAGGTGTGACGCCACGTGATGCCGCCTACCGGGATGCGGCGCTGCCGCCCGCTGATGTCCTCCGGCACGCGCGCCGTTTCAGTAGTCCTCGTCGGCATCAGGAAAGAGACCACGCCTCTTCAAGTTTCGCACGAGGTGCTTTTTGGCGTAAGCCTGTAGCGCAGGTTTCGAAACCTGCTGTGTCGCCGATTTCTAAATCGGCAGAGCTGGGAAATCGCGATCGCGTGGCGGGTTTGGAAACCCGCGATACAGCAGACTAGGAAGTCTGCGCTACGTTTGAGTACGGCTTCGCCGGTTCCCTGAATGATCAGAGATTCTTCGCTTCGCTCAGAATGACATTCTATGGTGCTTTGAAGTGGAAACCACTGCCGCCATCCTGTTGCGCAAACGCAAATTCAGCGACACCAGCCTTATCGTGTCGTGGTGTACCGAATCGTTCGGCTGCATTCAAACCGTTGCCAAAGGCGCGCGCCGCCCTAAAAGTCCGTTTGCCGGAAAACTGGATTTGTTTTTCGAGGCCGAAATTTCCATCGTGCGGAGCCGCAAATCGGACTTGCACACGCTGACGGAGGTCGTGCTGAAAAATCCGTTCGCGGGAATTCGCAGCAATTATCTGCGGACGCAGACAGCTGCGTATTTTGTTGAGCTGATTGAGATTTGCACCGAGCGCGATCATCGCGAGCCGGAATTGTTCGGCTTGTTGCGCCGCGCGTTTGGTTATCTTGACGCAAATGATCCGACGCTGCGCGTGGTGGCGCATTTCGAGACCGAGCTGGCGCGCATCGCCGGCGTGCATGATGCAAAATCTGTAGGGGAAGCCGTCGGCTTCCCACGGGACGCTACCAGCGTCCCCTACAGCTCGGCGTTTGCGCTCGGAAATTTGTTCGGGCGACTGCCGCTCTCGCGCACGCCCCTCTTAAAAACACTGGCGGCGCGCACGCCGTGAGATCGGGTGAAAAGCATTGCATGCGAGACGGTGTGAAACGATGTGTCCCAACAACCGAAGCCTTAACAAACATGAAAACATTACTCCGATTTAGCGCAGTCAGTCTTGTTTTCGCTGGCCTCTGCGCCGCCGCATCGGCGAACGAGATTTACAAATTCGATTCATCTGGCTCGACGATTGGGTTCAGCGTGCATCAGTTCCTCGGCACGACTCATGGAAAATTCACAAGGTTCAGCGGCAGGATCGAACTTGATCGCGAGCGCCCTGAGAATTCTTCGGTCACTGCGCAGATCGACGTGCGCAGCATCGACACGCGCATCAAAAGGCGGGATGATCATCTGCGCAGCGCGGAATTCTTTAACGTGGAAAAATTCCCGAGTATGACGTTCAAGAGCCGGGGCGTGAAGCGCACTGGGCCGCAAAGCGGCGACATTCTTGGCGATCTCACGATGCACGGCGTGACAAGGCCGATCACGCTACATGTGAAACTGCTGACGCCGATGAATGAAACAAGCCGGACGCGTTGGGCGGTGAGCACTGACCCAATCACACGCCGCGATTCTAACTTGATGTTTTCACCGGCGACCGAGGCAATCTCTGGCATCAGCCAGACGGTTGCGATCAATATCGAGATTGAAGCTAGGCGCGCGGAGTGAGTGCGCGTTGTAGCAGATCAAGCATGGTCATCCTGAGCGCAGCGCAGCCAAGTCGAAGGATCTCGCGGAATCACCATCGGTTGTGCTACGGGATTGCTCGACTTCGCTCGGAGTGACGGAACGATGGAAATCATTCCCCTCGGCGATTCCGCGCTGATCGTGCGCTTGCGCGAACAATTTGAGCACGCGCCGGCGGAAACACTGAACGAGGTCCTCCGTGCATTTCAACAGCTTCGCAAGTCTGGAATTCCCGGTGTGATTGAACTCGCGCCAGCTTACACCAGCGTTGCAATGTTTTTTGATCCGATTGCGGTTGCCAAAGCGAGTGGAAGATCGGATGAAGCGTTTGATTGGCTGGCAACGCGCGTTCGCGCCGTTGTAGCCGGGGTCGGCGACCCCGGCAGACGCGTCAGAATTTCAAAACGCGATGTTCGCGTAGTCGAAATTCGAGTTTGTTACGATTCGGAGTTCGCTCCGGATCTCGACGATGTTGCGGGTCATGCACAGCTCTCGACAAAAGAAGTTGTCGAGCTTCACAGCGCGGCTGAATATCGCGTGGCCTGCGTCGGGTTTGTTCCCGGTTTTCCATTTATGGCCGGATTGCCGAAAAAATTAGCGACGCCGCGCCGATCCACGCCGCGCAAGGAAATTCCTCCCGGTGCGGTGGGCATTGGTGGCGCGCAAACGGGAATTTATCCGCTGCGCTCGCCTGGCGGATGGAATCTGATCGGGCGCACACCTTTGAAACTTTTTGATCCGGCGAAAGATCCGCCCACGCTCTTGCGCGCTGGGGATCGCGTGCGTTTTCGCGCGATCACCCGGGAGGAATTTGACGCTGCGAGCACCAAGCCGTCATCCCGAGCGAACTCGAGGGATGCCGTTGCGGCACCCACAATTTTGCACCGGGATTCCTCGACTTCGGCCGGAATGACGGCGAATATTGTGCGCGCCGGTTTTCTTACCTCAGTGCAGGATCTTGGCCGTGCCAGTTTCCGTGAGTTTGGCGTTTCGACCAGTGGCGCGCTTGACCCGTTTGCGTTGCGCGTGGCAAATTTGCTCGTCGGCAATGATGAAGACGCGGCCGGACTCGAAATTACGCTGGGCGGTTTGCGATTGCGTTTTAATGACGAGCGAATCGTGGCCTGGTGCGGCGGCGAGTTTGATGTGCAGATTGGTTCGCGACCATTGCCGGGCGGGCATGTAGCGCGTTTGCAAACCGGTGACGAATTGAGATTCGGCCACTCCAAAATTGGTTGCCGATGCTGGCTGGCGATTTCCGGCGGAGTGGACGTGCCGGTTGTTCTTGGAAGCCGCTCCACGGATTTACGAGCGAACTTTGGCGGATTTGAGGGGCGCGCTTTGCGTGATGGGGATGTGGTTTCGCTTGGCAAATGGCCGGGGTCATCCGCCTTCGCTAAAGCTACGGCGGACAAGTCGACCCCGCCTACAGGAATTTCCTCGTGGACTGCGCCGCATGATTGGGTAGCGCCGGCAAAGCGCGAGCCTATCTCACGCATCGTGCGCGGCGTCGATTGGAACCGCTTCAACACGTTAACCGTTGAACGCCTAACGAGCGAAGCATTTACTGTTTCACCTGATTCAGATCGCATGGGCGTGCGTCTTGATGGCCCGGAGCTGAAGCGGACCGATAGCGCAGACCTTATCTCTGAAGGGGTCGCGCCCGGCACGATCCAGGTCCCGCCGGGCGGAAAACCGATTTTGCTTTTGGGCGATTGCCAAACCATCGGTGGTTATCCCAAAATCGCTCACGTGATTACGGTTGATCTTGGCATTGCGGCGCAGCTTCGCGCCGGTGATCGCGTTCGGTTTTCCGAGATCTCGCTGGCCGATGCGCATCGGCTCCTACTGGAACGCGAGCGTGAGCTTGAGCGTTTCCGCATCGGTCTTAGCCTCCAACGCTCATCTGACTCTTGAAACAGTGCGCCTTTGGAACATAGACTTGTAGTCTGTGTGCCCAGCGGGTTTGTAACCCGCTGAAGACCGGGTACAGGAAAAAATGCCCGGTAGGCGCACAGGGCACAGCCCTATGTTCCGCGCATTGCAGTTATGAAATTATCAGTCGATCTCAACGCAGATTTGGGAGAAGGCTCGGGCCACGACGGCGAACTGTTCGAGTTCATCAGCTCGGCGAACATCGCGACCGGTTTTCACGCCGGTGATTCCGATACGATGCACGCCGCAGTTTCTACAGCGAAGAAGCATGGAGTCGCTGTCGGCGCGCATCCAAGTTTTTTCGACCGCGAAAACTTTGGACGCAAGGAACTGAAGGTGCCTAAAGAAGAAGTGTTCAATGCCGTGGCTTATCAGCTCGGAATTTTTCAAGCGATTGCGTCCGCTCTTAGCGTGCAGCCAAACCACGTCAAACCCCACGGTGCTCTCTACAACATGGCGGTGCGCGACGAGAAACTGGCCGATACGATCGCGCGGGCGATTGCATCGGTCGATCCGAAGTTAATTCTGTTCGCTCCCGACAACACCGAGCTCGCCCGCGCCGGCGAGGCGCAGGGTTTGCAAGTCGCGCGCGAGATTTTCGCCGATCGCAATTACTTGAATGACGGCTGGCTGGTTCCGCGCACCCGACCGGATGCGTTGCTACACGACCCCAAAGAAGCTGCCGCGCGCGTGCTGCGAATGTTGCGCGAAGGCAAAGTGCGGTCCGTTGAAGGCCGCGATGTGGATGTGCGCGGCGAAACGATTTGCGTTCACGGCGATACACCGGGTGCAGTTGAGTTCGCGCGCGAATTGCGAGCGCAACTCGAGCATGAAGGCGTCAGAATCAGCGCGCCGCGAAGTTTACGCCAGAATCCGGTGGACTTGTAGGTCCCAAAATGGGAACCTGAATAGAGTCATGAGCACGACCATCGAAGCGCTTTACGATGATGGAAAGTTGATCTTGCAACAGCCGCTGCCTTTGCCGGCAAAGACGCGAGTCCTTGTGACAGTTGAAACGGATCGTGAGCGCGGCGCCTGGTTGCGAGTCTCAGAAGAAGGTCTTCTGCGAGCTTGGGACAATTCGGATGACGATGTCTTCAATGAATTGCTCACGAAATGACGTCGTCTTATTACCGATTCCTTTCAGCGATCTAACGAGTCGAAAAGTTCGGCCGGCGATTGTAATTGGCAAACAACGCTCCGACGTATTTGTGGTGCCGATCTCATCACAACTGGCCAATGTCGATTGGCCGCTTGAAGAATGGTCGGCGGCAGGCTTGAACGTGCCGTGCGAGTCAAGGCCCAAGTTGCTACGGTAGAAGAGCAGCAGATCATTAAAATCATCGGGAAACTACAGAGGCCCGACATAGACATGTTGAACGTGCGGTTGCGAAGCTGGCTCCAGCTTTGATGCGGCAATGAGCGATAGAACCGACAGTCAGCAAGAGGGGACCAGCCTGGTTCGTGCGCTCGGGCCGATTGACGCGACGATGATCGTGATCGGCTCGATGATCGGGTCGGGCATTTTTATTACTTCGGCCGAATCATCGCGGTTGAACGGCGCGCCGGGCTGGCTCCTGCTCGCTTGGGCAATTGCCGGTTTGTTGACCATCACTGGCGCACTTTGTTGTTCGGAACTCGCGACCATGATGCCGCGCGCGGGAGGCGTTTATGTTTTCCTGCGCGAAGCATACGGTCATTCGATCGGATTTTTGTACGGCTGGACGTTGTTTCTGGTGATTCAAACGGGGACCATCGCCGCGGTGGCGATTGCGTTCGCGAAGTTTCTCGGCGTTTTCGTCACGGCAGTTTCACCAGACAATTACCTTGTCGCGCCAATCGCGTTCGGCGGTTACGCGATCAGCTTGTCGGTGGAACAACTGGTCGCGATCGCGTTAATCGCGCTGCTGACATGGACGAACACGCGCGGGCTCGAAGTTGGGAAGATTGTCCAGAACACATTCACGTTTGCAAAGACTGCTGCGCTGGCCGCTGTGGTGGTGATCGGCTTGTCGTTAGGCTGGCATTCGAGCAGCGCAGCGCCGAACGCGGCATGGTGGAACTCGTGGGCTAACGGCTGGAGCCCGCAGATGGCACAGCCCGGTTTCACATTGGTTGGCGGACTAGGGCTCGCGCTCCTCTTTGGAAGATCGATGGTCGGTCCGCTTTTCGCGCAGACTGCCTGGACGAATGTCACGTTCATCGGCAGCGAGGTGCGCGAGCCAGGGAAAAATCTCGTGCGTGCGCTGGTGGGCGGTTGCAGCATCGTGGTCGTTCTTTATTTGCTGGCCAACGTTGCTTATCTCGCAGTGCTGCCGTTTGCGGAAATCCAGCACGCCCCACAAAATCGCGTGGCTGTGGCAATGATGAACGCCGTGTTCGGTCGCTCGGGCGCGCTGTGCATGGCCGCTGCGATCATGATTTCCACGTTCGGCTGCGACAACGGGCTCATTCTCGCCGGAGCACGCGTTTACTATGCGATGGCGCGCGATCGATTGTTTTTTCAAAAAATCGCGACGACAAACCGTTTTCGCGTTCCCGCGGCGGCTTTGGTGGCGCAGGGAATTTGGACCGCGCTGCTGACGTTACCGCGCACCGTTGCAGTCGATGCGGCGACGCGCCGAATCACTTACGGAAACGTTTACAATCAACTGCTCGAATACATCGTCTCGGCCGACTTACTTTTTTACCTTCTGATGGTTGTTGCGCTAATCATTTTGCGCCGTACGAAACCGGATGCCGAGCGTCCATATCGCACCTGGAGTTATCCCGCGGTGCCTATCATCTCGATTCTGCTATCGGGAATGTTGATTGTTGATCTGGCGTGGCTCGCGCCTGCCACATCGGGAATTGGCATCCTGATCGTGTTAACCGGCATTCCGGTTTATTTCTTGTGGCGGCTGCGCCCAATACGGTGAGCCAGTCCGCTTTATACTCAGGAAACGAATCATTTGTGTATGCCTGCAAAATCAAAGAAACAGCAAATGGCTGCCGGCGCAGCTCTGGCTGCAAAGCGTGGCGAACGTAAGGTCTCGTCACTCAAGGGCGCTTCGCGAGGAATGTACAAATCGATGAGCAAATCGGAGCTGCGCAAGATGGCCAAGACCAAGCGCAAAGGCAAGCCGAAGCAGAAGCGGCGTTAACGATCAGCGAAAGTTTAGCCGAAGCGTGGGAGGAATCACTCTTTTTGCATTACCTCCATCACTTGTCTCAGCGGTTCCGTGCTCACTCTGTTCGCGCCCGTAAACGGATGGTCAAGGACGTAGATCAAAAATAAGATTAATGTAATCGTCACCGTAAGCGTAGTCGTAATCACGTACTGCGCCTTGATGTTTTTCATTCCGAAGAAAAAAGTGTACGACACGGTGAATACTCCACCGATAAGTAACACCAGCCAGATCGCTGATGGCACGGTGTCGTTCGCCGCAAATATTCTCAGCCGGCGGTACTCAGCGAGGTTGTTTACGCGTGTTAATGTGTCGGCGTAGAGCTCTCTGTTGGTTACCGACTTCTCATCCAGTTGATAAAATGTTGTTAGAAGCTTCGGCATGGCCCCGGTGGAGTGAAGCGCTATCTCGCCCTGTTGCATTCTCTTCAGTTCATCATAAACGGAAACCGTATAATCCATGAGTCCCTGGCGTATGACTGAACGGGAGGGTTCGGGCAATGCTTGCGCGCTATGAAAAATGTCGTCCACCTCGTTGGCTTCCATTTCCAGATTTTTGGTCCCGTCGGAGTATCCGCTCCAGGTTACGAACACAACGAACGCGACCATCACTCCGTAAAACAATCCGAAGGCGTTGAAAATGATTGCCGCTACCTCGTGATTTTCCTTTAACACCTCCGCGGGATACTTCCTTCTCACCAGGTAAAGGCCTGCGAGCGCAATTGCGGTCGTGATTCCTGATACGATCAAAAACGAAATCGCCGGCGGTAAGTAAAGCAGGGATTGCATTGTGCTCCTTCAGGTTCTGGCCAAGATTTCCATCGATTGTCGAGGGAAAAGAATTTTTCTTTGTAGCCGGGGGCGTTGACCTCGGCTAGCGACGAAACGATGCCACGAACCCGCCGGGGTCGTCGCCCCCGGCTACAGCGTCGCGCGCCGCAAATGCGCGAAAGATCCGCAGCAACCCAATATCGTATCTGTTGCCAAGGAACGCGCTGACATCCACAAGCTTTCCATTGTTGATTTGTCGAAATGCCGACTCGATTTCCTCCCTTTGCGAAGCCATGAAGAACCGATCGGCCTCGAGGGATTCGCCCGATTCAATCGCGGCTGCCAGATGCTCGTAAATCGTGCTTCGCACGAATCCGCGCGCGCGAGAAATATCTTCGACTGATTCACCGCCGCGAAAGCGCCGGAGCGTTTCTTTCTGGCTGTCATTCAAGCGCGACCGGCGTCGCGAAAGCAGCGGATCGACATTGCGTGAAAATGTCTGGCGCGGATTGGCGGCGAGATAATTTTTGACCTCACTGAGAAACGGCTCGACAAAATCTTTTGCCTTTTGTTCGCCCACACCGGGAATTCGGCGAAACTCGTTCGCGTTCATCGGATAGTTTCTCGCCATTTCGCGAAGCGACACGTCGGAAAAGATAATGTAAGCCGGCACGCCGCGTTCGTCGGCGAGCTTGCGACGCAGGCCGCGCAAGCGCTCGAACAGCGGTTCGTCGCATTCGATCGCGCCAGCGCGAGTTTTTTGATCGCGCGCGGCGATGTCGATTTGTTTTGTCAGCGTAATCGGCGTCCGCTGGCGCAAGGCTTCGTGCCCGGCTTTGGTGATCGTGAGCGTTGCGAACCTCCCGGGCGCGCATTCGATGAGCCCCAGCCGCAGCAACTCGCGTCCGATCGCCTGCCACGCTTCACGTTTCAAATCCCGGCCAATGCCGTAAGTGGACAGCTCGTCATGACCTCGCTGCCGGATCGCCTCGGTGTCTGCGCCACGCAGAACATCAACAACATGATTCAAGCCGAACCCGAATCCGCTTTTCGTGTGCACTCGATAAACGCAGGAAAGAAACTTTTGCGCGTGCACGGTTCCGTCGAACGTTTCGCGCGGCTGCAAGCAGTTATCGCAACCGTCACAGCGCTGTTCTCCAAATTTTTCGCCGAAGTACTCCAACAGCACGGCGCGCCGGCATTGGCGGGTCTCAGCGTAGTGCACCATCTGCCGGAGTTGTTCGCGGGCGATGCGCGCTTCGGTTTCGCTCTTTTCGTCAATGAAATGGAGTTGCTTGGCGACGTCGCTTGCGCTGAAAAGCAGCACGCATTCGCTGGGCAAGCCGTCGCGTCCGGCACGGCCGGTTTCCTGGTAATAACTCTCCAGATTTTTCGGCAGATCGTAATGCACGACGAAGCGGACGTTCGGTTTGTTGATGCCCATGCCGAACGCGATCGTGGCCGTGATCACGCGCACGTCGTCGCGCAGAAACGCTTCCTGATGTTTCGTGCGCTCGGTGGGCGTGAGGCCCGCGTGATACGGCTTCGCGCTCACGCCGTCTTCATTGAGATTTCGCGCCAACGATTCTGTGCTTTTTCTGCTGGCGCAATAGACGATGCCGCTGTCATGAGGCCGGCTCAGGATGAAGGCGAGCAGTTGTTCGTAGGGCGCCGATTTCGGAACGACTCGATACGACAGATTCGGCCGGTTAAAGCTAGCGACGTAACAGCGCGGTTCGCGCAGTTTCAGTTCCTTGATGATGTCAGCCCGCACCCGTTCGGTGGCCGTCGCCGTGAGCGCTATCATCGGCACGTCGGGAAGGTACGTCCGCAATTTTTTCAGCTCACGATACTCCGGACGGAAATCGTGGCCCCATTCGCTGATACAATGCGCTTCGTCGATTGCGAACTGGGCAATGTTCCAGTTGAGCGCGCGCTCCAGAAATGTATCGAGCATGAGCCGCTCCGGCGCGACGTACAGCATCCGGTATTCGCCGCGATGCAAGCCGCGCCAGCGCGCCTTTGCTTGGTCGCGATCCAGTGTGGAATTTAAGTACGTCGCCGGGATCCCGCTCGTTTGCAGCGCATCCACCTGATCTTTCATCAGCGAGATGAGCGGCGATACCACGATGGTCAGCCCATTGCGCAACAACGCCGGCAGCTGAAAGCAAAGCGATTTTCCACCGCCCGTAGGCATCAGCACAAATACATCGCGCCCGGCGAGCGCATCCCGGATGATTTCCTGCTGCAACGGCCGGAATTGGTCGTAGCCGAAATGTCTTTTCAGCGTGCCTAGCAACTTCATGCTCCCTTTTTATTTATCGAAGCGTCTGTCTTCTGGACAGCCTAATTCGCGCCCCCAGTCTGCCTGGGTAATGTTCGCCAATTGTGCCTGAACATCCAAGCGGGCGCAGTAAACTGGCGGTTGGTTGGGTCACCTCTCGTTTCGAAGTGGACAGGGAAGGATTGAGGGCAATCAGACGAAAATCGCGCGTGGAAGTGCCGCTCTTCGCCTTTGTCCTCTCATTGTCATCTCCCCAGCCGACGGGACAATCTGCTAAACTGACAATCAACGAACGCTGTCGCGACACGCTCTCAAAACTTTAGTATGTCGCCAAGAGCCGTCGCGTCGGTGATCGGCGCTTTGCAAGTGAAATTTTCGCAAACGTATGCGGCTGCCTTGCCGTCCACCGGCGACATCGCGCGGATGGCTTCGTTTGTTTCGCCGAGAAACTTCTGGCCTTCACCACCATCAGCCAGAAGGAGGATTGTCTTTGGCAGAAAATGGCGGGGCACTTCTTTGAGCAGCGCTTTCGTTTCCGCTGCGTCCGGTCTCCCAGCGATCACAATTTGTCGCGGTTTGCTCAACGAGTAATCGAGCGCCACCAACATTTGCGGCATGGCGCTGGGGAAATGGGAAAGCGTGGCCGCAAATGCATCGATCGTCTTTCTTGCGCACTCGGCTCCGGCGGCTGCCGGATCATCGAGAATTTGCGATAAGCGTAAGAGATTCAGCGCTGCGACCGAGCTCGCGGCCGGCTCCGCGCCGTCATTGTCGTCTTTCATCCGGAGAAAAACACTCTGATCCTTGCCACTGGTGCTGAAGTAGCCGCCGTTCTTCTCGTCGAAAAACAGACGGTCCTGCGTCTGCTGCAATTCGGTCGCAAGCTTTAGCCACTCCACATCGAATGATGCTTCGTAGAGATCGAGGAGCCCCTGGATCACCAAGGCGTAATCGTCAGCGAACCCTTCGATATCACTGCGGCCGTGGCGATAGTTGCGATACAAAATCTTGCGCGACGAGTCGTACAAGTTTGTCCGCAGAAAATTCGCGGCGCGTGTTGCAATTTCCAGGTAGCGCGGAGCATCGAGCACTTGCGCGGCGCGCGCGTAGGCGGAGATCATCAGGCCGTTCCAGGCGGCGATGATCTTGTCGTCTAGATGCGGGGGCGGGCGCCCGGCGCGAATGGCAAACAATTTCTCGCGACTCTGCGCAAGCGATTCTGCAGTTTGCTCTTCGGTCTTCTTAAAATGTTCTGCTGTCTTTGCGATCGTATGGCGTTCAATCAAAATATTTTTGCCGCGGAATTCATCATGCGGATCGCTTCCTTCCGGCGCGTTGCCGTGAGCTTGCACGCCGTAGTGAAAATCGAAAATCTCAGCGGCATCGCCAAGCGCTTCGTCGATTTCTTTTTTGCTCCAGACGTAGAACGCGCCTTCGGCGGTCTTCTCGTGACCGGGATCACCGATCCCGGCTACAACTGGGCTGTCGGCGTCTTCGGCGGAGAAGAAGCCGCCTTCCTTTGAAGTCATGTCGCGGGCGACATAATCGAGAATGTCATGCGCGACTGCCTCATATTGCTGGTGGCGGGTGATTTGAAATGCGTCGAGATAAGCGACAGCGAGTTGCGCCTGATCGTAAAGCATCTTTTCGAAGTGCGGCACGTGCCAGTAACGATCGACTGAGTAACGATGGAAGCCGCCGCCGACATGATCGTGCATGCCGCCTGCCGCCATTTTGCGAAGCGTGAATAGCGTCATTTCGAGCGCTTGTGAAGATAGCGCATGTGTCCCGCTTGCTTTGTCTGTGGAAGGCAAGCCGGAGGCATGCCCTACATTACGCGCGTAGAACCGTGTGAGGAAATTGAGCGCGACCGGTCGCGGAAATTTTGGCGCGTTACCGAATCCGCCTTCTTTCGGGTCGTAGCTGCGATCAAGCTGCTTGTAAGCGGCCTCCAAGATCCCAGCGTCGATTTTGCCTTCAGCGGTTCCCGATTGAGATTCCCGCAGAGCCTGAACTATCTTGCCGCCTTGCTCAACAATCTGGTCATGTTTCTCTTTCCAGGCAGTCGCGATTCTTTCGAGCACCTTCTTGAACCCGGGCTGACCATATCGGTCTTCTGGCGGAAAATAAGTTCCGCCGACAAACGGTTTCAGATCGGGCATCAACCAGACGCTCATTGGCCAGCCGCCCCCGCCGGTGGTTGCCTGGACAAACGTCATGTAAATCCGGTCAACATCGGGGCGTTCTTCCCGGTCCACCTTAATGTTCACGAATTGCCGGTTCATGATCGCGGCCACTTCTTCGTTCTCAAACGATTCGTGCGCCATGACATGGCACCAGTGACAGGTGGAATAGCCAACTGAGAGAAAGATCGGTTTGTTCTCCCGACGCGCTTTGGCAAACGCTTCCTCGCGCCACGGATACCAATCGACCGGATTATGCGCGTGCTGGAGAAGGTAAGGCGATTTCTCGTGCGCCAGTCGATTCGTGTGCTCGGCGCGAGCAGGCGCGTTCTCAGCAGAAGTGGTCGATGTCACCAACCACGTTAGCGCGAGAAATCCAAACCGGAAATGGCTTCTCATGCGAGGAATGAGTGCGGGTTACTGTGCCATTCTTGTCATTCCGAGCGAAGTCGAGGAATCTCTGGCTGTTTTAAACGGGCGTGCGGCGCTCTCGTAGAAATCAAAGATGTCTCGACTCCGCTCGACGTGACAAAGCATGGACACCACTCATCTCGTTCTCCTTTTTCTCACCATCGGGCTGATCGCATTTCTTTATTCGTCCGTTGGTCACGCCGGCGCGTCGGGTTACATCGCGACCATGACGTTGTTCGGCCTCGCGCCGACTGTCATTCGTCCGACTGCGCTTGTCCTTAACATTCTCGTCGCGTCCATCGGCGCGTTCCAATTCTGGCGCGCCGGTCATTTTTCCTGGAGACTGTTTTGGCCATTTGCCCTGTTTTCCATTCCGGCCGCGTACGTCGGCGGCTATTTGCAGCCGTCCGCTTCGGTGCTGAGGATTTTAATCGGGGTTGTCCTACTTTTCTCGGCGGCGCGCCTGGTGTTTCGCCGGAGCGATCCGCGGGAAACGTCCCCGCCGTCGCGACCGGTGGCGGTAAGCGTCGGAGCTGGGCTCGGATTTCTTGCAGGACTAACCGGAACCGGTGGCGGAATATTTCTCACGCCGCTGCTGTTGTTCTGCCGATGGGCGCACATTCGACAGGCCGCTGCTGTTTCGGCGCTCTTCATTTGGGTAAACTCGATTGCCGGACTTGTTGGTTACTTCACCAAAATTCATTCCATCCCTTCGCTTGGACTCATTCTTGCAGCCGCTGCAATCATTGGTGGCATCATCGGCTCGCATTTGGGCAGCAGGCGTTTTGCTGTTCGAGTGATCTCGCTTTGTCTGGCTACGGTGCTGCTCATTGCGGGGATGAAACTAATTTTTACCAGATAGAACCCACGGAGTGACGGCTTCCCAGCCCCGAACGCTTTCGGGGCTGCCCAAGCCGTCGCTCCTTGATCCTACCGAAGCTTCAGCTTGGGGGCGGTTTTCGGCGACCAAGGATTGGTTTTGTAGTCGGATGCGACGATCTGATCGGCATATGCCCGCAAGAGTTGGCGAAGCGCTGCGACATCCAAGCCGTGATGTCGCGGCATGAATCTGGACAGATTCTTCTCCGCGAGCCGGAACAATCGCACAGCAGGCGGCAAACGCTTGCTGTGTTTTGCGTGCGAAGGGTATTCGAATCGCTTCTGAAGATGAACAAAGGCGCCCGCGGCCTGGATCAATCCCTTGAAGAAATCCGCATCACGTGAATCGGTGTTGAGCCACAGCTGCTCAAGGACATCGTGCGCATCGTAATAGCGCTGCTCGTTCCAGCACTTGAAAAACGCCAGGTAAAACGGGTGCCTTGAGACGTCGGTCTCGGCTAGATCGATGGCACCTTCGGCCAGCTCGGCCACAAGCTGCGAAATCCTCTCGCCTTTGTTCATGGAGAGCCTTAATTTGCTTGCAGCTCAGAGAATGAGCAAACCACCAATCACCAGCTCTTCCGAGGAACACCCTCACCCGCCCCCTCTCCTCGTGAGGGAGAGGCGATCTTGCGGTGTGCGGTTCCGTAGAAAATGACAGTCCCCGCCTTGGTCATTTTGCTGGTCGCCATCGGAATTCTGATTTTCTGTTCCGCGCTGTTTTCCGGGCTGGAGACAGCGCTCTTCTCACTGAAGCGGCATCAATTGCGCCGGCTGGAAGCGAATCACGCCCGGCTCACGAAATTTATCCAAGTGTTCCGGGAAAATCCGCGTCGCGTTCTGAACATTCTGCTGCTGGGCGACGCACTGGTAAATGTGGTCCTGGTGGTGTTGTGCCTGGTGTTCTTGTGGGAAGGTCCGCTGGCAGGGCGCATCCCCCAGTGGCTGGCCGGGATTGTGATCTTTGCTGTTGTGGTGCTGCTCTGCGATTTGATTCCGAAAATCCTGGCGCTTTCGGCGCCCTATAGACTCTCAGCCATCGGCGCCTTCACCTTGCAAATATCAATGCCGCTCCTTGACCGCATCGGCCACGGACTCGAGACGATCAGCACGTATGTGCTCGATCGTCTTACGCCTGCGCATCTGCGCACGCGCCAGCGCTCGAGCGACGAGGAACTGGAGACCCTTGTCGAGATGGGACAAGAAGAGGGCGCGCTCTACGAAGGCGAAGCCGAGATGATCCAGGAAATCATCAAGCTCGGCGATAAAACGGCCAAGGACTGCATGACGCCGCGCGTGGATACTTTCATGCTGCCCGACGATTTGACCAATGAAGAGGCGATCGCGCGGTTAAAGGAGAAGCGCCATCGGCGCGTCCCGGTTTACGCCGATACACCCGATCAAATCCTCGGAATCATCGACGTGAAACTGTTCCTGCTCGGTCCGTCGGAGCATTACACCGAAAAACTGCTCGCGCCCTCGTTCGTCCCCGAGACGATGCGTGCATTGGAGTTGCTCAAGCTGTTTCTGACTCGTCCCCAAGGGATGGGAGTGGTGGTGGACGAATTTGGCGGCACCGAAGGAATCATCACTATGGAGGACATTGTGGAGGAGATCCTGAGCGATGCAGTGCCTCGAGGCGATGCCGCCCTTTACATCGAGCCGCTCGGAAACGGCAGATTTCTCGTGAGCGGCAACGCGCGCCTGGACGATTTAAGCGATCACCTCGGGTTTGAAATCGATGTGGAAGGAATCGACACGATCGGCGGCCTGGTCTTTACGCGTCTCGGTTATCTGCCGCCTTCTGGCACAAAACTGGAGATCCCGCGCCTTGCCATCACGGTGCGTCGCGCAGGGCGCAAGAGAATTGAGGAAGTTCTGCTGGAGAAAACAACGAACACGAACGCATTCGAGGCTGCGGCATGACGGTGGGCTTTGTCATTTTTTGTTGCTGGATTATTTCGTTTTTCTTTAACGGAATTGAAAGCGGACTGCTCTCGATCGATCCAGTGCGGTTGCGCCAAAACGTGAAGCATCGCGTGCCGGCCGCCTTGCGGTTGGATCGCTTGCTAAAACACCCGGAACGTTTGCTCGTGACCGTTCTCCTCGTCACGAATGCGGCCGACATACTCGGTCTGCTCCTGCTGACGCGCGAGCTGGTCGGGGCGTGTGGCTACGCCGGGTTCTTTTTCTCTCTGGCAATCGCGCTGCCGGTCTATCTATTTTTCCTCTCGGTCCTTCCTAAATCGCTGTTCCGGTGGTTTCCGTTTCGCGCGCTGGCCCGGCTTGCCGGAGTGCTGGAACTCGTGTCGATCCTGTTTTCGCCTTTGCTGGAATTTGGCGCACGATTGACCAAGCTGCTCTTGCCGGCTCGGACTAAAAAACGAGCACGGCTGTTTGCCGGGCGCGAAGAGCTAAAACAGATCACGACCGAAAGCGAGCGCCAGGGCACTCTGAGCCCAACCGAGCGCGCGATGATCCATAGCGTGGTGGACTTTCGCAGCATCAAAGTTCGCGATGTAATGCTGCGGTTGGCGAAAGTTGTCACCTTGCCGGCAGGCGCGTCAACTCAGGAAGCAATCGAGCTTAGCGCTTCTTCCGGTCTGGATCGTTTTCCGGTGGTTCCGCGAGATGGACAACCGGCTGGGTTGGTCAACGTCCTGGATATCCTGCTCGACCAAAACGGAAACAAACCACTGGGCAGTTATGTCCGGCGCATTGTCACCACTACCGAAGAGGAGCCAGCCTACCGCGTTGTGCAGCAACTCCGCGCCGCCCGGCTAGGGCTGGCTGCTGTTCTCGATCGAAAGAAGAATTTTCGCGGCATTGTTACTATCGACGATTTGATTCGGCGGCTTGTTTCTGCAGGCGGTTAGCGCCAAGGGCGCTGTTTCATCCTACCAGCCTTCCTGAGCGAAGCCGAAGGCTTAACATGACACCGCTGCTGTGTGGCTAGTTCTACCTCATCCAGGGAACACTTCCTCTTCGCCCAGCATTCGGGCGCAACTTACCAGCGCGACGTGCGAGAAGGCCTGAGGAAAATTTCCCAGCTGACGCTTGTTGCGTGGATCATATTCTTCAGAGAGCAGTCCGAGCTCGTTGCGCAGATCCAGCAGGCGCTCGAATAATTCGCGGGCTTCTTTTTTCCGGCCAAGGAGGTGCCAGCACATGGCTAGCCAAAAGGAGCACGGAAGAAACACCCCTTCGGTGCCTGGTAATCCATCGACGCGCGTTTCGTGCGGCCGATAGCGTCGCACCAGGCCGTCTTGCATTAATTCGTGTTCAATCGCTTCGATCGTTCCGCGGACGCGCTCGTCTGTGACCGGCAAAAACCCGCCAATCGGCATCGTGAGGAGGCTAGCATCCAACGCATCAGATCCATAAACCTGCGTGAAAGCCTTTTTCTTCGTGTTATAGCCGCGGTCGCAAACTTCCGCGTGAATCTGATCCCGAATTTTTTGCCAGCGGTCAAAGTGCTCGCTCGCAGCGCAGCCGCAGTCCTCCACCAGCTTGATCGCGCGATCGAAGGCCAGCCACGCCATCATCTTCGAGTGAGTAAAATGCTGGCGACCGCCGCGGACTTCCCAGATTCCCTCGTCCGGTTTTTGCCAGTGCGACTCCAGGAATTTCATCAGCTCAACCATGAGCGCCCATTCGGGTTCGCTCATTTTGATTCCGGCACGATCAGCTTGCCACATTGCGGCCAGCACCTCTCCATAGACGTCGAGCTGAAACTGATTTGAAGCTGCATTCCCGATACGCACCGGGCGGGAGTTTTCGTAGCCTGCCAGCCACGGAATCTCGTATTCGTCCAAGCGACGTTCGCCGCGCACACCGTAGATTGTTTGCATTTGTGCCGGGCTGCCGGCGATCGCACGCAGCAGCCATTGCCGCCAGGATGTGGCTTCCTCGCGATAGCCCGCGCGCATTAACACGAGTAAAATCAGCGCCGCGTCTCGCAACCAGCAGTAGCGATAGTCCCAGTTGCGCACGCCTCCTATTTGCTCCGGTAACGAAGTGGTCAGCGCTGCGACCAAGCCGCCCGTAGGCGCATAGGTCAATCCCTTCAACACCACGAGCGAGCGCACTACTGCATCGCGCCATTTTCCTTTCCCTTTAAATTGGGCCGCCCAATCGCCCCAGAATTTTTCCGTGTCGCGCAGCGCGTGTTCGGCATCTACCTTTCTTGGCGGATCCGTGTGAGAAGCAAACCACGTAAGCACAAACGGGATTCGGTCGCCTTTCGCCATGGTAAACTCGGCCACGGTGGTTAAATCTTTCCCGTGCGTTTCGACCGGTGTTCGCAAGATCAAGCCATCGGGACCGGCAATCGCTTCCAGTCCGTCGTGTCGCTTGCGTTTCCGCACCCAGGGCACAATCTGGCCGTAATCGAGGCGGATGATGAGTTCCATCTGCATCGGGACTTTGCCCCGCACCCCTTCGATGATGCGGATGATGTCCGGATTCTCGCCGCGCGACGGCATAAAATCGATCAGGCGTACCGCGCCGCTTTTTGTTGTGATCTCCGTTTCCAGGACAAGTGTATCACCACGGTACCGGCGACGTGTCTCTACAATTTCCTCTTCGGGGAAAAACCGCCAGTGCCCGTTTTTCGCGTCGCCCAGCAGCGAGGCAAAACACGCTGGCGAATCGAACCGCGGAAAACAAAGCCAATCCACGCAACCATCGCGACTCACCAGCGCGCCCGTCTGCGTGTCACTCAGAAATCCGTAGTCCTCGATCTTGGTATTTTCCTTCGCCATGTAACCGCTCTTCCTCTCCGTCTTCCTCTTACTCTTGCTCGATTTCTTCTGTAGTGGCAGCCGTGTCGGCTGCTCCCGCCAGCTTTTCGATCCCTTCCCTAGTTAATCGGAAAACAGTCCATTCATCCATCGCTTTTGCGCCGAGGGCGCGATAAAACTTGATCGCCGGTTCGTTCCAATCGAGCACCGCCCATTCCATCCGGCCGCACCCACGATCCAGTGCAGTCTTTGCAAGAGCGATAAGCAATGCTCGTCCGTAACCTTTTCCCCGCTTTTCCGGCTTAACGAACAAATCTTCGAGGTAAAGCCCAGGCCGCCCGAGCCAGGTAGAAAAATTATGAAAGAAAACTGCAAACCCGACCGGCGAGTCTCCTTCCAAAGCAAGAAGCACTTCTGCCGCTGGCCGTTCGCCAAACAAAACCTCGGCAAGGCCTTCTTCCGTCGCAGTGACCTCCTCCGGCGCGCGCTCGTACGTCGCTAAATCGCGAATGAGTTCCAGGATGACCGGCACGTCTTCCACACGAGCCGGGCGAATCTGGAGATTAGCAACGTCCTTCATCCTAGCGAAGCTCCTCCGCAGACAGCATCTAACCACGAATGGACACTAATTCACACGAATGTTTTCGGTCGCCTCGGCGACCTTGGAGTGCCTGCCAAGCCGTAGCCTTGGCGAAGGCTGGCGGCGGCTTGACGCCGCTTTTGTAGCCGAGCACTCCGATTCCTTAAACATTCTGAAAAACTCTCGACATTTTTTGCGATCTCAACAAAATCGGTGCTCCACGAGGTGATGCGATCATGAGACAGCGAGACACCAGGACGGGGGAGCCCGCATCGTGAAAGCGCATCTTAATCAAGGCGCGTTTAACCTGCTTTTGTTAATGGCTTTATGCACGATGCCATTTGCACTCGGACAGCGAACCAGCGGCAGGGGCACTCCCGGCAACATCATCACAGTCACCAACACAAGCGACAGCCGTCCCGACTTATTGCGTCAGGCCCTGGCGGATGTGAACGATGGTGACATGATTGAGTTCGCAGGACTGGCACGATCGGATTAACGAGCGGTGAACTGTTGGTGGACAACAGCATCACAATCTCAGGACCGACCGCTAACAACCTTGCAGTTAATGGCAACGCTAAGATTACTGTGTTCCACATCGGTTCTGGTGAAACCGTGACCATTTCTGGCCTGAGCATCACTAACGGTTATACCACCGGGTTTGGCGGCGGCATCCATAACGACCATGCATCGCTGACACTCAACAATTGCACCGTTACCGCCAATAACGGGTCGGGCTTTCAAGGTGGCGGTATCTACAATGATGCGGAAAACTCGAGTGGCGCACTGCTGGAGATAAACAACTCCTCAGTTACGGACAACTCCGGGGGGAAGGCATTTATAACGATGCACTCGGCGGCGGCGTTGCGACGCTGAACATAACCGACAGCAGTCTGAACAACAATTCCGGCGGTGCTATTTCCAGCCGCGGCTGGCTCTGCACATTTTGCGGACACGGCACGGCAACAGTTCAAATAACCGACAGCTCGATTACTGGCAATGGCAGCACACCATTTGGCGGCGCGATCTATAGCGACACTGGAGCGTGCTGCCCCGTGACGGTATCACTCGCTAACAGCACTGTCAGCGCAAATGCTGGGGCCGCGGTGTATAACTTTGTCCTATCGACTACAGCAGTAAGTAACAGTACCATCAGCAACAACTCAGGCGGCGGTATTTACAGCGATCCCGGAGTCGCAGCAAGTGGATCATACATTGATAATACCACCATGAGCGATAACTACGTGGAGATTTGGAACACGGGTTTCAATGGCACATATATCAAGAACACCATCTTCAACGTGAGCCCTGGAGGACACAGCATCGTGACTAACTACAACGCGGTCACGTCAAACGGCTACAACGTTAGCAGCGATGATAGCGGCGGTTATTTGAACGGCTCGGGCGATCAAATCAATACCGATCCGCTGCTTGGTCCTTTGCAGGATAATGGCGGACCTACATTCACACACGCGTTGTTACCCGGTAGCCCAGCCATTGATGCAGGCGATCCAAACTTCGCTCCTCCGCCTTACTACGATCAGCGTGGGCCAGGCTTTGATCGCGTCCGAGGCAGTCGGATCGACGTGGGCTCATATGAAGTGCAGGCAACCTCAACGCCAACACCTACACCAACTCCGACGCCAAGGCCTACACGGATTCCGCGGCCTCGCCCTACCCCAGCCCCGCGCCCGTAAGTTTTGTAATAGCGTCCGCCTCCGGCCCCGCAACTCAAATGGAGGGCGAGCTCGGCGAGCTTCGGGCTTTATGCGAGCGTTCATGGACATTCGTTAGGCCTCGCAGAGCTCCGCTCTCCAGTGCAGGTCATTTGCCGCTATCCAGCGCGCGGCTGATGCGACCGAGTCCTTCGGCAAACATTTCGGTATTCACGCCCATACCGATGCGAAAGTGATTGGGCATTTCGAAAAAACGACCCGGCACGGCGGAAGTATCGAACTCCGATCGCAGGCGCTCCAGAAAAGCTTCCGCGTTTCCGTGTACGAATCGCAGGAATGCGGTGGTGCCCCGCTTCGTCGGTACCGCACACACCCCGCCCTGTTGCGCGAGGGAATCGCGAAGCAGTTCGCGATCTGCTTCCAGAATCCGGCGCGCTCTTTCACGGAGCAGATCGAGATGCTGAAATGCCGCGAGGCTGAGCAGTTCGCCGGGATAAACTGCTGTGGCGCTGTAAAGATCATTCAGGCGGCGCATCTTCCACGCGAGATCAGGCTGCGCCAAAATCCATCCGCATCGAAGGCCGCTGACGCCGTAAACTTTCGTTAAACTGCTGGTCACCACGAACTCCGGTCCGAGATGGAATGACGTGCGCGGTGTGTTCTCGTAAACCGCATCGAGATAAACTTCATCGACCAGCACGAGCGCGCCGATGCTGAGCGCGATATTGTCGATTTCGCTCAGCACTGATTCGGGCGTCAGAACACTCGTCGGATTGTGGAGGTTCGTGATCACGATGAGCCGCGTGTTTGGCGTGATGCAGCGGCGGACCTCCGCTGGATCAATCGCCCAGCCGTTTTCTTCAGCGCGCCGAAAGCGCTTTACGTTCGCTTCCAGGTAATGCGCGACATCGAGAATGGGACCATAGGCCGGATGCTCGATTAAAACTTCGTCGCCCGGCTCGATGATCGCTGCCATGGCCAGATGATTCGCCATGGACGTGCCCGCGGCTTCCACAACGCATTCGGGATCAACTCCACAATGCGCGGCGATGGCTTTCTGCAAGGGCGCATAGCCGTAGCTGTTGTCGCCATTGATTTCGAGCTCGTCCAGGTTGGCCGGCAGTTCGCGAAGAGAAACTGGCGCAACGCCGCTCGTAGCCAGATTGAACCGCGCGCTGCTTTGGGTCTTGGCCCAGTGCATGTAGTCGGAATGTTTGTGCCTCATGAATTCTCTCGTCTGAATCTCCTCCAACACCAGTAAACCGGCACTCCACTGAGCATGATGCACAGGGCGATCGCACTGTTCGCGGGCGCGGTAACAATGGCGCTGCCCAAAATTCCGACACACGACAAAACAAAAAGCAGCGTTGTGAACGGATGGCCGGGAACGCGGTAAACGCAGGCGTCTGAACCGATCTGACGCCGGCGCAAAATGAAGAGGGATACCGCGGTCATTCCAAAAAAAATGGAATCAACGGTCATCTCGAAATTGAGAATCTCGCCATAGGTTCCCGAACAAGCGATCACAAGTGCTGCGACACCCTGAAGGATGATCGCCACGACCGGCGCGCCTGAGCGTTGCGATAGTTTGCCGACGCTCTTAAGAAGAAGCCTGTCGTGCGCCATTGCGTAATACACGCGCGGCGCGGTGAGCATGCTTTGGCTCAGGAATCCGAGAGTGGAAACTGCAATGGCGAAAGCAATCCAACGCGCGCCGCGCTCGCCCAATGCGATCCGCATCACGTCCGATGCGGGCGTTGTCGTCGCGTCGAGACCAGTCGGGCCGAGCACAAACAAGCACGCAAGATTCACTGCAAGATAGAGCGCGACAACCCCCGCCACGCCGATCAGCAGTCCGCGGGACAAATCGCGCCGCGCGTCGCGCATTTCGCCCGCAACAAAAGTGGCGGTCTGCCATCCGCCATAGGCAAAAGCAACGGGAACCATTGCCGCCCCGATGCTCTTCAAAAGATCAAATGAAACCGGTTGTCCAAGCACGGTTTCCGATTTGAATCCCGCAGCCGCGGAATGGCCAACCGCAAATCCAATCAGTACGAGCGCGCTGATCGCGCCAATCTTCAACAACATGAGAGCGCTCTGCACGTTGCTACCGGCGCGCGCTCCCAAACAGTTAATGCCAGTCAGCGCGAGCAGCACGGCGGCTGCGGTTGCGCTCTCGTTCCACGCTGCGCCCGTGAGCGCGCGAAAGTATGACGCGAAAATGACCGCGACCGCAGCCATGCCGCCGGTCTGCGTGACCAGGAGCAGTCCCCATCCGTACACAAATGCAATCGCAGGATGATACGCTTCGCGGAGATAGACATACTGCCCGCCCGCAGCGGCGGGCAAACGCGTGGCCAGCTCGGCCCAGATGAAGGCGCCGCACATCGCCAGCAACCCGCCCAGCACCCACACGCCAAGGATCAGGAACGGCGTGTGGACATGGTGCGCTACTGCTGAAGGATTCGCGAAAATTCCCGCGCCCACGATGCCGCCCATGACAAGCATCACGGCATCGAAGAATCCAAGCTGACGGCGCGGCTTAATCACTGTTGTCATTCCGAGCCCTTCGACTTCGTTCAGGGTAAACTACGTCGAGGAATCCCTGAATCCTGCCTTGTCATTCCGAGCGAAGTCGAGGAATCTCTCGATTTCTCTCGCGGTTTACAGCAGAGGACCAAACGCAATGCGTTTTCACTTTGTGACCGAGACCAACTTGTAAATTCTAAATTCAGGCGTTGCTTCCACCAGCGTCGCGACTTTCGCCACGTGATCGGCAAATTCTGGATAAGAATCGAGCCACCAAAAAGTATTGCTGGTGAAAACTAGATGCGTCGCGCCGCAGCGACGCAGTCGTTCCAGATCGGCAATTGCCTGCTGACTGTCGCTGGGATTGCCGTTGTAGATTGCGTCGCTTTCGAGAAAGTGCCAGCCCTTGCGCTGCGCGTAATAAAACATCGTTGGATCGCCAGCGTCGGCGGCGACGATCAATGCGCCGGGCGCGGTAATCTTGTTTAGTTCCAAGCCGGCATCGCGCAGTTGAGCGGCTGATGGTTCGTAAAGTGGCCGCACATAAACGAAAGCCAGGATTAGAAACGAACTTGCGAGGATGATCGACAACGTCATCACCGCAATGCGCGAAGGGATTTTCGATCCAAAGAAAGCGCAAGCGGCGCCGGCGAATGCAGCGGCAATTGGTACCAGCGGAAGTTGATACCATGGGTGGCGATTGCCGTAACCGGCTACGACAATAAACACAACCATCGCAGCGAGCCACCAATGGAAAAGACGGTTGGCCTTGTCGCGTGGCGCGACGAACAAACCGATCACCGCCATGATTGAAAGAATCGGCGTCAGGCCCGAAGTTGCGGTGCGCCAGGCGATCTCCGAATACCACGAAAAATTTTCAATCCGAATCCCGCCGGCGCCGAAGAAATGGTGCGGATAAAATTTCTCCGCGATTTGATAGGCGTGCCAGTACCAGATGGCAGATGGCAGCAATGTGATGGCGGCGAAGAGAAGCAGTTGTAGCCGGGATCGGTGATCCCGGCTCCTCACAGGTTTGATTGTGTTTCGGTCGGAATCACCGATCCCGGCCGCAACTAAATACAAAAGCGGCGCGGCGATCACGATGCTCGTGATTTTGATTAAGAGGGATAGGGAAATCGCAATCGCTGCCATCAGTAAGGGCGTCCACTTTTGGTCGCGAGTCCAGCGAAGGAAAAAATATAAGCCGATAATCGAAAGGCTAAGCGATGGCGCGTCCGGCATGAACGAACGGCCGGTAAAAATGTTTAACGGCGCAAAGCTGAAAAAAAATGTGGTCCAAACAGCTGCGGTAGTGCCGAAGGTTTCTCGCACGAGCAAAAAGAAAAACGGCAGCGAAACCGCAAAGAAAATCACGGCCTGGCTGCGTCCGATCCATTCATGGACGCCACCAAATTTGTAGCAGATCGCAGCAAGAAAGGGCAAAATGGGAAATTCGGTTCCAACGTAGCCGGTGGCATCGCCGGCCCAATCGACCTGCGGATAAGCAAACCGAAATCCGTTCTTCAAAAAATTTTGTGCAATCGCCGCAACGTCGCTTTGCCGCCAACTCCAGTGATCGATATACGGCTGAACGATCAAGATGAGTCGCACCCCCACGGCTAAAATCCATAAAACGATTGCAAGCGTGGTTGCTGCACGTGTAGCCGTCGCCCTGTGGGCGACGCGGCGCACCCGTGCTAAAGATGTCAGGCCCTCGCTTCCCGCAGGAAAGCGGCTACAGCAGACGCGCTCTGGTCTGCGCATCCTGCAGCCTCTTGACAGCGGAGTTAAAGTCAATCCGGTACCTTAATCCCCAATCACGCAGGAACGCGCTCGCATGAAATCAACAGCTCGCGTTTGTCCTCTGGCAGGTGCCGGTTTGTTCGCTGTGACCTTGCTCGTTATTTCCGGCGTCGGCCGGGCGCAGGCACAGAACGAACCGATACTCGTGCCTGAGGCGGTCGATTATCAGAAATTGACTCCCATCTTACCGGAACCGCCGCCGGGCTGGACTGCTGATAAAGCGGAGGGTTCCACCGAAGACGTCGGCGGATTTAAAATTACAAACGTGCATCGCGATTATCACAAAGGCGAAGGAGACAAGGCGCCGACAGCGGCGGTCAGCATCCTCGATTCAGTTGCCAATCCCGAGTATGTGAGCGCCACCACGGCTGCATGGAACAGCAACAGCGAAACCACCGAGGGCTATGGCAAATCTGTCACTATCGACGGCAATCCGGGGTTTGAAGCATTCGAAAAAGAAAGCAAACACGCCACTCTCTGGGTAATGATTGCCAATCGTTATTTCGTCCAAATCGAATTGCAGAACCAGGATCCGAAGGAATTGCACGAATGGATCAAACGCATCGATCTGAAAAAATTGGCCGGCATTAAGTGATTCTGTAGCCGCCGCCCTGTGGGCGGCGCTTGGTCGATTAAGGAAAAAGTGCGGCGCTTCGCACAGCGAAGCGGCTACAAATCACCGCTGCTCCGCTTCCCGCACCATTGGCACAAAACGGACAGGCAAGGTGACGCTTTCCTTCAGCTGACCGTTTTTCTTTTCGAGCACGTAAAGTTGTTGAGCGAATTGTTCGCCGACGGGAATTACCATACGCCCGTCGTCTTTGAGTTGCTCAACGAGCGACTGTGGAACCTTGTCTGGCGCACAGGTCACGATAACGGCATTGAAAGGCGCTCCTTCCGGCCAGCCTTTGTAGCCGTCGCCGACTTTCACATGCACGTTCTTGTAGCCGAGTCGTTGCAAGGTCGCCTCCGCATTCTTCGCAAGCGGCTCGACGATCTCGATCGTGTAAACCTCCGCGACCAATTCGCCCAAAATCGCGGCTTGATACCCAGAGCCGGTCCCAATTTCCAAGACGCGATCGCCTCGCTTGGGGCGCAGTTGTTCCGTCATAAACGCTACGATGTATGGTTGCGAGATCGTCTGACCGTAACCGATCGGCAACGGGCCATCTTCGTAGGCATCACCGCGTTCATCTGCGGGGACAAACTCCTCGCGCGGCACTTTGCCCATCGCGGCAAGCACACGTTCGTCCTTGATGCCGCGTTCCCTCAGCTGCCGTTGAACCATGCGCTGACGCGTGGCTTCAAACTCCGAGGATGCCACCGGTCTTTGGCCGCATGCGGTTGCCGTAAGCGCTGCGATCACCAGCCATTGCCAAACTCGCTGCACCCGACACATTGCTTGTCATTCCGAGCGAAGTCCAGGAATGGAGCGAGTGGGACGAGCGACATAGACGGTTGCGCCGCAAGGGTAGCGGCGAGAGAGTCGGGAGACGAACGAGTCAATCTCTAAGTACAATGTCACCTCTCTTTTGTCATTCCGAGCGGAGCAAAGCGAAGTCGAGAATGGAGCGGTCGGGGAAACCGCGACATGGACGGGCGGGCCGAGAGGCCGAGCGAGCGGCCGCGAGCGAGTCAAATCTCTAAATTTATGTCTGAGGAACGAAAAACGCCCGAGCAGCGCGCGCAGATGACGGACTTGGAACGACTCCGTCACTCTGCGTCGCACGTCCTAGCGACGGCGATTCTGAAAATCTGGCCGGAAGCGCAGTTCGCCGCTGGGCCGCCGGTGGAAAATGGGTTTTATTACGATGTCGATCTTCCACACCGCATCTCGCCTGATGACTTCGAGAAGATCGAGACGGAAATGAAAAAGGAGATCAAGGCAAACCATCCATTCGAGCGAATGGAAATTTCTCGTGATGAAGCGCTCGAACTTGGCAAGAAAGGGCGGCTCGCGGCCCTGAGCGAACGACCTGAGCCTAGCAAATACAAGCTCGACATCATCGAGAACATTCCGCCGGACGAAAAAATTTCGCTCTACCGTAACGGCGATTTCGTTGATCTCTGCGCGGGGCCGCACGTGAAGCGCACGGGAGAAATTGGCGCTTTCAAACTCACGAGCGTTGCTAGCGCGTACTACAAAGCTGACGAAAGAAATCCCCAGCTCCAGCGCGTTTACGGCACCGCATTCAAAACCAAAAAGGAACTCGACGACTACTTCGCCATGCTCGAAGAAGCGAAGAAACGCGACCATCGCAAGCTTGGGCGCGAACTGGAGCTCTTCGTGTTCGACGATGATGTCGGTCCGGGGTTGCCGATGTTTCTCCCGCGCGGCGCTGCAATCGCCGAAGAACTGGAGAAACTTGCGAAAGAAACTGAGTTCGCCGCCGGTTATCAGCGCGTCCGCACGCCCCATATCGCGCGCGAGAGCCTATACAAAAAGAGCGGCCACTTGCCGTACTATGCTGAGTCGATGTTCCCATCGATGGCAGTCAGAAAACACGAGGAATATCGCGTTTTCTGGGAGCAATGGGAGAAACGACAGAACGAGGCATACGAACAAACGGTCAAGAGGTTCATGCCTAATTTAGATGAGCCTGGCATGCGTGAGCGCATCGGCAAGATGGATACGCGAGAACTGAACCAATTTATCGAGCAACGGATTTCGGCCATGGGCCAAGAAGCTGTCAATGCTTTCAACAGAATGGCTATCGACAGCTTCATCCCAAGTCTGATGATGACGCAGGTGTCTCCGATTGAAGATCGCTATTACCTGAAGGCGATGAACTGTCCGCATCATCACAAGTTGTTTGCGGCCATTCCGCGCAGTTATCGCGATCTGCCGTTGCGGCTGGCGGAATATGGGACGGATTATCGGTACGAGAAAAGTGGCGAACTGTTCGGACTCATGCGGGTGCGCTCGCTACAGATGAACGACGCGCACATTTATTGTACGCCAGAACAATTCGAAGCCGAATTCAATGCGGTGAACGAAATGTATCTGAAATATTTCAAGCTCTTCGGGATTGAAAAATATCTGATGCGTTTCTCGACGCACGACCCATCGAAGCTCGGCCAGAAATTTGTCGATGAACCTGAGCTTTGGAAGCAGACGGAGGAGATGACGCGACGTGTATTGAAAGACTCAGGAATTGATTACGTGGAAGTGCCTAACGAGGCGGCGTTTTACGGGCCGAAGATCGACGTGCAGGTCTGGAGCGTTGTCGGCCGGGAGTTCACACTCGCCACCAACCAGGTCGATTTCGCGCAGCCGCGCCGGTTCAATCTAGTTTACAAAGATCGCGACAATCTCGAAAAGACGCCGATCTGCATTCATCGCGCGCCGCTCGGCACACACGAACGTTTTATTGGATTTTTGCTCGAGCATTACGCTGGCAATTTCCCCCTCTGGCTATCGCCTGAACAGGTGCGCATCCTCACCATCGGCGATGACCCAAAGTTGATGGATTACGCCCGATCGATTCTGAACGAGCTGCGCGCCCATCAGGTCCGCGCGGAAATCGACGACAGCACCGACAAGATCAACGGTAAAATCCAGCGCGCCGAACAGATGAAAGTGCACACGATGCTTGTGATTGGAAAGCGCGACATGGAAGCAGACGTGGTGAGCGTGCGGGTTCACGGCAAAGGAAATCTCGGCGCGACGCCGCGCGGTGAAGCAATCGCGGCTGTATTGGAATCGATCCGCACAAGAGCAAAGTAATTTCCAGGACGACGGCAACAAGAGCGCCGACTCGGGCTATTTACTCCCGGGTTTGACAGCCGGGATTTCCGCCAGATCGGGTGGGAGATTGTCTGCGGGAAACGTCTCGACTGCCATTTCGATCAGGCTCACAAACGGGCAGCCGAAGTCCGGTTTTGTTTCGCCGCTGCGATCGACAATCACACCGACCGCGGAGACGATCCCTTTGTGACTGCGGACTATATCGATTGTTTCCTGCACGCGCCCGCCGCGCGTGACGACGTCTTCGACCACAATGAATTTTTCACTCGGCGAAATTTGAAAACCGCGGCGCAGAACAAGTTTGCCATCCTCTTTCTCGGCAAAGATATGACGCTTGCCTAACGAGCGGCCGACTTCCTGGCCGACAATGATTCCGCCAAGAGCGGGGGAGATGACTGCATCGCAATCAAACTTGCGCAGTTTATCGGCGAGTTGTCCGCACACCCGCGCAGCGATGTCCGTATGCTGCAACAGGATCGCACATTGGAAATACTGGCGGCTATGCAAGCCGGAGCGCAAAATGAAATGGCCATCGAGCAGCGCGTTAGTTTTCCGGAACAGGGCGAGGAGATCTTCGCTCATCTGGGGAGCGCACGCGCCTTGCGCGTACGTTTCGGCGGCCCCGCCGAAACGCCTCGAGGAGGGCCACACGATGGATTCCCCTCTACCCCCAAAAAGTCCGCGATGGCGAGGGCGCCATCGCCAGCACGCGAGGCGCGTGCGCTCCCCAGACACGGCTGCCCATGAAATTTCCTCGTCATGCCAATTCCAACTTACCCAGAGGTGTCGTATGCCGTTTGCTCGCCTTCTTCTGCTGCGGCGATCGCTTCGATTTCCACCCCGGCTCCTTTAGGCAGAGCGGAAACCTGGACGGTGGAACGTGCAGGCGGCCGCTGCTTGAAATACGAGCTATAAACTTCGTTGACGGTCTGGAAATCGCGTAGATCGGTGAGAAAAATGGTGGTCTTAACGACATTGTCGAAAGTGAGCCCTTCGGCTCTCAAAACGGCTGCAATGTTGTCGAGCGCTCGCCGGGTCTGCGCCGCGATGTCGCCGGAAACAATTTCGCCTGACTTCGGGTCGAGCGGAATCTGGCCGCTGCAAAAGAGCAAATTTCTGCTGCGAACCGCTTGCGAGTAGGGGCCGATCGCCCCCGGCGCTTCATCCGTCGAAATAATCTTCTTCATGTTGGCCGATTGTAACTGCAAATTTAACCGGCACAATGAATGGCAGACTCTAATTAGTCAGGCATGCGGGACATTCTGTTCGTAGGAACTTTCTACTCGTTGCGCCACATCCCTGTAGCCGTAATCAACTTCGTAAATCTGCTTCATACATGCGAGCGATTTCTCCGGTTCGCTCAGCCGCTCGTAAACCAATCCCAGATTGTACATGATTTCTCTTTTCATCGTGTCCATTGTTGGAATTTCTTTAGATGCTTCCTCTAGTTGCTTCGTGGCGAGATCAAGCATCCCAAGTTCGGCATAACAGCAACCGAGCAGATTCATCGCTTTCAGGCGCGCATGCGGATTTTGCCGGGCGCGCTGCAACTCCGGCACCGCCTCGCGAAACTGTCCGGCATTGAGCAGGTGCTCCCCTAGTTCAAATCGAAGCTGGAGATCCGTCGGATTCCTTGCGACGCGCTCCCGCGCATCGGCGACGAGGATTTCTGCACGCCTGGCTTTGGCGGCCTTTAGTTCGTCGGACTTCGTCGCGTACAAACTGTCTGTCGCATCGCGTGTCGAGAGAAATTCCTCGTGCGCGGCAATCTCCCGTTCGAGGCATTTGATTTTCAAATCGGAAATCTTTCGCAGCAATCCGGTGTCCGCGCCTTTGGTCAGATCGGCAGCACGCTGGTACCAAGTGATCGCTGTCGGGAAATCCTCTTTTTGCTCGTTCAACGCGCCCAGGCGCCGCGCCAAATCAACATTTACCGGCTCCGCCTGGTGACGCGCGTACGTTTCGGCAATCTGCTGATCCAGCGCTTCGCCGGTCAAGCGCACCCGGCTTTGTTGCTCCAGTGAAATCGCTTCCTCTTTGTCCTTGATCAGGTCGCGATAACTTTCGGCCTGCGTCCATCCGCCTCTCTTCATGGATGCGCGTGCCGAAGCGTCTTTGCACAGGCGCAGCGCTTCGGCATCAAGCGGATCGATCTCCGTGATTTGATTATACACCTCCACTTCCTGGTCGCTGTCTCCGAGTTGATGATACAAGCGCCCCAGCTCGTGCAGCAGCTTGACGTCGCGAGGATTTCCTTCGAGTAACGTCCGGAGCGCGAAAACCCCGATCTCCGGCCAGCCGGCTGCAAGCGCAGCTTCTTTCAAAACCAAATTCGCCTGGCGATTGTACGGCTCCTCTTCCAGAACCTTCTCCAGCATTTCAATGGCGCGTTTCGGGTCCTTTTTGATTTCGCGCTGCGCCTTCATGACCGCGATCGGCGCAGTAGAAATGTTGAAAAAACTTTTCTTTGTCGATTTGCTTCTCGTCACCTCGGCCCGCCGCAACAGTTGGCGCCCCGTCAGAAACTCCGGCTCCTGCTTGAGAATGTCCTGCAAGAGCGAAATCGCATAACCGAAATTGCGCAGCTCAATCGCGGCTACTGCCTTCAGCCATAAAGCGCGCAGCGATTCACTCAACTCTTTTTCGGTTTTGGCTGCCATCACTCGTAGCTTATCACAATTCACAACGCGTGCCTGAGCGCGGGAACCGATGGCGCATACTTCTCAAATGGATAAGTTTTGTTGATGCGCCGGTTCGATTTCAGTATGAACCGCGACGCGACGCCTTTTGAATTGAACGGCGGCGGTCGCTTTGTCCTCTCGCGCAAGGATTTTGTTCCGGCGTACCTGAAAGCGTTCGAGGAAGGCGTTCTCCACCAGCGCGCCGAGGAGGCGATCGAGTCGCTGCGCTCGTGCAAAGTTTGTCCGCGCGACTGCGAGATCGATCGGTTCAACAACAAGATCGGCGTGTGCAAGAGCGGCAGACTGGCGCGCGTCGCGAGCGCGTTCCCGCATTTTGGCGAGGAGGATTGTCTGCGCGGCTGGAACGGCTCGGGCACGATCTTTTTCGGCTGGTGCAATCTGCGCTGCGTGTTTTGCCAGAATTTTGAGACGAGTCAGTTCGGCGAAGGCGCAGAAGTGACCGCGGCGGAGTTAGCGGAAATCATGCTCGATCTGCAAAGGATCGGCTGCCACAACATCAACTTTGTCACGCCCGAGCACGTCGTTCCGCAAATTCTTGAAGCGCTGGTAAGCGCCGTCGAGCACGGTCTGCGTCTGCCGCTCGTCTATAACACCTCGGCCTACGACAGCCTCGAAAGCATCCAGTGGATGGAGGGAATCGTAGACGTTTACATGCCGGACTTCAAACTCTGGGATGCCGAGTATTGCCGAAAATATCTTGTGGCCAGCGATTACGCGGATGCCGCGCGTACTGTGATCGCCGCCATGCACGCGCAAGTGGGCGAACTAAAAGTGGACGAGAACGGCTTGGCGTTGCGCGGCGTAATCGTTAGGCATCTCGTTATGCCCAATCTTCTCGATGACACGCGCGAAATCATGCAGTGGATCGCTGCGAACTTATCGCGCGATACCTACGTCAACGTCATGGACCAATATTATCCCGCGCACAAGCGGAGACCGAACCGCGCTTCGCAGAGATCAATCGCGGCATTTCCGCCGACGAATTCTGCGGTGCACTCGAACTCGCGCGCGCCGCCGGTCTCTGGCGATTCGACACCCGCTGGCGCCGCGTCATTCCCCACGGCACGCCGGTCTGGCTGCCGCGCATCCAAAGGCTGGCGAATACGGCCTAAAGCAAATCCAGCTGTGGCTTATGCGATTCCGGCATCGGCTTTCCAGTTTTCTTGGCTCGCGGCTTTCGCTCTGCTGTTGCGCGGCTTGAATCCTCCAAATGCACGAGAATTTCCTTTCCGCGGTCGAGAATTTCTTTTGGCAGACCGGCCAGGCGCGCAACTTGGATCCCGTAACTTTTGTCGGCACCGCCGGGAACGATTTTGCGCAGGAAAATGATCTGCTCGTTCCATTCGCGTACGGCCACGTTCAAATTGCAAACGCCTTCGCGGTCCTCGGCCAGCTTGGTCAGCTCGTGATAATGCGTGGCGAAGAGCGTGCGCGCTTTGATTTTGTCGTGGAGAAATTCGGCTACGCTCCAGGCGATGGATAGCCCATCGAAGGTCGATGTGCCGCGGCCGATCTCGTCCAGGATAACCAGGCTGTGCTCGGTGGCGTTGTTGATGATGTTGGCTGTCTCGTTCATCTCCACCATGAACGTGGATTGGCCGCGCGCTAGATCGTCGCTGGCGCCAACGCGCGTGAAAATGCGATCGACCAGGCCGATCTCCGCGTTCTCAGCGGGAACGAAACTGCCGATCTGCGCCATCAGAGTGATGAGCGCGACCTGGCGGATGTAAGTGGATTTGCCAGCCATGTTCGGTCCGGTCACGATGGCCATTCGCAGATTTTCGCCGCGCAGCTCGGTATCGTTAGGCACGAATTTTTCTTCCACCAAATTTTGATCCAGCACTGGATGCCGGCCATCCTTGATTACGAGGCGGAGGGAGCGGTTTAACGTTGGCCGGCAATAACGAAACAGCCGCGCCGTCTCGGCCAGCGCGCAGATGACATCGAGAACCGCGATCGCTTCCGCAGTTTGCTGAATTGGCCCAAGCTCGCGCAGAGTTTCCTCCCGCAATTTTTGAAAGAGTTGGTATTCGAGGTTTCGCGCGCGCTCGTCTGCCCCGAGAATTTTTGCCTCCATTTCCTTGAGCTCGGGCGTAATGAAGCGTTCGCCGCCCACAGTGGTTTGCTTGCGCGTGTAACGCGCGGGCACGTTGGCCAGGTTTGATTTGGTCACTTCGATGAAATAACCGAACACCGAATTGTAACGGACCTTGAGCGACTTGATCCCGGTCGCCGCAATCTCGCGCTCCTGCAATTGGCTGATCCAATTTTTCCCATCACGCGACGCTTGCCGCAAGGCGTCAAGGTCGGCATCATACTCGTCGCGGAAGATTCCGCCTTCCTTCAGCGCCGGCGGCGGATCGTCGACCACTGCGCGCGTGAGCTTTTCCGCCAGTGCCGGCATTTCGTGGATTTCGTTTTGCAGGCGTTGTGGTAGGGCGGGCTCGCCGAGCCCGCCGCCTTCTGCAGCCGTCGGCGCGCCCGGCGGTCGCGCCCTACCAAATTGAATCCGCTCGACGAGCTTTTGAAGTTCGCCTTTCAAATTCGGGATTTGCTGAAGCGAAGTTTTGAGCGCGACAAGGTCGCGCGCGTTGCCGGAAGCCTGGCTTAACCGGCCAGCGGCGCGTTCGATGTCGCGGATCGATTTTAGCTCAGCGCGAATCGATGCCAACAGATCGGGTTCCTGCAAAAGATCGGCGATCATTTGCTGACGCTGTTCCAATTCAGTGAGATCACGCAGTGGTTGCAAAATCCAGGAGCGGAGTTTGCGCGCGCCCATCGGAGTTTCTGTGCGATCTAGGACAGCAAGCAGGCTCGTGTCGTGCGCGCTTCGGGACTGGACCAGTTCGAGGTTGATCTGTGTGGCAGCGTCGAGCAGCAGGTAATCGGTGGGCGCATCGCAGCGGAGCGAGCTGAGATGATCGATCGTGCGCCGCAACTGATGTTTCAAGTAATGAATGATCGCTCCGGCGGCCGCGACCGCCGCGGGCATCTGCGCGCAGCCGAATCCATCGAGCGATTTGGTCTTGAAATGCTCGCACAGCGTGAAGATCGCTTGCTCCCGCAGAAACGCGTAGCTGTCGTAACCGATGGCGCGATCGAGCTTGCCTAGTTGATCCTTTTGTTCATCGCTCACCAGCAGTTCGGAAGGCGCGACCCGCGTAAGTTCGTCGAGGAGCGATTGGCGATCTTGCAATTGGGTGAGTCGAAATTCCCCAGTAGTGAGATCGGTGTAAGCGAACCCGAAAACGCCGTTGTCGATGTAAACTGCGCCGAGATAATTTGCGCGCCGCGCATCGAGCCAGTGAAGCTCGCTGATCGTTCCGGCACTGATGATCTGCGTGATTTCGCGATCAACAATTTTGCGGCCTCGCTGCGGTTCGCTCATCTGATCGCAAATGGCCACGCGCCGCCCGGCCTTGATCAACCGGCGGATATAACTTTGTGCCGCGTGATATGGCACGCCGCACATCGGCACGCCATTGCGTTTGGTCAGCGCGACATTGAGCAGGGTGGACGCCTCCCTGGCGTCATCGAAAAACATCTCGTAAAAATCGCCCAGCCGGAACAGCAGAAGCGTGTCGGCTGGGACGCTTTTCCGCAAGCGTTGATACTGCTGCATCATCGGGCTAAGCGCGTCCTGCATCATCTTCAGAATTAAATCACCACGCGCGAATTGCGAGTTTGGAATGTGGATTCGACAAAATTCCTTGCTTGTATGCGGAGGTTCCCCTGCAATCGGGCGCGACTTTCATGATTTGCTTCGCTCGCTTGTCCGGCAGACGCTCGTTCATCTTCGGGTTTATTTTTCCTGCAACGCTTCTGGCAGCGGCGCTTGTCCAAAAAAACCCGCCCGTGCGCCCTGCGGACGCAGACTCGCCGGTGTTGATATGGGATATTGATCTGAAACTGGCCAACACGCTGCCTCGAACTTTCCGCACGACTGACGATCCGTTGAAGGCGACGACGGGCGAAAGACCAGCAACAACTGGGTTGAGCGATCTGCGCACCTCGGGCAGTGGCGAGTTTACTGCTGAAGGTCTGGAGCTTTTGCTGGCGCGAACTTAGGGCCCGGTGACGGTCTTCGATTTGCGGCAGGAAACGCACATATTCGTCAACGGCCTCCCTGTTAGCTGGTATGCGTCACGCGACTGGGCGAATGTGGGTCGCAGTCAGCCAGAGATTAAAGCAGGTGAAGCTGTACGTCTGCAATCGCTGAAACCCGAGAGCGAAATCACTGTTTACCCGGGCGAAGCCATAAAAAAATCAGACGTTGGTTCCGCGACGCCGGAACATGTGACCGTCAATTGGGCACTTGCAGAGCGCGACGACGCGCAACTGCTTCCATCAACCGCTCCCATTCGTCCAAACTGCCGCGAAAGCCCAGTTCGCAAGCGGTGTTGAAACTCAGCCGTGCGTTCGCCTCACGGCGCTTTCCGCCTTTTGTGTCGTGAGCGTTCCGATAATGACGCCGTGAAACGAAACGAGCCTACGCTTGGGTGACGCCGCCTGCGTCAAAGAACGGGGAACCAAAATACACCTCCGTTCTTGGCGTTCCGCCGATAAACTCCCCCGAAGATGCCGTTAAGGCTTCTATTTCGAAGGACGTTAAGGAGTTGATTAGGTTAGCCTGGAAAATGAAATTCGGAGAGTAACAAAGCCATTTTCCGTGCGCTGCGCGCAACGGAGTTGACGAATCAGGGGCAGCAATGCGTATGTCTCCGTGTATCTCCGTCGTATAACGGAGAGTACGCCGCCAAGCCTTGGCAGGGCAATCTCGGGCGGAGATGAAGGTTCGAATCCTTCCGGTGACGCGTCAATACCAAATTAGGACACTACCGAAAAGCTTGCAATACGGATTCCGCACATGCTAAAAGCAGATTATGAAAAAGATTGTGCTCGTAATGTTCCTATCGGTCGCAGCGTGGTTTGTACTATGTTGCGACGTTAGTACCTGTTACGCGCAGACAACTGGAACTGACAGCGGATCCGGAAGTGGCTCCGGCTCCTCCAGCGGTAGCTCCTCCAGCGGTAGCTCCTCCGGCGGTGGCTCCTCTGGTGGTGGTCATTCCGGCGGTGGCTCCTCTGGTGGTTCTGATTCTGGCTCGCCAACAGCTACACCGCCTCCGAAAAAATAAGTTTTTAAATTGAAGTGCGGCCCTTTCCTGGAAGCGGCGTACTTGCTTCTTTGAAACAGCAAGTACGCGTTATGAAAATAATGCTATGTATCCCGTTGTGCCCTTTTGCCGTTTCGAAATGAGTCAATTTGGTTCCAAGCAGGGCAATTTGAGCTTTGCGTAATACGCTACCCCCGACCTCAATTTTAATAGAAATCCGCCGAAGGTTCAGGGAGGACTCTGCGCCACTAATAGCTCACTGTTGTTAAATCACAATGGTCTTTGAACAATGCCATCGAACTTGTTCCGAGTCTCTGATGCAATTCCGCGTGCCTGGCCGCAATCGCACGTCAAACCGAAGAAGCGTTTACGGACTGAAAAGCTCGGCGCTGCCTAGTCCTTCGCCATTTTGGTCGTAGCCTCCAGCCACCATAACTCTCCCATCAAGCAAGGTGGCGGTTGCATGCTGCTGTCGACCGGTAACAAGTGCGCCTGTCCTGGTTTCCTTGATAGTCTTCTCCGCCTGCGACCAGGACACGTCCGTCGGGCAAAAGAGCCGCGGTATGTCTGGCGCGAGGCTGGTGCAGCCTGCCGACGACCGTCCAAACGCCAGTGGCAGGATCCCAAATCTCCGCCGTGCGGATCGAGTTATTGAGATAATCTTGACCGCCGGCAACCAAAACTCGGCCATCTGCGAGGAGAGTGGCCGTCTGGAGAAGGCGGGCAGCGTGGAGCCGGCCAGTATAAGCCCAGGTGCGAGTTACGGGATCGAATAGCTCACACGAGGTCTGAGGACCCGACACTCCCCCGCCTGCGGTGACCAGGACTCGGCCGTCGAGCAGAGTTGTGGCCGTGCCCCACCAGTGTGGGTCATTCATGTCGCTGGAGGTTGTCCACAGGCCGGTTGCGGGATCATAGGTCTCGTTGCTGGCCAAAGTGCCGACCAGGTCGCCATAGCCGCCTGTCACCAGCACTCTTCCGTCTTGCAGCAACGTTGCCATGTGTTCTTCGCGGCCGACATGAAGAGAACCCGTCCTGGTCCACCGTCCCCGCCTCGGATCGTAGATTTCGACGCTTGTCATACTTTCCAGGCCATTGTAACCGCCGGCGACAAGCACGCGCCCATCCAAGAGCAGGGTGGCAGTGTGACTAAAACGGGCGTTTCTCATACTGCCCGTGGGTGACCATGTTGCGGTAGTGCTATCGTAAAGTTCCGCCGAAGCCAGGTCATAGGTTTCATAGCTGTAACCAGCGGCGGCCAGCACTTTTCCGTTCATCAGCGTTGTCATTGTAAACCACCAACGCTCGTCCTGCATCGAACCCGTGGCGCTCCAGGCGTTCCCCGCGGCAGGACCGAAGTCACCAGCTATAGTCCAGGATGATAGACCGATGACCATCAGAAGCGGCAGCAGAACTCGCTGGTGACTTCCGAAACGGCGATATTGCAGAAGAGTTTTCATGATATCGAGTCAAACGCATCTGCGATGATGTTTGGATGGCTGCTTGTGTGCTCGCGCTCGAAATAATTCGCCGTTTGCATTACTGACGACGTTCGGTTCGCCATGCCACAGCCGCCCGAATGGCAGCCCATTGGAAATCAGATCGACGCCGCGATGATCTTTGCGCGGTCGGACTTCGTAAATGCCCCGTAGCCGCGGCGTCATTTGACTAGCTGAGCAAGCTCTGTGGCGGCAGTGCTGAGGACTACTCCTACAAAAAGCCATGATGCTCCAATCGCGGAAATGTGAACACCTCCCGTTCCGGTTGCTTCTAACTTGTGTTGAATTGCTCTGTCTTCTGTTTGCCTTGATTGCGTCTCACCTTTCAGGGCGTCTGCTATCTTCCGAAGGTCCTCGTCGATTTCCTTCTGCATCTGACTAATATCTTCATGAATCGAGTTGATATTTCTCTCTACGGCGACGAGACGGGTCTGAATAGTGGGATTCGGCCCCGGTCCGTGTATTACCTGCGCTCTGACCTTACCGACGGCGGCTGAGAGTGCGACGCCACTTACTGCAACCACTGCATCGCGCCGCAACAGGGGAAATCTGCCCAGCCAGGCTCTTGCCCTGCTCGCAAACGATGGGTGTCCAAAAAGTGCCCTCGTTTCCGATATGCCCCAAATTACTGTACCTATACCAAGTAGCTGAAGACACAGTCCGGTGAGACGTATGACCGGCTCCGCAGTATGCGGTCGAAGTGCTACAACGAGAGCAACGCAAATGACGGTCGCGGCTAGCCAGGCATGTCGCGCCTCCACAAGCCACGGCCACAGAGCTTTTAGGCGGAAACGGTTGATGATCATATGGCTCTTCTTTTAGCGACCAACGTGACAACTTTCGAGCACGCTACCGCGAGGTTCAGAGTACCAGAGCCGACCGAATGGGAGCGCATGGGAAATCAGATTGACGCCGCGTTTGTCGCTACGCGGTCGCACTTCATAAACGCGCGCAGTCGGGGTCACGCCATTTGTAAGTGCCAAATTTTGCATTTCCATTCATTCAGTTTCGACACGTGAAAGCGGAGATAATGATTGTCAGCAGGATTCATTGCGAATCCGACCCCGTTGGCCTTGTTGAAATATGTCCACAATAGAGAATGAGCAGTTCCGGTCACGGCATCCGTGCCCAGCAATATTGCCGACGCCGGATAGCAGGGAAATAGAACATAACCATCCACGATCTCGGAACACGTGAATCCAAATGCGTGTCCAATTTCCGAATAATGCTGCGTATAGACGCACCGATTTACATCGTTTAGATTGCCGCAAATATCGGGACGCATCTTCTTCATCCGGCGTTGTGTGATAGAGATTCCGTTTTGAGCGAGGAAGGCTTCAAAGCAAGCGAGTGTGCAGGACGCTGGCGAGAGCTGCTGAATTATCATTGGCAGAACCGATTCTAGCGCGATCCGGTGAAGCCATTTCCGACATCGGCGCACAACTTTGGACGTGTTGTCAGTATCGTTGTCAGTCCGCGATTTTCGGGGGCTGTTTATCAATAAATTGGAGGCGAGGGGAGTTGAACCCCTGTCCTCGTCGCTATCCGCGCAAACATCTACATGTTTATCCGGCGATAAATTCTGAGGAGCCAAGCCATGCGCCGGCGCACTGCCGGCTCCCGAGCGTCCACGAAATCGATTCACGAACCGGCGCGGTCGCCCCGCCGATTCGCCAGCCTGCTGTCCACGTTTTCGCCGTTAGCAGGCGTCACTGCGAAAACGTCGCGGTCAATTAAGCCGCGAGAGCGA
>QHQA01000189.1 GCA_003219695.1 Verrucomicrobiota bacterium
CAGCGCGGCGCGGGCGACCGAAGTTTTTCCGTAGCGGCGTTCCGAGAACACGAACAGTCTCTCCGCGTTCTCTGCGGCGCGGACCAGGTCGACCAATTCCTTCTGCCGATTGCAGAAAGCATCGCCGCTGACAACGCCTCCGTATGCGAATGGGTTTCTCAAGATTACGCATTTTGCGTTACGCATGTTGCGTAGTGCAAGTAGAAACGGCCACTGTCGGCGACCCAATTATGCCCTCGCTCTTGCACGCCGGCTTTGGCAAAACGTGCAGAAAATGAAGAAAGTGTTGACCGCGATGGGGTCGCTTGCCGTCGCAACATACACACTTTGCGCTAACGGCGGTGCCTGGCAGACGGGCGTTCCAGGGACGGGCAGCGCCAGTGCCTCGAACAAAGACCGGCACACCGATGTCACGATCGAAAATGAAACGCTGAAAATCGATCTGTATCCGGAGTACGCAGCGGTGGAGGTGCATTATCGCATGCGCAATACCGGAGCGAAGGTGCAACAAGATTTCTTTTTCCCAGTCGAGCGCTGGGGGAAAAATCCGGATGCCGATACCGACGCAAAAGCAGCCGACGTTGGTCATTACCGAATGACCATCGACGGAAGAGAAGTCGGGTGGACAAATATACTGGGACCGAAAGAAGAAAGCAGCGAAACGACGTCCGGAGAAATCTGGGAGCAAAACGTCTCTACCAGCGAGTCGTGGAAGAAATCCGTGATACCCCTCGAACGGAATCAAACACGCGAGGTCACGATCCGTTACACTGCGAAGTACGCCGAACAGAGCGAATCGGTTTCGGACGATGAACACGTCAGCGACGCGGCGTTTGCGTACTCGCTTTCGCCGGCGGCCACCTGGAAAGGACCGATTGGCAAAGGCAAAATCGAGATCAACATCCTGCACCCTGAGCCGGAGGACGTCTCGATCGAAGCGCCAAAGGAGCGCTTCCGGAAGATCAGTGACACTCGGTACGAATGGGAATTTGAAAACTTAGAGCCCACGCCAGCGGACGATATCCGCATTATCGCGCATTCAAAATACGATTCTTATCCGACTGGCTATTCGGAAGAGGATCTCCAGCGTCACGCGTCCTACGTCATTCGGAATGATCAATACTTTCTCGATCACACGGATTACGATGCGACCGCAAGCTCAACGTTGTCGGCGCAAGGGAAGCGCAACTACGACGTGGTCAACATCAAGGCCGACTCGCAACGCGAATTGCAAACTCCCTGGTGCGAAGGCGTGGAGGGCGATGGCGTCGGCGAGAGCATTACACTCGATGGCCAAGGACGATGGCATCGGCGAAAGCATCACGCTCGATGTTAAACGCCCGCTGCCGCTCTACGGCATTTTGATCCGGCCTGGATATTATGAGTATGGTCGCGAAGATGTTTGGCGGAAAAACAACCGCGTCGCTGCGCTCGAAATCACACTGAACGATGAGCACACGTTTACGGAGAGCATTCCCGATGAGCGCTTCGAAGATCCGTACCTGATTCGGGTGCGCGATTACACCAAGCCGGTCAGCAAAATCAAGCTGGTGATCAAAGGTGTGTATAGCGGCACGCATTTTCGCGATACGTGCATTTCGCTTGTGGAGTTGCGCGTGCCGCTTGAGAAGAAACCTGAAATTCAGCCCGCGCGATGAGCGCGCGGGCGCTTGAGTTGCGGATCGCGGCATGGCTGACTGCCGCCAGCTTCGCAGCCGCGGGTGCGAAGCCAAGCAAGCTGTTGGCTGTAGTGTGCGCTGTCCTCAGCGCACTCTAAACGTCGCCGGTGATTCACTAAGCAAAGAGTCGCGGGTAAACAAGGAGCGACGGATTGGGCAGCCGTCGATTTCAACGTGACGGTTGGGAAACCGTCACTCCTTGATGCCTTGTCATTGTGGGCGAGATGCGTGAAAATTGAAACTCCGTGGCTCTGCGACTGCCGAAACAGAATTATCAGGACATCGAACGCGTCATCGAGTTGGATTTCGTACGCGCGACAGAAGCGGCAGCGCTCAATTCATTGCGCTGGCTCGGACGCGGCGACAAGGAAGCAGCGGACGCGGCAGCGTGCGACGCCATGCGCGGCATGTTCGATCTGATGAATATCTGCGGCGAAGTGGTGATCGGCGA
>QHQA01000190.1 GCA_003219695.1 Verrucomicrobiota bacterium
AGTAAGCATCCGGCCATGCGCCCAGGTGTGGATAATCGAAGAAGTTCGAACCCAGGTGATAGTCATAGCGGAAATACGATCCAGTCGCGTCACCGGAAGTCGATACCGCGATGCATTCATCAGTCGGTACGCTCACACCGGCGAACTGACTAATCACCCAGCGATCCGCAAGTTGATCGTAAAGTACGACTGGGTCGCCACTACCGTTGTTCTGGCAGACGCCGCCAAAACTGCTCCATAGCGTCGCGATCCCTGAAGGACCTAACAACGACGCCCCTGAGGTCTTGTCAAAAACCTGGTAACCCTCGTTCACGATCTGTACGTACTGCGTCGCGCCAACTTCTCCATTCGTATCGGGCGGCGCGCAGTTGCACGCCACGCCGGGAAACGGAATACCATCGAAATTAAGCGTGGTTCCCGGCATATTCGCGGTGACGGGCGCCGTGGTCGCGTTTTGTACGACCGGATCGCTTACGTCTCGGTGCGAATGCGAAATCTTTGGGTTCTCATTCGCCTCGCGCTCAGGCTTTCGCATGATTGGCAACTGCTTCATGTCGCGCAAAGGCTCGGATTTGTCGTTGTGAACCGAAGTTCCCGTGATCACTTCAGAGCGACCTTGAGGCGCAGAATTGGCGGCCGATTTCTTTGCTTCAATGATTTTCGGCAGCACCAAAACCGCGATCAGCGCAAGGGTGGCTGCGAGTGCAATGATGAATCTTGCGAGTTTCATTTTTTGTCCCCCAATTGTTTAAGAGCCACACTAGCGACTAGAGGCATCACCCACGAAACGCGGGAGTAGGTGCTAACGCAGCAAGCCATGTTCTCAGTTATCGGGCAAGAACTACGAGGAGCGGCGGTACACTATCATGCTCATTGAAACGTGACAAGTGGCTTTTCGCATTAGGAGCTGGTTGGCTTCTGAATCCAAGGCAGTCCGCGCTAATCTGCCGTAGCATGCCTGAACTTCCTGACATCACAATCTATATCGAGGCGCTCGAAAAGCGAATCCTTGGACACAAACTAGAACGTATTCAATTGAATTCGCCCTTCCTCGTTCGCACTGCCAGTCCGCCAATCGGTAGCCTTGAAGGCAAAACAGTCTTCGAGTTGCGGCGGCTGGGCAAACGTATCTGCGCGCGGTTCGAAGACGAGCTCTGGCTGGTTCTGCACCTGATGATCGCCGGCCGGTTGCATTGGAAGGCAGAAACCCGACCGTCAGGGAGGGTGCTGAGTTCTTCAAAGTCCAAAAATCAACTCGCTACTTTTCAATTCGACAACGGCGCGCTCTCCTTAACTGAAGCCGGTACGCAACGACGGGCATCGCTTCATCTTTTTAAAGGCGAAGCCGGCCTGCGAAGTCTGGATCCCGGTGGTGCTGAAGTCATTGATCTCGATCTCGCGCGCTTTACTGCGATCCTTCAGTCGGAAAATCACACCCTCAAACGCGCGCTCACTGATCCACATCTCTTTAGCGGGATCGGCAATGCTTATTCGGACGAGATCCTCTGGCAGGCCAAACTCTCGCCGGTGAAACTGACACGGAAATTAGATGATGCGGAAGTCGCTCGTCTTCATGCCGCGACGCGCGCGACTCTCATGCAGTGGGTTGAACGTCTGCGCGAAGAAACGGGTGACAAATTTCCGGAAAAGGTAACGGCATTTCGCGCCGGCATGGCCGTACATGGTCGCTACAAAGAACCTTGCCCCCGCTGCGGCAGCAAGGTGCAGCGAATTAGATACGCCGCGAACGAAACTAACTATTGTCCAACGTGTCAGACTGGCGGAAAGCTCCTCGCCGATCGCGCCTTGTCGCGGCTGCTGCGTGAAGACTGGCCGAAAACCGCGGAAGAACTCGGTTGACCTTCGGAAAGCGCGCTGCTCATTTGCCACGCAACGATCCTCTTTTCGCAACACAAGTTGAAGCCGATTGCGAAATACTGTGATGTTTCGTCGCGTTTGTTAACTGCGCAGCGGCTCGCTCCTCAATTGGCGCACGAAATCTAATTCCCCATTCTTAAATCATTAAAGGAGTCGATAAATGAGTAATTCAGAAGTTGGACATTTGCGGTTTTTCGGAATCATCTGCGGCCTGGCGCTATTCGTCGCCGCAACATCTCTAACCTGTGGGCAGATATCAGACACGCAGGCCTCGCAGGCGCGAACGTCAACCGTGCGCTCAGTTCCCAGCGGATCAAGAATGAAATTCC
>QHQA01000191.1:0-468 GCA_003219695.1 Verrucomicrobiota bacterium
CTCGCTGCTCGCGGTTTTTCATGGGTGGGAAGTTCTCTCCACGCCGACTCAGCCAGTGTTAGTCTAGGCCTAGAGGCACATAGTATGGAGGCTCTGCCTTGAAGTCAAGAGGAAAAAATAAGCCGCGCAACGGCACGCCCCCTCTGCATCTTCGACTCGACGATGTCTGTGTCCTACAACTCTTGATTTGTAGTACAATCAGAGTCATGGGTTCTGCAATTCAGGCGAGACTGGATGATCGCTCGCGAAAGAGGCTGGCAGTGCTCGTTCGCGAGCTGGGCTGGACCCCTTCTCAGGTTGTCCGGGAAGGTCTGCGCATTCTCGAAGCGAGCTATCTCCTCAGGAAAAAGCGAGGGATCATCGGCATGGGGAAATTCCGCTCCGGTGTGCCCGATCTAGGTTCGAACAAAAAGCATCTGCGGAACTTTGGCAGGTGAAACCGGTTCTGCTCGATACCGGCGTGATCGT
>QHQA01000191.1:567-778 GCA_003219695.1 Verrucomicrobiota bacterium
ATCGCCGAAAGCTGCTACTTACTGGGGAATCTCCGTGGCGCGCCGGAAGCCGTGATCGAAAACGTGGTCGCAGGGATTTTCCAAATCCCTTTCCAGCTTTCGCGGGAAGCGGCTGGCCTAAAACAGATCCTGCGAAAGTATCGCGATCGCAAGATTGATCTCGCTGATGCCTGCCTTATTCGCATGGCCGATGAATTTGAAACCGCCGATA
>QHQA01000040.1 GCA_003219695.1 Verrucomicrobiota bacterium
GCAGCTTCGGAGCTGCTTTTTGAGCGTCCCGGCTCTGCGGTTCTTTATCCCAGACACTCTGCCTATACCTCTGCCGTATTATTGGTTCTTAGTTCCGGGAGTCGTGCTCGCAGTCTGGGAGAAGCGTTTTGAAATTGTGCTGCTGGCGACGATTCCAGTTGTCGGAGCATTTATCGCAAGATCGATCGAGAACCGCCTGCTTCTACCCATCCCATTCTGGATGATTCTGATGAGCTTCACGGTTGCATGGCTGTTAAAGCTGCGACCATGGCCCGGCGTGCAAGTTGTTGCCGGCGCCGTAGCGGCGCTAATTCTGCTAGACGGCCTCGTCCCATCCGTTCGGTACATCTACAGTAAGACCACAAGTCCGTTTTCGATTCGCTACTATGCGCAACACGAGGTCGCTGTCTCGCGTTTCTTAAGACATGTTGTGGCCGGACAGGAACATCCCGGTCCTCCTCACCTGGAGCACAACGAGTTCAACCGGATTGAAGGAATTCCGGATGCTCCATATGACACATTCGTTTGCCAGGATGATGCTTATTCCATCATTCATCTGTTTTTGCGTGATTACGACGACGACAGAATTCTATCGTTTTGCGGTGGGTACCCTTTTTTCTATGTGATGAGCGAGCAAGATGTGTGGAACGCTAACAAAAGGGCACTTGCTAGTTATCCTCCCAGCAACAAGGATTTGAAGCTAATCTGGGAGAGAACTCCCAAGACAGAGAGGATAATCCGAATGTTCCAATCGCTCCGCAATCTTGGAACTGAGGATGCGATTTCGTTTTCGTTTGGGGGAAGACTAAGGACCTTTTACGTTTTAAATATCCCTAACAAGAACATTCGCCAATTTCAGCAACGCGTGAGCACCTTGCCTCCTACTCCTCTCTATAACGTGCCCGGGACGCCGCCTCCTCAAGTTAGTTCTCTGTCTAAAGGTGTGCCTAACATGTTTGAAGGCGGCAGGGGAACTGAAAAGGGGCAATTTGATTCGCCAACCGGAATTGCTGTCGATGGCAACGGAAATATTCTGGTTGCCGACACCGGTAACGGGCGAATCGAGAAATTCTCGCCAACCGGCACCTTCCTCAGCTCTGTAGGAACCAAAGGAACCAGCCACGGACAGTTGGGAGATCCTAATGGGATCGCCATTGACCGAACTCGCAACATATATGTGGCGGAAGCCTCCAATCATCGTGTACAGAAACTTGCGCCCGATGGCATATTCATCGCCGAGTGGAAAGGACCACAGCCGGGATTCTATGGGCCGCGCCGCATCGCCATTGGTCGTGACGACTCAATTTATGTTGTCGATCAGGGGCGCACCCGAATCGTTAAGTTCAATCCTGATGGTGAAGTGCTGGCAGTCTGGGGCAGCGCCGGAAATGCCGATGGACAGTTCAATGACCCAACCTCGGTCGCAGTTGATCCGGCGACCAACAAAGTTTATGTCGCCGATCCGCGAAACAAGCGGATACAGATATTTGACGAGAATGGAAAATTTGTGACCAAATGGTCAGTGCCCGAATGGGGACAGGCGGTTGGCTTTGAAGACTTGGCCATCGATTCACAGACAGGGCGGCTGTATGCGTCGAGCGCACATATAAGCACGGTGTTCATCTTTGATTTGAATGGAACTAGGATTGGTAGCTTAAGGCCAAAACCTCCCGATAAACTCGAAGGACCGTCAGCCTTGGCCTTAGCAAACCGAAAGCTCTACGTGATAAACATGGGTGGGAATCATGTGAGCTCGATCGATCTATGACAAACAGCGACCTTTCGTATCCGATAAGTTTTTTGAACAATCCGGCTTGGGTATGTTAGCTTTGATTTATTTGGCATTGGCGATTGCTCTGGGCGATCTTCTTTGCCAGCGCTTTTACCGGTTCGTTTCCGTCCAGCACCGCTGTGCGACAGCCACGCTGGTTGGCGTCTTACTCAGCACGTGGTTCACGTATCTGGCGGGGCTTGCCTGTTACCGCACAGCCGATCCTCTGCTCTGGGCAGACATTCTGTTCCTCGTAGCCGCGGCTGTAGCGATTTTTTGGCTTTCCAGAAGATCGCCAAAACTCGAGATGATTGAGCCGCGCGCGCCCGGTCGGGCGATTTACGACTGGATCACGCTCGGCGCTCTTTTTGTCGCGGTGTGCATTCTGTTGATAGGAACCCTGTATGTCAATAAACAGGGCCGGATACGCCTCTCTGGAATAGAGGTTAGCGACTTCGGTCCGCAGTTAGCAATCGCGCAAGGTTTTGCGCTGGGAGACAACTTTTCAACCCAAAGCCCGTACTATGTCGGCCAAGCTATTCATTCTGATTTTCGTTTCTATTTTCAGGCCGGCAATCTGGAATTTCTTGGGCTAAATCTAGCTTGGAGCGTGACTGTGCTTAGCGTGCTCGCCCTAACGAGCACACTCGCACTAGTGATGGCACTAGGCGAGCTGCTCTTCAACTCACGTGTTGTAGGACGGCTGGGAGCCACGCTTTTCTTCTTCCATGGCTCCCTGCGGCATCTATCTAATTTTCTCGCATCGGAGCACCCGGATCGCGACCAGACTTGGGGATTTTGGAACCAGATTGCTTTTGTGAACCAGCGACATCTGCCTTTGGTCATCGGAATATTCCTCCTTGTATTAATTTTCTTGGTTGCTCAGTATCGCCAAAGGAGTCCGGCGGCTGGGACCACCTCCGATGCCAATCTAGCTTTGCGCGGATCGAAGCAAGGCAGTAACTGGAATCGGCTCAAGAGAGGTTTTGCCTCGAGATTCCTCACAAGCGCCAGGTCTGCACTGGCCCCTGCCAAGAGTTTTGTTTTCTCAGGACTGCTATTAGCTGCGCTGCCACTCTGGAACGCCGCCCTCTTTATAGGCGTCGTAGTGGTGCTGTGTTGTCTGTTGGTGGCTTACGGCTCCTGGCGGTCGTCGAGGGTAAAGGCTGCAGCTATGTTAGGCCAAGTCCTAGCCGGCACAGTGACAGCTTGTATTCTCGCCGCAGGAGTCATCGATCTGTGGGCTGTTCACAGTAGCTCTCGCACGGAAGTTAACTATGAGAAAGAGCCATTAGTGAAAGGACTCGTGTTTCGCAATTTAGTGATCTACAAAATTCCAGATTCCCTCCCCCCACGCCTCGCACGTCAGCGTTCGTCAAAGCTACCCGTCACAGCTTTTGAAGGCGGCCACGGGAATGGAAGAGGTCAGTTTGACGGCCCACGAGCTATTGCGACTGACAGTGCCGGAAACATTTTTGTAGCTGATACCGGCAACGGGCGAATTGAAAAATTCTCGCCAAACGGCGCTTTCGTTACGAGCATAGGACAATTTGAAGCGCCGAATGGAATCGCAATTGATCGCGCGGGCAATATTTACGTCGCGGAGATAGGCTCCAAGCACCGCGTTCAGAAACTCGGACCTGACGGGACTCTCGTCGCTGAGTGGGCGCCTGGATTATACGGCCCGCGCCGGATCGCTATTGGCCCTGATGATTCGATTTATCTTGTCGATTCGGGTCGCAACCGAACCGTGAAGTTCAGTCCCGATGGTCAGGTCCTTGCGAGTTGGGGCAGCGAAGGAAGTGGCGATGGACAGTTCAGAGGCCTTAGTTCGGTCGCGGTCGATCCGACAACCAACAAAGTTTATGTTGCCGATCCAATTAACAGACGAATCCAGACATTTGACTCAAATGGGAAGTTCCTAACTAAGTGGTTAGTCCCCGAATGGGGCCAGCCGTATGGCTTTGAAGACGTAGCCATAGATCCACGGAGACGCCGTCTGTATGCGTCGAGCGCGAATATGAACTGGATTCTCGTTTTTGATCTTGATGGCAAGAGAATCGGGACCTTAACGCCGACGCCGCCAGACAAACTGGAGGGTCCATCGGGGCTCGCGCTGGCAAGAGACAGACTTTTTGTCCTAAACACCGGTTCCGCGCGAGTATCTGCCATATCCCTGCAGACCAGGTAACCGCAAGCTATGATGAATAACATGCCAGTCACGGGAGGCGCTGCCGGTGTAACCCAAAAAACCCTGCGAATTTTGCTATGCGCCACTGCTGTGATCCTTCTTTTCCGCCTCTACACCTGGGACGTTTCACAGAATCCACCAGGTTTCTACCTTGACGAGTCAGCGACCGCCTACAATGCTTATCTCGTCTCTCGAACTGGAGCTGGCGAAGTCGGACCGCGGTTCCCTCTGCTTTTCCAAGAGTATGCAGTCAGCAACCCAACGTATATTAACCCACTCACGATCTATTTGTTGGCAACTGTGTTCCGATTTTTCCATCCGAGCATTCCGGTGGCACGAACGTTCGCCGCTTTCTGGATGTTTGCGGCGTGTCTGCTGCTTGGCGTGCTGGCAAAGCGCATTTCTGGCAAGCGTACGATCGGCACAATCGTCGCGGGGACTGCGCTACTGACGCCTTGGTTCTTCGAAATCGGCCGATTGGTCTGGGATGCACATTTTTCTGCTTTCACAGTTGTCCTGTTCCTGCTTGCGGCCTACCGGATTCAATCGAAAGAACGATGGAGCTGGCGAGACATCGTTGTCGTCGCTGGTAGTCTAACAGTGGTAACATACGGTTATTTCAGCGGCCGTGTCCTGGCGCCATTGTTCGCATTAGGACTACTCTTCCTCGCGACCACGAAGCACCGTTTACTTGGTGTACTCAAGATATGGTTCGCCTACGCGGTAACGTTGGTACCACTCATTCTGTTCAATCGGTCACATTCTGGCGTGCTAACAAAGCGGCTCTGGGAAGTTACCTACATCAGGCCTGACGCACCTTGGACAGAAATCGCATCTGAGGTTGCCGAGTTTGTCAGGTGCTACTTGCAGGATCAGAGTCTGACTCCTTTGCTTATCACGGGAGATCCTCATTGGCATCATCATGTCGAAGGTTCGGGCGGAGCAATACTTTTTGCCACCTTCATTCTGGCAATGGCTGGTCTCCTGCTGGTCATTGCCCGCCGCTGGCGCGAGCCTTGGTGGCGGTTTGTGCTCTATGGACTGGCGGCTTCCATTGTGCCAGGCGCTATCACAGACTGGCCGTTTCACGAGCTGCGGCTGATGGGCTACGCCGTCTTCCTGCTGGTGCTTACGGTTCCAGCGCTGGAATGGCTGCTCGGTCTCGGTGGACCAAAGCAGGTTGTACGCGGCACAACGGAAAGATCGTACAGTAGCGAACCGGATCGGGTCACAGTTGCTACGGAAGGCCTGTCGCACCCAATCCGACTTAGCCTTCTTGGAATTTTGCTGGCAGCGACCGTTGCACAAGCTGTCGATTTCCAAATCACTTTCTGGCGTGAAGGACCAAAGCGAGAGTTTGCCTTCGACGTTGGGTACAAGGCAGTCTACGACGCAGCAGTCGCACGGCCAGAGCGGCCAATCTATCTGGAGGACGGCATGTGGGGTCCCGCTTACATGGATGCGTATTGGTACGCCACTGTGGAAGGCAGATCCATATCGGGGTTTGTTCGTCTTGCCGAGGGAGTCAAACCCCCATCCGGCGCGATTGTCCTTAGCTCAAACTCAGACTGCCAGAACTGCGAAGTTATCAAGAAGAGCGGCGCGTATGAGCTTTACAGGGCGAAGTAGTAGGACAAACGACAAGTATCGCTTCGCTGAACATTCACGATTTACTTTTGCGTACTTGCGCCTCCCAAAAGTCGTTGGGACGTAGGACGTCCCTGGTCATCCGGCAAAAAGAGAGACATCAAACATCTCTTGTGCATAAACAAAACAAGAGGTTTTGCAGAAGCAGCCGATTAAATGAAAACTCGATTTGTTCTAGACCGAGGGCGAGGCGGCGGGAAAACGGAGCGAGGAATGGCGCCAGCCCATTGAACGTGCCGGTGTGACGCACTGTCCACCCCGCGCGTTCGCACATCGCAACGAGTCGTCGCTTGGTGAAATGAGTTACATGCTGTGCCTCGTCCAGTTTGGCGACCAAACCGAACCTATCGAGCAGCCATTCAATAATGGGCCAAGCGCTGCGATAATTAGGTGTTGTTATAAAGAGCTGAGCGCCTGGATTTGCCAGCTTGTAAAACAGCGATAGAACGTCTGCCACTTGATCCTCATACAGGTGTTCAACCACTTCAATGGAATAGATTTTGTCGAATGGCTTCTCACCCATAAGATCGTCAAATTGGCCGAGCCGAAACTGTAGATTCGGTGCTTTGTAGGCATCACTGGCATATGCGATTGCCGAGGGATTGCTATCTATGCCTACCACGGCGCCGGCGTGTTGAGACAAGAAATAACTAATGGTTCCAGACCCGCATCCCGCATCCAGCACACGCTCGTGCTTACCGGGCATTGCGATGCGTTCGATCAACCTGAATTTTGCTTCGTGCCAGAATCGTTGAGCAGCACGATCTGATTGTAGGGCGCGAGCTTGATAATCCCCGCGAATGTGGATCGCGTCGCCTTCCCGCCGTTTTAGCTCATGCTGCTTTGATAACTCCATCTCAGTCGGCAGGAGCGCCAAGCGCCCCCTGGTCACTGCTAACCTATGATTTGCCGGACAGTATGGGAGTCGTTGCTGACAACTCGTCTTCGGGGGAAGCCCGGAGTTTCTCACTCGGAAAGCTGCTGAGAGTTTGTGCAACGACGTAGCGCGGCCGGTATTTAACTTCCTGGTAGATCTGAGCAATGTAAGTGCCAATGATGCCCCGGCTAATCATTAACACCCCGCCTATCAGCAACTCGAGTACGATGACCGTGGTAAACCCAGGAAACGCCAGGCCGAGGAAGTACATTACAAGCACGTAAATTGAGAATGTGATCGCGCCGAGAAGGAAAAGCCCGCCTAGAATCGTGACGGCTTGCAGTGGCAGCGACGAGAACGCCGTTATCGCAATCACCGCTAACCGGAAAAGACCAAAAAACGACCACCGTGATTGGGTCAAACGCCTTTTTGGCACCGAAAAGATTATCTGCTGCCGGCGATATCCCAGCCAGCTAATCATGCCCCGGAAAAAAGTATTCCGCTCGCGCATGTCGAGCCACGCTTCAATGACTTTCCGGTCTAAAAGTTTGAAGTCCGAGGAACCGTACAGGTTATAGCCTGAAAGACCGCTCAAAGTGCGATAGAAGAAGCGCGCACCGATTCGGTTGATCAAGGGTTCCGTGCCTCTGGTCTTCTTTATTCCTTCCACGATATCCCAATGCTCTTCCCGCCAGAGCCGAACCATTTCCGGAATCAGCTCAGGAGGATGTTGGAGATCGGAGTCTATTACGATACATGCTTGTCCACTTGAGTGGGCTAAACCAGCGCAAATTGCTGCTTCCTTTCCAAAGTTTCTGGTAAACTGGAGCGCTTTTAACTCCGGCATTTGCGCAGCTAATCGTTCCAACTGCCCCCACGTGCTATCCGTCGAACCATCATCAACAACGATGATCTCCATCGGCATTCCTGTCTTCAATACTCCTTGTTGGATCAGCGACAGGTTGTGAGCTATCTCGTCACTCTCATTATGCACCGGGATCACGACCGAAAGAACTGAATTGCTGGCGAGACGCCCGGCGGCCGTTGTAAGAGGTTGTCCGCACAATCTGCAGCGGTAGGCGTGTTGATCCGATAGGTGCATAACTCTAATTAAGCATATGGCGGGACAAATCGATAGAGATCGAGCGAGACGTTGTCAACCCGCTCTCGGCAGAAGTTGAAACGTTGTGCGCACTGCTGATCCTGACCGGCCATGATCACGAACTCTATTTGTCCAGGTTGGGGCGAATTGACCATTCCAAAAGAGTCCGGGGTGGGGGTGGAGAATCAACGAAGCCCTTGAAAATGCGTCACGACCAGTATGTGGCACTCGCAGTTAATCAATGACGAAGCCTTCCTTTTCTGCCGCTTGCTTGAGGCGCGCGTCTTCAGTCAGAAAGCGAGCCGAATGCGCTTCGAAATTGCTCGCTAACAGGGCCGCGCCCAGCTGCAGAGCGTCGGCAGCGCGGAGCGGATGAGTCTTAAGCAGGCGAGCGGCGGTGCGATGCAGGCTTTCACTGGCGTGAACCTCCTGCCAACCAGCGCGCATCTCTTCCAGGCGGCGATAACATTCACCGACGATTTCCGCCGCTTCGCCTTCTCGCTGCCGTCGCGCGATGGCCGAAATGCATTCCAGCGATGTGCCCCACCAGGTGACAATCCGCTGCTTTTCAAATCGACGGTAACGGGCTGCCGCCGGCTCGCCCACCAAGAGCGCAATGATCGGCGAAGTGTCCCAATAAATTACCATCGCACCTCACGACGTTCTTCCAGCACCGCCTCCACGAGACTCTTTTTAAATTTCAATCGCGGCAGTCTGAAGAAATCCCTCGGCAATTTGCCTGTGCCACGCTTGACCAAACCACGCCGTTCCAGTTCGGCTAGCTTGGCTTCATCTGCCTCGCGGCTGGAAGCCGGCAGGGGTTCGAGCCGCGCCACTGGGATGTTTCGGTCAAGGATCAGGATCGACTCTCCGTGTCGCACTTTCTTGATTAACTTGCTTAGATTCGTTTTGGCTTGCGTGATACTGGCGGTAGTCATCTGACCAGAATGGCTTGATTAAAAAGACTTGTCAAGTCGCCAAACTGACCATGGTCACCTGCGCTCGCGATGACAGATCGTCGACCCAACAACGGCGCTTCCCCCTGATGCGGTCCCGGCAAACGAGACGTATTCAGGCACGGATTCGCACTTGCGCGGCGCGTTGGAACCACCTATTAGCTTTAGCCTCATGGTTCATCATGTCGTCCTCTACAAGCTGAAACCCGAGGTCACGCCCGCCCGCGTGGAAGCGATGATGATGAACACGCGGATGCAGCTCCTGAAAATTCCGGAGGTCCTGAGTATTAAATGCGGGAAACGCATCGACCCCGAAATGCCATGGCCATTCTTCATCGCCATCGATTTTGACTCGATGGACAAATACGCCATTTTTCGCGAAGACCCGATCTTCGTGAAGTTCACGGAAGAAGTGATCAAACCGAACACGGAGGATTGCCTGGTGCTGGATTTTGAGATGGACCCGGGCAAGGACGTGCGGTTTTCGTAGCAAATGACCCTGCGGCGCGCCCGGCCCGCCTCCGTCTCTTTGGACGGCCTCCGCCGTAGCGAGCGGTCACGCCCTACCGTTGCTATTCGGTGCGCGGCGCGTAATCATCCGGTCTTGATGCGGCTCGGTTATCTTTATTCCCGCTATCCCGTCATTTCGCAGACGTTTTGCGACGCGGAGATGCTGGCGCTGGAGCGGCTCGGAGTCGAGCTAACGATTGGTTCGGTTCATCCCCCGCTCACCAGTTTGCGGCACGAGCATATCTCCCGTCTGCGCGCGCCGATTCACTACGCGCCGCCGCAGGAAATTCTGAGAATCTGGGAGAAAAATGCGAAAGCAGGACGCACAAGATGGAAGTGGCCAGGCGAACTCGTCGAGCAGCACGAGCGAAAATATGGCCCGTGCGCGAAGGCAGGCTCGCGCGCGCGCAACGCACTCTATTTCGCTGATTTCTTCTCGCGAAACGGAGTCGATCATCTGCACGTACATTTCGCTAATCGCGCAGCGCATACGGCGGTTTTCCTGAAACAGATTTCTGGGATCCCGTTCAGCGTTACCGCGCACGGGCAGGATTTCATGAAAGACCTCGGCAGCGACGATCTTCTTCGCGAAATTTGCGCCGCTGCGGAATTCGTCGCGGCTGAAACCGACTACAGCAGCGAGCTGCTTCGCCAGCGCTGTCCGAATTCGGCGGCGAAAATCTACCGTGTTTACAACGGAATCGATCTGGAACAATTTCCGGCGCCGCTTTACAAGACGGCGCCACCGGCGGTCGCGCCCTACTCCGGCCTGCGCATTCTGAGCGTCGGCCGGCTGGTTGCATTCAAAGGATTTGATCATCTCATCGACGCCTGCGCGGAGCTTGGGCGTCGCGGATTCGATTTCACGTGCAATATCATTGGCGACGGCCCGCTGCGGGAGACGCTTCAGGCAAAGATCGAGGGGCTGAATCTCTCGTCGCGAGTCAATCTGCTCGGTTCTCTCTCGCAGCAAGCGGTGTTAGAAAAACTTCACGCCGCCGACGTTTTTGCGCTCGCTTCGACGACCGACGCTCAAGGAGCCAGCGACGTTTTTCCGACCGTGATCCTCGAGGCCATGGCCTCGGCGTGCCCGGTCGTTTCCACTCGTCTCGCCGGCATTCCTGAATTGGTCGTAGAGGGTGAGACCGGCACATTGGTTGCCCCCGGCGACACCGCCGCGCTCACTGACGCGCTCGAGCAGTTGCTGCGCGATAGCCAACTGCGATCGCGATATGGTCGTGCCGGGCGTGCGCGGATTGAGCAATACTTCCGAATTAAGAATACTGTCGGGCCGCTGGTCGAACTCTTCGAGACGGCATCGAATGAGTCGGTAAAATCATCTCATCAGCGTCGCGCCTTCCAGAACGAAACAGCGGCTTCAGGAATCGCGTACCTCATCGATTGCTGGCCGGATAAAGAGTTGCCTGTTCTCGAACGCGAGCTGGAGGAGATGAAACGACGCAATGTACCGATAGTCCCGTTCGTGTGCGAATTAGTTTCCGCGGTCCAGTTCAAGCGTGCGATGGAACAAATCGCGCCATCGCTCGAATTTCTGGCGGATCCGATGGTACTGGAAGCAGAATGGCGCGCAAACCCAGTGCTCGCGCAGAGATTGGAACAGGAACGCGCGCAGCAGAGCAGCAGGGTGCCGAGCGCAATCTTCTTGCGGCAGGCGCGCTTCGCGCTCGCGTTCCACAAACTGTTTCGAGAGAAAAATGTATCGCACGTCCACGCCACGAGTTCTCGTGCGCTGGTCTGTGCGCTCATGCTAAAGAAGCTTCTCGGGCTCACGGTAAGCGCCACGATCGAGCCGCGATCAGAGTTACCGCGTGAATTGACCCAGAACGCGCTGGCCGAATGCGTGGGCGGTCGTGTGAGCAATCGAAAATTGCTCGAGCAGGTCGGCGGCTCGTTCCTCCTTGATAAAACAACATTCCGTTCTGCTCCGCGAAAAGCGCTCGCAATGGTCGACCAAAAAATCGGCGTCGATTTGACGACGGGAGCCCGTTTCTGGAACGAATGGGCCGAATTGCTGTTGAGCTGGAGCCGGAGCGATCGGAAATCGAAAGCTTGTCCTGAGCGCGCAAACTGAGTCGAATAGATCGAAAATCGAAAATGAAAAAAGCCATTCTTCTCGCTGGCGGAGCGGGGACGCGTCTCTTCCCGCTCACAAAAATCGTCTGCAAACAGCTGTTGCCCATTTACGACAAACCGATGATCTGCTATCCGCTGGCGACTTTGATGCTGGGCGGGTTGCGCGAGGTACTGATCATCTCGACTCCAAAAGATTTGCCAATGTTGCAAGACTATTTGGGCAATGGCACACAGCTCGGTATTCGCATCGAATACACCGAACAGCCAAAGCCGGAGGGGATCGCGCAGGCATTTCTGATCGGCGCGAAATTCATCGGCAACTCCGGCGCATCCCTTATTCTGGGCGATAACATTTTCTACGGGAAACTCGACTTCTATCGCGACGCGCTGGCGATCGAGCGCGGCGCGTGCATTTTTGGCTATCAAGTCCGCGACCCGGAGCGTTACGGCGTGGTGGAATTCGACGCTGACGGCAACGCGATCAGCCTCGAAGAGAAACCGAAGCAACCGAAAAGCCCCTTCGCCGTGCCTGGGCTTTATGTCTATGATAACAAAGTCGTTGATCTTTGCCGGATATTGCGCCCATCAGCGCGCAACGAGCTGGAGGTTACCGATCTGAATTTGCTTTATCTGCACCGGAATGAGTTGCACGTGAAATTGCTCAGCCGCGGTGTCGCCTGGCTCGACACGGGCACCACCACCACGTTGCTGGAAGCCAGCAATTATATCGCCACGATCGAACACCGGCAGGGACTGAAGATTGCTTGCCTGGAGGAGGTGGCGCTCCGCATGGGTTTCATCACCCAAGCCGATCTCGCCAGGATCATCGATGGGTTACCAAATAATGAGTATCGCGATTATCTGCGCATGGTCTGCGAGGAGGGACCCGGCACTGGGCCCGAGCCGGTGGGATAGAATCTGTAGCCGGGGGCGCTGACCCCGGCTGCCGCGGTCAACGACCGCGGCTACAAATTATTGCGGCTGCTCGCGCAGAAGATGATTGGTGTCCGCGAGTAATTTTGTGATCGCGTCCGGTTCCGTCGCGTCATAATAGCCGCGGATTTGGCTGTGCCGATCCACCAGCACCATTCGCGTGCTGTGTACTGGAATCCCCTGAGCATCGCTGCCGTCGGAAACCGCGAGCTTGAAGCCGTCGTGCGAAACTTTGTAGATCGCAGACTTTGGTCCAGTGAGAAAATCCCAGCGACCCGGCTCTGCTTGCAATGTCTCCGCGTAGCGGCGCAAAACCTCTGGTGTGTCCTTCCCTGGATCCACACTAAACGAGACCAGATGCACATCGGTCTTTTCCAGCGGCTTTTGCAATTCGCTCATCCGGCTGCTAATCATGGGGCACGGCCCCGGGCACGTTGTATAAATGAAATCCGCGATCCAGATCTTGCCGACTAATTGCGCGGATCCGAACGCTTGCCCGTTCTGATTAACGAACTGAAATGGAGGCACTGCGCCAAAAGAGGAAATGCCGCGCTGACGCAGAGCTGCCACTTCGACGTTCCGCAACCACAGCAGGCCACCGAGCGTGACCAACGGGATCAGGATCAGCGTCACTTTCCAAGCGGTCGCGTTGCGCGATGACGTCCGATTCAGCGTCGCAGATGTTATGTTCATACCTTCGGTGATCTGAACGGCCTGTAGGGGAAGCTGTCAGCTTCCCCTACAAAAATCGTGCATGTTTCATTCATGATTTCGTTAGAACCAAGGCGGCAAGTAAGAGCGGTAAATACGCAATCGACGCGATGAATAGTAGGCGCGCTGCGCTGGTGGTGCGCAGCCGCAGGAAATGCATCGCCACGGCGACGAACAAAGCTCCGAGCACAAGCTCGGCCAGAAGATAGGCCGAATTAGCAATTCCAAGAAACGCGGGCAGCCCTGCCATCACCAACAGCAGAATGCAGAAGAACACGCTCTGGCTGGCGCTGCGTTCGCCGCTGCGGTCATCGCTCGAAATCATGCGGAAACCTGCGCGCGCGTAATCTTCGCGGCACATCCACGCAATGGCGAAGAAGTGCGGCAGTTGCCACAAAAACACAATGGCGAACAGGCTCCACGCCCCGCCGCCGATGTCCCCGCGCGCGGCCGCCCAGCCGATCACCGGTGGAATCGCACCGGGAATTGCGCCGACGGCGGTGTTGGCCGTGCTGGCGCGCTTGAGTGGAGTGTAGGCAAATATGTAAATGGCGATCGTGATTGCCGTGAGCACTGCGCTCAGCGCGTTGCAAACAATCGCCAGATACACAACTCCGAAAATCGACAGGCCGGCGCCCAACGCCAGCGCTTGCAGCGGCGGCATTCTTCCAGCCGGGATCGGGCGCGTCCTTGTGCGGCGCATGAGCGCGTCGGCTCTGCGTTCCCACCATTGATTGAGAGCGGCTGCGCCTGCTGCCGCAGCAGCCGTTCCGAAGACAACGTGAAACAGCGCACGATAATCAATCGGCGATCCCGATCCGAGATAAAAACCGACGGCCGTCGTAAGCAGAACAAGCAGCGTCAGTCGCGCTTTGACAAGCTCAGCGAGATCACTTGCGAACCGACGACGCGAAGGCGCAACCGTCGGGTTTTCAATCGCGGCCGTTTTCACGCGGGAATTGGTTCGCTACGCGGCGCGCCCGGTCCGGCAGCTGCCGGACACCCTAGCTTTCGATGCGAAATTCGCCAGCAAATAGCAGAAATGCTCACCCCAAAAGATAGCATGACCGCGCCGAGCGCGACATGCGCGGTGGCGATGTCTGCCGCTTTGTTGCTCCAAATCGTCCAGGCGCCGAGCGCAATCTGGCAAAAGACCAGCACAACCCACAAGCTCGAGAGCCGCCTTAGCGCATTAAAGTCACGCGCATACCTCCACACGCGAAGACAAAACGCGATGATCGCGATGGCAATCACCAAGGCGACAAATCGGTGCGCCATTTGCAACCAGATTTGGAATGGGTCCACGCTCGATAAGTCGCGCGCGTCGCGCCAGGCGTTGATCTTTGCCAGCGCAGCTGCGCTGGTATCCGGTATCCACGCGCCGTTTGCAGTCGGAAAGTCCAGAATCGCGAGGTCGCGATGTTGATGGCGCATGGTCGCTCCGAGCCCCAGTTGCGCGTAGATCGCAATCGTGATCGCAACTGCGAGCGCTTTGATTGGCATAAATCTTTGTAAGTCAACATGCCGATGTGCAAGCATTGGCCAAAATTTTGTCGTCACAAGCGCAATGAAAACGAGCAGCCCGAGAAAAGCCTGCGCGACACAGGCGTGAAAGATGCCGATCTGATCTTTCACCATGGTAACGCGAAGGCCGCCCAGAATTCCCTGCAAGCTGACGCCGACGAGCGCAATCACGCCCAGGTTGCTCACCCCTCGGCGATCTTCGCTCAACCAGAGCCAGACGGCGAGAATGATCGTTAGAAATCCCACCAGCGAGCCCATCAAACGATGCGTGTGCTCGAAGAGAACTCCGCCCACCCATTTGGAAACGGGAAACAGAAACATGTTGTAACCGAACGTGGTCGGCCAATCCGGCACGGCGAGGCCGACATTTTTGCTGGTGACCATTCCGCCACTGCAAATCAGCAAGAGAGTTGCGACGCACGTGAGCCATGCGAAGCGGTTCAGCGATTTCCCTGATCTTCTGCCAAACGTGCCGCTCATAGCTGGTAGGGACAGCGCGGCGTCCCTACCTCAATCGGTAGGCTATCCGCCGGGACTTGGCGATGCTGCGGGTCGAGGTGGGTTGTTTTGCTGCTGCGGTGCCCCCGGCGACGAGGTGGGGTGCGCGCCGCCAGAAAGCTCGGCGCGTTCTTTCAGCCACGCCTGGTAATCCTGCGGCGTATCGACGACCAGTGTGCCTTTCATTCCATAATGGCCAAGGCCGCACAGCTGGCCACAAATCACTTCATACGTCCCAGTCTTGACTGGGGTGAACCAGATCGGAATGAGTGAACCTGGAATTGCATCTCCCGCGATGCGCATGTCTGGCACAAAAAAATCATGGATCACATCTTTCGATGAAAGTTCCGCAATGACAGGTCGATCTACCGGCACATGAAGTTCGCCAGTCGTCACGATGTCGTCCTTGCCAGCGGGATCATTCGGATCGAGGCCGAGCGGGTTCGAGTTGCTGACAAAACTGACATCGCGCCGGCCAAACTGCCCATCCGGCCCAGGAAGGTGATAGTTGAAACTGAACTGCTGCGCGACGACGTGAACAACCAGCGCCTCTTTGCCTGGCGGAAACTGATTCACGCGCTTTGCCCAAAGCGGAATAGCAAACCCGAGCAGAAGCACCGCTTCGATCAGCACAACAGAAAATTCCAAGTGCGTCGATATTGGGCTGCGCACCCCGGCATGATCAGCAGCGGGCTGCCGCCGTTTCCGGAACCGAATCAGCACGAAAATGAAAAACGTGGACCAGCCGATAAACAACGCGCCCATGAACCAGTGACAAAACTCGAGGATATGGTCGATCTGATATCCGTGCGCGGAGGCATTCGGCGGCTGCCCGAGGAATTCATTGATCAGCGCGAGGCTATTCATATTTGCTCAGATCTTCCTCGGTCAATTCCTGGTAGGGCTCGACCGGCGTCCGCCCATGCCGCCACAGGTGAAAACTGAATGCACCGATCCCACCAATCACCGACAGCACTGCGCCAAAGAGAAACCAGATCGCGATCGCCATGTGCTCGGTCGATTTGCCGTCTTTCGCGCCGTAGCAGAACGGGCAAGCCGAGGCTTGCTGTGTGGCAAACAGAACCGACAAAAGCACGACCGATAAAAATTTTGCTCTCATGTGATGATGCGAAGCCGTTTCATTTTCCGATAGAACCAGACACCGTAAGCGATCAGCGCAACCGCAGCCACAAACGAGGCAATTGCTCCGGCAAGATAAATCGGCGCGCCCTCCACCAAGTCGACCCAGATGCACCAGGCGCCGGTTCCGATCGCAAGCAGCGTCGAGAAACTAATGAAAACGATATGGAACGCTTTAAGGGACATTTACCGAACGACCGGGTAGTCGTACCACGCCAAGAATATAAGCCAGAAGAG
>QHQA01000042.1 GCA_003219695.1 Verrucomicrobiota bacterium
GGATTCAAAACCGAGACTGAGCAATAAAGCACACTGCTATCGGAAGGATAAGAAACATGACAGGTCTTTTTCAGCGCGGTTTATGTTTGGCGGCTGGTTTGCGGAGCAGGATGCGCTTAATGGAATTCGGCATTTTGTGGCCAGTTTCTTCCCGATAGATGCGCTCGATGAGAGTTTCGGCGCGGGTGGGCTTTCGGTGGTGCATACAGCACCTCCGGGGAAAATCATACGCCCTAGCCTGCTTAATTCACCACGGCTGAGATTTGTTGGCGAGGATGTGCGATCCGGCGTTGATGAAGGGCAGAATCGGCCAGGTCATGAGGTAGGTGAGGGAGAGTTCGGGGTCGCGACCTCAGGAAGAGGGATTTTGAACACGGCTCCGCAGGAACAGCGGGTGAGAGTTGAGTTGGGCGGCAAGGAATCGGGTCAACTGCTGTTGCCGGCGAGCGCGGCGGAGCGGAACAAGTTCTGAAACGGCCAGCCGCTGGCCAGGTGAACGCGGATGCAACGGGCGGTCTGGCGAATGCGAGCGCCGAGTTTGAACAAGCGGGTGCGCAAGGTTTCGATCTGAGCCGAGCGCCAAGGCTGCGGCAGATGCTGGCGAAACAGATTGACCAGGTTGTAGGCGAAGCCGTACAGCAGCAGGCGGAAGGCATTGGCCAGAAAGCGATGGCAGCTCAGGCGGTCGGCGCGAAAACCGTTTTTGAATTCCTCGATGCGGTTCTCGCATTCGCCGCGATCGTTGTAGAAGGCGAAGACCTGGGCCGCGCGACCGGCGCAGTTGGTGATGAGGAAACGCAGGTTGGTGCCGGTGGCGGTGTGTTCGGCTTTGTAGCAGATGCGGCGCTGGCGCGGCCAGGAGCGGGCGCGATGACGGAAGCTGGAGAAGCTGCGCTGCGGTAGCTGGGTGCGGCGATAGCGCCGGTTCAGTTGCTTCTGCCGCGGTTCGGCACGTCGTTGGAAAACGCAGTTGGCGGGGATGCCGAGGGCGTACTCGATCTCGAAGAACTCGCAGAACTGGTAAAGCAGGGGCAGGGCGAAACCGGGGTCGCCGCGCAGCTTGATCTTCACACCGGGAAAAGCGGCCTGCAGTCGCGGCACCAGACGCAGCAGCATGGGCACGATGCGGGCATGGCTGGAGGCATTTCCCGCACGCAGGCGCGCCGCCAGCAGGCATCCGCTGTGGCGCTCGAAGATGAGCATGGGGTGATACATGTGCTGGCCGTAGGCGCCGTTGAAAAAACTGAGCTGCTGCTGGCCGTGCGTGGGATCGTCGGTGGAATCGATATCGAGCAGGATCTCGCCGCGCTGGCGCACCTCATGGCCGCAGAGATGGACGAACTGCTCGACCAGAGCGTCGTTGAGATGCACCAAGTCGCGGGCGCAAGGCGCGTTCTCCCAGCGGCTCAGGGTGGGCTGGGAGCCGAGCGGGTGGCCGAGTTTCTGATCGGCGACGATTTGCAGCATGGGATCGTGGCGCAGGCGGTCGGCATCGTTGGCGTCTTCGTAGCCGGCGACGATTTGGTAGATGCGTTGTCGTAACAGTTCGAGCGAGTCATGACGGACGCGGTCATCTTCCCGCGGGTCGCTGAGCCGCGCGGCCAGATCGCGGGTCAGATGATGGCGCTCGTCGAAGGCGCGCAGCGGCAGCAGGCCGGCGTCGCTGCTGATCTGCCCGCCGGAAAAATCGGCGTGAATGGGTTGATGACGGTAGAAGGAGAAGCTCAGTTGTGGTAGAACACTTTGTATCAAGCGATGGATGCTCCAAAAGGGAATGCTGGGTGCCGAAACCCAGTGTTCATCATTCCTTTTAGAGCATCCTTTCTTTTTTGGCTAGAGACTTCGTGAATAATCCAGGCGAGGCCAAAGACTCGGTATGGAGGCAGCACTTGGCATTTAGCACTTAGCCAAAGCCCGCAACGCACACTGTTTGGCTAAATGCTAAGTGCTGCTTCAGATTGCACTATTTCACGATTGCGTTGGTTTTTGTAGTAAACGTGATCGCAGTCTCTGCCGGCACGACGGCTTCCTGTTTTCCGGTATATGCCGCCACTCCGGTTCCGGCGCCGGCCCCGGCGAGTGCGCCAATTCCCGCGCCTTTACCCCCGCCAACCAGGCCGCCAATCAGAGCGCCCGCTCACGACGTTGCTCTTGGTATGGCTTTTGCCTTTGGCAAAATAGCCGCCGGTGGAGATGGGAGTCATTTTTCCATTGATCTCAACCGATGTCAGTCGAAGCGTGAGCTGGCCCGGAGCGTGCAGCTTGCCGCTTGACTTGGCATAAGTCACTTTTCCTTTTACCGGCGAGCCTGCCTTAGCCAGAGTTTGGCCGTTCACAGTAAAATCTCTTACCAGATTTGCATTAAAGCTCTGTCCGGATGTCGCGGTTCCCGAATTAATTGTGGAATTGGTTCGGACAGTCAGGTGCGTACCGGCAGGAATGGTTTCCGCAGTCGCAACTAGTGTCAGCACGAACAGAAGTGAAGCGATCTTGAGCTGTCTTCCGAGCATAATCCTCCTCGAAGATTGGGGCGTTAGAATTAGGTAGCGCGGCATGCTATGTCCACGAATAAACCATAGTTGAATAG
>QHQA01000192.1 GCA_003219695.1 Verrucomicrobiota bacterium
TACGCCCGAACTGAAAGCTGCTTGGGAACGCGGTGAACACGATCGCTTTTATCCCTATGGCAAGACCTACGGACAGGTATATCGGGAGCAAGAGTAAACGGCGATAGGCGTGCCGTGAAGCCAGGCCCGCGCGACTTGATGATGTTCATAGTTTTCCCAGAGGAGAGCCATGAGCACATTCACATCGAGCAGAAACGTCGTACCGTCTGCGTTTCGATTTCTTTCACGAGTCGAGAAGCGATGACACCTTTATTCGTGCGGATTACTGGCAAGCCACTTTATCCAACCATTCCCAAGCCCCCGAAAGATAGGGTCCGAGAATCGCCTTCTCGGAAGTAATCGAATCGAGTATTTCGGGCCGCTTTTTTATTGTTTTGTCATTGCAATTATACTTTGCAAACGATTTAACTCTTGGAATGAAATGATAAGAAGGAAGGTGAGGCAACTATGGCAATCGCACTGTCGACTGAAATCAGGGAGATGGTGGATCATGCTAATTTCGCGCACCTCGCCACGCTCTTGTCGGACGGCTCGCCACATTCTGACCCGGTTTGGATCGCGCGTGAGGCAGATCGAATCGTCGTTTGCACGAGTGAAAATACAGTGAAGGCGAAGAACACACGTCGCGATCCGCGAGTAGCGATCTCGATCGTCGATTTCGATGATCCATATAACGAGGCTCAACTTCGTGGTCGCGTCGTCGAACACCGTCCCGACCCTGATTTGAAAGCCACTGATCTCGTATCACACAAATACACGGGCAAACCATTTCCCATGCGCAGTCCCGAAGGCCGCGTGGCCCTGATCATCGAGATCGATAAAGCCCGCCATTTGAAGATTCCGTTCAAGCACGAACCACCGAAGTGAGCTTTCCCAATCCATTTCATATGTAGTTTCCTTGGCGGATCAGCCTTTGAAATAGGCCGGACTATCAATGTCGGCGATTAATCCAGGTTGAATTGGGGTGCCACCCCAACTTTTCTTGTGTCTGTTTGCTTGAAGCCGGAACATCCAAAGCGGCAAAGTGCGTGAACCAGGTAAAATAAGCGGCTGCTTCGTCGGAAGCCTTGCCGACGACGGGTACGTTCAAAAGCCGGCCGATGACTTCGGCGATTTGCCGGAACGGTACACCCTCCTCAGCAACGCCGTGGTAGTAAGCACTTGCATCGCCTTTTTCGAAAGCAAGTCGGAATAGATGGGCCGCATCGAGCCGATGCACGGCGGGCCAGCGGTTGAGTCCTTCATCTATGTATGCAGACACTCCTTTTTCACGCGCCATATTGATCAGGATCGGCACGAAGAGTAATGGGAGGGGAGGAATAGAGAACAGGTCTGATGTATCCCGATGCGAACCATGCTGCGCCCTCGGAATACGCAGACGTTTTTCTTGGCTATACACAACACTTTTTGAGCGCGTGATTTCAGGGAAGGAGAACTCATGGCCAACAACGGGACCCGTGAAAAAATCAGCACGCAGCCCCATCTTCATCAACGGGCTGCGGAGATTCAGGCATACGGAACCGTCAACCATCTACTGCCGCTCGAACTGGAGGAGCCGGTAACGATTGGAAGTGACTGCGCAGCTCAATCAACTCCTAGCCGACACCATGACGCTGCGACTTATACAAGAAATCGCACTGGCAGGTCGCTGGTTCGACGTTTTACCAACTGCATCTCCTCTTCGATAAGCACTACGACGAGCAGGTCGAGTTAGTGGATTGGCGCGAGAAATTCGAAAGCTCTCCGACGGTTTGGCAGTGCGGCGTTCGTCAAGAACGGAGTGGACGAACTATGCGTTGAAGGAACGGCGGACACGCGTTACGCAATTCCGAACTTTCACGTCGCCGCACACGATCCCAAAGTCAACGTTCCGGTCACACAGTGGAGATCT
>QHQA01000194.1 GCA_003219695.1 Verrucomicrobiota bacterium
CTGAATTCCTTCGTGATTCAGCTCTAATTTTGGCAGAGAGAGACTCAGCCGAGCGTCTTAACTTGGTGTAGGCCAGACCGGTCGGCGGAGTTTTTGCGTCGAGTTCCGCTGACGCCGCTAGTGCTCGCTGGCCACGCCAGCGATGACATCGTTAGTCAAATCGGTGAGATGTGACTTGTGACGAGAGTCTTCCGCAATAACCTTTGTGTCCTAAACGGCTCAGTAGGGTTTCGTCCGACAGGAAGTAAGCAAAATCGGGGCTTGACCAGCTTTTGCCAATTCGTTAGACCTGCGACCGCCTTGACTGCCGCCTTTGAAAATAGAACCGTCGCAGTGGCGACGAAGACTTTTAAACGTTGCCTCTTGCTCGCAGCATTTGTCGGCGCACCGATCGCGATTTACGCCCAAGGTGTCGACACAATCGTTGAAGTTCCGACCACCGCGCACGGATCGGCGATCATTGAGATTCCGACAGCCGGTCAAAATCGCGGCGATGTCAATCCAGACAATGTGACGATGGCTGGTGAATATAAGTCCACGAAAAATGTGGTCGAGGAACAGAAGCCGGTTTTCTGGAGATGGTATGCGGATTTCGGATATACGTCGGAGTACAATTTTCGCGGGACAAATTTAACGCCGGATTCCGACGGCGCTGCATATTTCAATGCGCAAGTTACGAAGGAGAATTTTACACTAGGTTTTTTTGGTATTCATCAATTGGATGATGCGTCATCTCCAAGCTGGTCTATCGGTGAAGGCGGTGGCGGCGGAATTTCTGGAAAAACAGAAAATGCAGGACCTACCACAGTGCCGTATCTCCGGTTTCCAACGACCACTCAAACGCGATTTAATGAGCTCGACATCTTTCTATCTTACAAATTCTCCCTCGGCCCAATCGATGTAACGATAGGCGATATTGGCTTCTTTATTGAGCGGCGGGCCGTTACTTTTGAGACCGATGTGTTGCCGCCCGGATTCTTCTGGATCGTTCCAGCAACCCTCACGCGCTTTCGCACGGTAGGTCCAGATCCCACAGTTCAGGATGAACAATTCGATCGTGCGTACATCCGTTTAAGCACAAGCAAAATTCCCCACATCACACCACAGATCACATATTACCAAACGCTGCTCAGCGATGGTAGCGAGCCGGATCATGGTGGCTTTGTATTCTACAAGAATTTCCCAACGACTTTTGCGCCGGGAAACCCCTTTGGGCATACTCCTGGGACTTTTTTTCCGAGTAACCCACGACCATTCAATGAGCGCAATCCGGAGGACCATGGCGGCTACTTGGAGGGAAGAATAAACGGCAACTTCCCAATCACGAAGTGGATGGATTTTGACCCCTCCGCAATTATCTCTGTGAGTTTTCGCGACCGAACCGAACCAGGTGGAGCAAATCCGTACGCAGGACATCCGTTAACCGGATGGAATCATTTCCAAGCTGGAGCGAAATTGCCAATTCATTTGCTACATTTGGGCGGTTCATCGAGTACGGAATGGGCACCTCCCGATGCGGACCTTTACTTTGCACCTTTTGGGAATTACGCGTATCACATTTCGAATCCGACAGCGGGCACCGACCGAAATGAATGGTGGGGCGGGGCCGAATTCGAAATCACTTTCTAAGTCGCAATAAGATCCGTTGCGACGCCGCAGGTGCTCGTGCTACTCGATATTAAACTGCAATTCCGTTCAGCTGGGCGCGGGCCTAGCCGCCCGGGGCACCTGGCCACCATGGCACGGCGTGCGCGTGCGCGTAGTAACTGGTTCTCCAATCTTCTGTCGGCCGCGAAGAACTATGGTTGCGGCGCTGTACGTGTGCCGCCGCTGTATTCACGCTTCTGGCTGTCGCTGAACGCTCATATGGGGTTGCCCGAGATTCCTTTTGCTCGCCGGCAACGGCTTCAGAACCATTGCGTAGCAGCAAAACAATGAGAGTCATTGAAACCAGAGACTTCAAAACAAGCCGTTTCATCGAGCTAAGGTTAATAATAAGGCATTGCTTGATACTAGCGAATGCTTTCGTTAACCACCGGGAGCGCTTCCCTCAAATTCGGGACGGCGTCGCTGAGGTGATTCGCTCGGTTTTGGTGCGGGCGCGGGCTTCGAAATAGTTTTTGCGGAAGCCGCCGGCGCCGGGGCAGCTGCAACCTGACGCGTCGCAGAGGACGCAGGCTTTTCGGCTACCGGGGCCGACGGCGGTTTACCGCGAGTTCGTTTCTTGGAAATTGCAGCCGTTTCGTCCGAATCGTTGGCAGCTACTTTATTTGATGCCGGCTGCGCGGGCTTCGACGCTGCGACCGTTTGCGGCGGAGTTATCGGTCGAAGGGCAATGGGTCCTTGAGATACAGTTTCACCGTCTCTGATGTCTACGTCCCTTTCTTCAGTCTGATAATCGGGCAAAACGATCTGAAGATGGTGTTTGCCGACGGCGAGGTTGGAAATTGATGCCGGACTCGTTCTCACGATCGAACCATCGACGATTACTTTCGCGCCGGACGGGGCCGTCGCGATCGACAAACCGCCTTGAGGCGGCGGGGGAGGTTTTGATTCGGTGACAGCTTGCGTGGGTGGCTGAATCGGTGCTGCCGGCTTAGCGACCCCTGGTTCGACCCAGGCCATGCTCGGTTGCGTTTGCGGCGATTGTTTGAGCTGCTGCGGCGTCGGTTTCTGCTGGGTGATTATTCGCGGTGCCGGCGGCGTTCGAATTGCGAAAAACCAAATGCCCAGCGCGACGGCGGCAGCAGGAATCAGTGTGATCGCACTGCCGCGGAGTGTTTCTTTGCTCAGCGCGAATATCGCATTGCCCACGCCGCGCGCGATGGTTTCGCTGCCAGCGCCTACAGCAACGCCCGCTCTTTTCATCGCCGGAATGGCGGCGCCAACACCGCGAGTGATTCCTCTCGCTGGTAGGATGATCGCAAGCGCAATCCCGCGCGCCAGCATTGTGAGGGCGGCGCCAATGCCAAAGATAACTGCCCGCGTGCCCCGAATCACTGCAGACGCCAAGGCGCCAACGTCGCGAGCGATCAGCCGGCCGGGGATGATAAAGGCGAGAGCAGTCCCGCGAACTATCGCTTTGGCTGTTGCTGACAACGCGGCTGCTGTAGCAAGGCCGGCCCGGCGAAACGTATGTTTGCTCTCGCGTTTCGGCCGCGTCGTTATTGTCGGCGGTCGAGTCTTAGTGGGCGGACGAGTCTTGGTCGGCGGAGTTGTCGCGCGCGTTTTTGTTTTGTAATCAGTTTTGGCCGGTGCTCTGGTGGATGGAAACTGGAGCCAGCTGCCGAATCTGGAAGCGGTCTTGGCTGCCGGCGCTGTCAGCAGGGTAACGATATCATGCGCGGACTGCGGACGAAGGGCAGGATCTTTTTGCAAGCAAGCGGCCACAGCCTCCTCCCACAACGGGTCGATTGGCTCGCCGCCCACGATGTCGAGT
>QHQA01000195.1:0-1351 GCA_003219695.1 Verrucomicrobiota bacterium
ACCTTGGAAAAGCTAGGGAGGATTGCGCGTTTCCGGGGGGAAAAAGAAAAAGCCCGGGGCTACTTCGAATCGGCTCGGCAGATCTTTGAAGAAGCGTTGGCCAAAAATGCAGAGCACAATTCCTGGGATGAATCTCACGGGCCTGCTTACATCGCGGAGATCGACGCCGCACTCGGCCGCAAGGGCGATGCGATCCGCGAAGGGCGAAAGGCAGTTGAGCTTTGGCCCCTAAAGCGCAACGCAGTGCTCGCTCCAGATGTCGCCATCATTGTTGCGATCGCCTACATGTGGAGTGGCGAACGCGATGCCGCTCTTCATCAACTTGCGGAGGTCGCAAAGTCACCGGCCTCGAGTTCCCCCTTACCGGCGTGCCCGGGCTTGAGCGCCGGCGAATTGAAGCTGAATCCCGTCTGGGACGAGCTTCGCAACGACCCGCGCTTTGACAAAATCGTCGCTGAAGCGGCCAAACCGATAAAGCTCGAGTAACACAACCCGCCATGTTCCAACAAAACGATGTTGTAGCCACGCGCCTATGGCGCGTCCGAGTGACAGCCCACAGGGCCGTGGCTACAGCGATCGCTGCGCTCTTGCTCGTGGCTAGCACAACGTTTGCTCAAACTGCTTCGACTTCGCCAGTAACGGCCGAGGTCGAGCGCGTGATCGTCACCGGCTCGGCCATTCCGACGGCGGAAGAAGTGGGCACGAACCCGGTGTTCAGTATCAACCGCGACCTGATTAACAAATCAGGCGGAGGCACCACCGCGGAACAGTTGCTCCAGAGGCTGCCGGTGATGAATGGCGCCACTATTCCAGTGCAGAACAACGCAACCAGCGGGGCCGGTCCATCCGGCACGGCTGCGCTGGCGCTGCGCGGTTTGGACCCTGGCGCCACACTAGTGCTAATTGATCATCGCCGCGTTGCGCCGTTCCCTGGCTCCGCCAACTCCGCGTACGGTTTCGTTGATCTAACTACCATTCCCATCACGGCGGTACAGAGCATTGACATTTTGAAAGACGGCGCTTCGACCACCTACGGCTCAGACGCGATTGCCGGCGTGGTGAACTTTAACTTCTATAAAGATTATCGCGGCGCTCAGGTGACCATCCAGTACGGCGACACGCTAGACAAAGACGCAGCCGAGTACAAGGGGGACATCCTGTTCGGAGTGGGCGATGACAAGACCAGTATTACTGGTGACATTTTCTATTATAGGCACCATGACATGTTCAACCATGACCGGGGGAACTCGATTAAGCCGCCGTTCTTAAGCTCGAACGCTGTGCCGTGGAACCTTCAGTTGAGCGTAGCGGCCATTATAGAAGCCGGTGGTACACCGTTTGCCACAACAAG
>QHQA01000195.1:1458-1873 GCA_003219695.1 Verrucomicrobiota bacterium
AGCGCTGGGGCGGGTACGCGGCGTTCGAGACCAAGATCTGCGACGATCAGTTCCGGATTTTTGGCGACTTCTATTATGTAGATGCCAAAACGCACGATGAACTTGCGCCAACCGCCACGGGCGATTTCGAGACGCCTGGCAGGGTGACGATCTTCGTCCCGCCTAATCATCCGTTCCCTGGCGGAGTGCCGCCATTTGGCGGGCCGACCCCTGAGGAAGTCGCGATGCCCCCGGGCGCATTCAACCCGTTCAATCCATTTGAACAGATCATCTCAGGCGGCACGCGTGCGCGCATTTTCGATTTCGGCGACCGCTTGATCGACAACGAGAACATCGCCGAGCGTTTCACGGTTGGTGTGAAAGGCGACAAGCTGTTTAACGGGACCTGGGGCTACGATGGAGCGTTCATGTACAG
>QHQA01000193.1 GCA_003219695.1 Verrucomicrobiota bacterium
CACGGTAAACGGCAACATCGACTCGTTCGGATTGCCACAGTAAAGGGATATCTAAGGGACGCAGCGCATCGAGGAATCGTATTAATCTCCTCCCTACGTTCCTGCTTTCCTCAGAGATCATTGCTTCGATATTCAGACCTCCCTGTTCGGGTTTGCGGTTGTAAGTTCATCTCGGCTCGCGGGCGTCCGCCGTGTCTTCGATAAATTTTTCTGGCCAATGTCCTCGGAACGCCTATCCTCGCAATTCATCAATCTCCAATCGAATGAGAATCACCAGACTCCTCGGCACAAAAAACCTTTGAGAAAGCTTGGCCCACTGCTCGCGATAGCTCTCGTTGCAGGGATGGTGTGGAGCCCCGCAAGCGCAAGTTGTGCGCGGGTTAAAATTGAGATCAGCGCGACAGTTAGTCTCGTTGACGATCCCGATAACCTTCTGCACAACACTGTCGCCCCCGGTGACATCATCACCGGCATCTATACCTATGATTCATTTGCGGTGGATTCCAACCCACTTCCGCAGGTAGGAGACTACTACTACCGCGCCGCGCCGAACGGGATCCGGCTCAAGGTAAACGGCCTTACCTTTGCTACCGATCCAACGGATGTAAATTTCCTCCTTGAGCTGGTTAATAACTACCAAGACAGCGATAACTACGTCATCATCAGTTACAACAATTTCTTCTCAGTTTCCGCGACGGGCATGTCCGTGATGAATATCATCGACTGGCAGCTCGACGATCCAACACAGACAGCGCTATCCTCGACCGCGCTGCCCAGGAATGCGCCGATTCTATCTAACTGGCAGTCGATTGTTGGCCTCAGCATCTCGAGCGACGGCGATAATCATTTTTTGATTCGCGCGGATGTGACTTCGGCCGTCAGAAGGCGCTAACTCAACGGGAAGAGCCGCCGGACTAGGCGGCACTAAAGTCACGGATGAGCGCCGGAATTTCTGAAAGGCTTCCGTGCAAAATCATCTGCGGCAGATTCTCGTGTATCTCAACATGTTCCCAATTAACCAGCCCGAAGTGCTGATCAGCCACGCCATGGACCGCTTTGATCAGGAAGGAAATTTGACAGACGTGCCCACGAGGGAACGTATCATCGGACTTCTACAGAATCTCGTGGACTGGGCCCTGCGCATCGGACCGAAATGTAACAGGCAGAGCGATTCCAATTTACAAGTACTAATGGCCTTGCCATCCCGTGGCAAGGCGGGGGCACGCCAGAAGGGCGCGCGAAGGTGATCTCCGAGGAGCCTATCGGACGGATGGGCAAGCCAGAGGAAATCGCCGCGACGGTAGTCTGGCTCTGTTCGGATGCGGCCGCTTTCGTCATCGGGCATGCCATGGTCGTCGATGGCGGCCAGACGGTGTAACTGTCGCACGAACTAATACCCGACCAATATGGAAGGAACCAGTGCTCGACGAGCCGGGCGGCCAAATTTCTTTCCCGCCGCGATCAAGGATTGATGAACTCTAGTGATGATGAGGTGCCGGGTGACGAAACGCCGCCGTTGCGATCATCCGATGCGTTTCATGAAATTTTGATCTTCGGCAGTCCCGAGACGCGTCGCAGATTCCTGAAGCAGGTTGCTGGGACAAGTGTGGCGATTACGGTTGGGTCTCCGCTCAGTTTGTTCGCCCAGAGGATGAGCGAAACTGCCGGTGGCTCGGCGCCTTCGAGCGCGGCAACGCTCCCGCTCCGGCTCAAAATCAACGGGAAAGACGTCGCGGTCGAGGTCGACACGCGCACGACATTGCTCGACTTGTTGCGCGAGCAATTGCACCTCACCGGCTCGAAAAAAGGATGCGATCATGGCCAATGCGGCGCCTGCACAGTGCTGGTGAATGGCCGGCGAATTAATTCCTGTCTGAGTCTCGCGATTGTTCATGACGGCGAGGAAGTCACCACGATCGAAGGTTTGGCCAACGGCGAACAGTTGCATCCAGTCCAGGCAGCGTTCGTGGAGCATGACGGTTTTCAATGCGGCTACTGCACGCCGGGCCAGATTTGTTCCGCCGTGGCATGCATTAAAGAAGGGCACGTGAAGAGCGACGACGAAATTCGCGAGTGGATGAGCGGCAACCTTTGCCGCTGCGGCGCATATCCGAACATCGTCGATGCGATCAAGGAAGCGGCGGCAAAGAGCGCATGAATCCATTCAGCTACACGCGCGCGACTGACCCGCAGCAGGCAACACAGGCCACCGCCACGAATGCGAGCGCGAAGTTTCTCGCCGGCGGCACGAACTTGATCGACCTGATGAAAATGGGCGTCGAGCGGCCGACGCAGCTCGTCGATGTCAACCGTTTGTCGCTCGCGCAGATCGAAGAACTGCCGAATGGCTGCGGCGTTCGTATCGGTGCTCTCGCGCGAAACTCCGATGTCGCGCAGCATCCGTTGATCGTGCAGCGATATCCGGTGCTGAGTCAGGCGCTGCTTGCGGGCGCAAGTCCGCAGCTGCGAAATCTTGCGACAACTGGCGGCAATCTCCTGCAACGAACGCGCTGTTACTACTTTTACGATCCCGCGTTTCCGCAGTGCAACAAACGCAATCCCGGCAGCGGCTGCGGCGCGTTGAATGGATTCAATCGCATCCACGCGATCCTTGGCCAAAGCGAGCAATGCATCGCAACCAATCCGAGCGATATGAACGTGGCGCTCGCGGCGCTAGATGCGGTCGTCCAGGTGCAAAGCGCCAAAGGCACGCGCTCCATTCCGATCGCCGATTTTCATCGGTTGCCCGGCGACACGCCAAATGTGGATACGAATTTGCAGGCCGATGAGTTAATTACAGCGGTGGATTTGCCGGCGATTCCGTTCGCCACTCGCTCGCATTATTTAAAGGTGCGCGATCGGGCGAGCTATGCGTTTGCACTAGTCAGCGTGGCCGTTGCGCTCGACGTACAGAACGGAAGGATCAACGCCGCGCGGGTGGCGCTGGGTGGCGTCGCGCACAAAGCCTGGCGAGCGCAGAAAGCCGAAGCGGCGCTCGTCGGAAAAACTGCAGGCGAAAAAGCATTCCGTGCTGCGGCGGAAACGGAGCTCGCCGCCGCGAAAGGTTACAAGCACAACAGCTTTAAGATCGAACTGGCGAAGCGCGCGATGGTGCGCGCGCTCAGCACCGTTGCCCAAATGACCTGACGAATGGCGGAGACAGTGAACATTCTCGGACCCGCTAGGAACCGCGTCGACGGACGGTTGAAGGTGACCGGCGCAGCGAAGTACTCGGTCGAATTCCAAGTGCCGAATTGCGCGTACGGGTGGACAGTCGAGAGCAACGTCGCGAAAGGAAAAATTCTTTCGATCGACACCAAGTCGGCGCAAGCGGCGCCGGGCGTGCTCGCGATAGTAACCCACCTGAACGCGCCGAAACCGAAGGAACCGGCGGCGAAGAAACATCGCGGTCAAACCGATGGCATTCGCAATGAAGAGCGCGTGCCGTTCAGCGACGACGAGATTCATTACGCCGGGCAATATGTTGCGCTGGTTGTGGCGAAGACCATCGAGCAGGCGCGGTACGCGGCTTCGTTAGTCAAAGTGAGCTACGCGCCGGAGGAGCCGTTGCTGACGATGAACGCAGCAAAGAGCAGCGCGACGAAACCGAAGGGAAGTTTTGGCCCGGTGCAGATCAAAAAAGGAGATGTCGATCTTCCATTGAAGGGCACCAGCCTGACGAAAATCGAGCAGATCTACACTACGCCCACCGAAACGCATAACCCGATCGAGATGTCGGGAACGATCGCGGCGTGGGACCGCGACGACAAGCTCACGCTCTACGACGCAACGCAATTCGTGAAAGGCGTGCAAAGCGTGATCGCGCGCGCGTGGAATTTACCAATCGAAAATGTGCGCGTGATTTGCCCGTTCGTGGGCGGCGCGTTCGGCTGCAAAGGCGCGGTCTGGCCGCACGTCTTTGCTGCGGCCATGGGCGCGAAAGCGGCTGGCGTTCCGGTAAAAATGCATGTGACGAGGCGGAACATGTTTGTCGGCACCGGCCATCGCACGCCTACGACGCAGACGATAGCGCTGGCGGCGACGCGCGATGGAAAATTGCGCGCGATGCGCCATGTCAGCCACATTGCGACATCGCCGGTCGGCGATCATGTCGAGTCGTGCGGCGCGCGTTCTACCGGCATGATGTATGAGAGCCCGGCGATTCAGGTGGAGGAAACGCTGCACAAGATTAACGTCGCGAGCACGACGTTCATGCGTGCGCCGGGCGAATGTCCCGGCACCTATGCGCTCGAGTGCGCGATGGATGAACTCGCCTACGCGTTGAAGATGGACCCGGTGCAGTTGCGCCTAACGAATTACGCAGACAACCATCCGGTCAAAAATGTTCCATTTAGCGCGAAACACCTGAAGGAGTGCTACCAAGTCGGCGCGGAGAAATTCGGCTGGGCCAAACGCAATCCTCAGCCACGCTCCATGCGCGATGGTGATTTGCTCGGCGGCTGGGGCATGGCGACGAAAACGTATCCGGCCCATAAAATGGAAGCCGCCGCGAAAGTGATGCTGCGCGCCGATGGCAGCGCGACGGTGCAATGCGCTGCGCACGACCTTGGGACCGGCGCGTACACAGCCTTGACGCAGATTGCCTCCGAACAGCTCGGTGTCCCGTTTGAGAAAGTGAAGTTCGAGTTGGGTGATACCGATTTTCCATTTGGACCGGTCGCGGGCGGCTCGAACACGACCGGAACAGTCGGCACAGCCATTCACGAAGTTGCGCAGCTATTGCATAAAGCATTGGCGGACCTCGCAGTGAAAGATTCAGAGTCGCCGCTTTACAATTTGTCGTCCAATGACATCGCGATGATCGCGCCCGGTCACATTGGATCGAAGATCGATAATAAGAAGTCGGATGCGTACATCGACATCCTTCGACGCGCAGGTCGCGGCTCGATTGAAGTTCAGAGCGAGCTGAAAGAGCCGGAAGAGAACAAGAAGATGGCGTTCCAATCCTTCGGCGCCGATTTCGTGGAAGTGAAAATCGATCCGCTCCTGCCGCGCGTGCAGGTCACGCGTGTTGTCTCGGTGATCAACTGCGGCCGTGTCGTGACATTCAAGCCGGCGCGGAACCAGATCATCGGCGGCATCAACATGGGCATCGGCATGGCATTGATGGAAGCGACCGAATACGATCCGCAGACCGGGCTGCCCGCGACGCGTAATCTCGCCGATTACCATGTCGTGACGAACGCTGACGCGCCCGTAATCGATGTGACGTTCGTGGGCGAGCCGGATTTCGCATTCAATCCCATCGGCTGCCGCGGAATTGGCGAGATCGGGATCACCGGCGCCGCTGCCGCCGTCGCCAGCGCGATTTATCATGCAACTGGCAAACGCGTGCGCGATTTGCCGATCACGCCGGACAAACTGATGGATATCGCGTGAACATTTCTACAAGGTGAAGGAGATCGTCGACATCGTTCGTTTTTGGAGAGCACGTCGCTATCAGCCGCTTGCGCTTGCGACGTTGGTGCGGACGCGCGGCTCGAGCTATCGCAGGCCGGGGGCAAGAATGTTGATCAGTGTGGATGGAGCATCGGCTGGTTCACTCAGCGCTGGCTGCATCGAAGAAGAAGTCGTCGCTTCCGCGCGCGATGTAATCCGCAGCGGCAAGCCGCGCTTGATCAGCTTTGATACGCGGCGGCGGTTCGGGTGCAGTGGATGCATCGAGATTTTTATCGAACCCGTGGCCAATGATGTGTTGCGCGAACTGCGGGCCAAGCTTGCCGCTCGGCAAAGCTTTCAGATCGCGACAGTGTTCGAAGGCTCGGATGTGCTTGGCAGCAGCATCGGGAGCGGAAGCGAAAAAGAATACGCGTTTGTGCAAACGATTTGGCCCACCTTGCGCCTCATCCTCATCGGGACCGGGCCAGATGCGGCCGCGCTGCGTTCCAATGCAACATTGCTTGGGTGGGAAGTTGTCGCGATCGAGGCGATCCCGGAATTGCGCGATACCCCGGATGAGAGGAGCGCCGCAGTGATCGCGACGCACAACTTCGGCCGCGACTGCGCGGCGCTGCGGCATCTGCTTCCGCTGGGATTGCACTATGTCGGATTAATTGGTCCGCGGAAACGTCGCGATGAAATCCTCCTCGATGTGATCGACAGCGGCGCACAGTTGAATTCACAACTTTTCGCGCCGGCGGGATTGCATCTGGCGGCGGATTCACCGGAGGAAATTGCGCTTTCGATTGTGGCGGAAATCCAAACCGTGTTCGGCGGCGGCACGGCGGAACATTTGCGAGATCGCAAAGCGCCGATTCATCAAGCGCCGACGGAGCCATGGGCGACATCGGTGCCATAGTCCTCGCTGCGGGTGGTTCGCGCCGGCTGGGTCAACCGAAGCAGCTCCTGACTTTGGGCGACGGCGAAACGCTGGTGCATTCTGCCGTCCGCTCAGCACGGGAAGCAGGTTGCGCAAAGGTTTGCGTTGTCACCGGAGCTGCGGACGACGAAGTGGCAGCGGCAGTTTCAGATCTGCATCCCACGATTGCTCACAATCCCGATTGGTCCCGTGGCATTGGCAGCTCCATTCGTGTTGGAGTTTCCCGATTATCCGATGTTTCCGCGATCGTATTGCTCGCCTGTGATCAACCAGCGCTGGATGCTCAAATCATTCGTGCTCTGATTTCCCGCTACGAAGAGACAAAGCCGGCCATCATCGCGTCACATTATGCGAACACGGTAGGCACGCCGGCATTGTTCTCCCGCTCGTACTTTTCCGCGCTGCGAAGTCTGCCTGATAAGACCGGCGCAAAAATTTTAATCGAAACGACTCTCGAGCGAGTGGAACGCGTTGATTTTCCCGACGGCGCGTTTGACCTCGATTGGCCGTCGGATCTGTGGGCGTGGAGGGAACTCGTCGATGGCGGCCAGACGGTGTAGGGCGATCGGGGCGATGATGCCTGCGGGAATGAAGCGTTGAACTTAACCAGACAATGAACTTGCCAGCCTGTGCAAAGACCAGAACACCGCTCGTTACCGCGCTCATTTTAGGAGTGAGCCAGCTCGCGCCCGCCCCGAGTAACGCCCAGACTTCTTCGAGCCCCAAGCCAAAGCGAAGTTCTTCCGAGACCCACAATATGAAAATAAAAATCAAAATCGCCGGTAAGACCCTTACGGCTACTCTGGCCGACAACCCGACCGCGCGGGATTTCGCTTCACTTCTTCCGGTGAACCTATCGATGAATGATCTGTTCGGGCGCGAGAAGTACGGTGATCTACCAAGAGCGATTTCGGAAAAAGGCCCGCGGATGGACAAATATCAGGTTGGCGACATAGCCTATTGGTCGCCCGATCATCAGGTGGCGATTTACTACCGGCAGGACAACGAGCAGATCCCTTCACCTGGAGTTATCCCCATAGCGAAATTCGATTCAGGCACCGAAGCCTTCAACGTGCGCGGATCTGTAAACGTAACCATTGAGCGAGCTGAGTGAAGCATGCATCCCCCTGAATAATGGGTTCTCTTTTCCCGCCGATGCTTTCTTAAAATCAGTAGTGCGCTAGCAGTCGCGCTAAGCGCGGGACTGCACGCGCTGGCAACTAGAACCAAACAACTCAGTATGAAGATCACGAGAGTAGGATCACAGCCATCCAGTAAGGGACCAGCTGATTGGTTTACCGGCACCGTCCGCATCGACCCATTATTCCAGACTGAAGCTCCGGCTCGCGTGCAAGGCGCGAGCGTCACCTTCGAGCCTGCCGCGCGCACGGCTTGGCACGCACATCCGTTAGGCCAAACACTGATTGTTACGTCCGGCGTTGGACGTGTGCAGCGTGAAGGTGGGCCGATCGAAGAAATCCGTCCCGGCGATATCGTCTGGCTCGCGCCCAACGAAAAACACTGGCACGGCGCATCCCCCACAACGTCGATGACACACATTGCCATCCAAGAATCGTTAGATGGAAAAGTTGTCGAGTGGCTGGAAAAGGTCAGCGACGAAGAGTACAAGAAATGACGAGTGACGAGTTCTGACAAATGAAGATACTCGGCGAGTGGGAAAACTTTTACGTGATCGTTGGCTCGTCTGCCGGCGCGCTGATTGGATTGCAGTTTGTCGTCTTGACTCTAGTGGCCGAAAACCCGCTGGCCCGGAGCCCCGCGATGGGAAGTACGTTTGGCGCGCCGACCATTGTTCATTTCTCGGCCGTACTGTTGTTGTCAGCAATAATCAGCGCTCCGTGGCACAGGATCGCCGTCGTAGTAGTTTTGCTAGGTTTGATTGGACTGAGCGGCATCACATATTCCGTCATTGTGGCGCGGCGGCTGCGAATGCAGATCGAATACAAGCCAGTGTTCGAAGACTGGCTATTTCACGTTCTGCTACCGTTTGCGGCTTAATTGATACTAGCTGTTTCGGCATGCGCGGCTCCCTCACGTATCGGCGAAGCCCTCTTCGGAATTGGAGCGGCGGCGTTGCTGCTGCTTTTCATCGGGATTCATAACGCTTGGGACGGCGTCGCGTATCATTTGTTCAGGAAGGAACCCTGAAAGAAGTGACGACTGACGAGCGACTCTGAACAGAAATTGAGAGCGATTAGTTGAGAGTTGAGAGTTGATCCACGTTCGCTAACGCCAGGCGTGACGCTTCGCGAGTTGAACGGCAATTTCTGCGCAATCGCAGTGCGGAATTTGGCCAGCTCGTTCGCGATTTGCGCCGGTTGACATCGGTTCGCGCCACCGACATTTACCGCACGAAGAAATACGACCGAAGCCATAAGGTAATAGTTGATGGTTGAGAGTTGAGAGCTGAAAGAAACCGAAGCAGCAGTGAGGCACTCGCATGAAACAAATAGAAATCCTCCTCCTATTCGCCGTAATTATCTTTGCCGGAATCGCACTGGGACAGGAGAAAATGAAAGAGCCGACTTTTTATCGGACTGTTAAGGCGGATGGCCTGACAATCTTTTACGGGAGGCCGGCCCGAAAGATGCGCCGACGATCCTGTTGCTCCACGGACTGCCATCTTCGTCGCGGATGTTTGAGCCTCTCTTCGCCCGGCTTTCGGATCGCTATCACCTTGTTGCCCCTGATTACCCGGGCTTCGGACACAGCGACTGGCCGGACCCGAAAGAATTTGCGTACACGTTCGATCATTACGCGGAGATCATGAATCATTTCACCGAAGCTCTAGGGCTTAGTCGCTACACGCTTTACATGCAGGATTACGGCGGGCCTGTCGGTTTCCGCATGGCACTTGCGCATCCTAAGCGCGTAGAAGCTCTCATCGTTCAAGACGCGGTCGCCCACAACGAAGGGCTGGGTGCAAACTGGAAAACGCGGCGCGAGTTTTGGAAAGATCGCGTGGCCAACGAAAACGCGCTTCGCACCAATCTTCTGTCGCTGCAGACGGCCCGGACACGTCATGTCGGGAACGATCCGAACGTCGATCGCTACGATCCTGATCTGTGGACGGACGAGTTCGCGTTCCTCAATCAGCCGGGTCAGGCACAGATTCAAAGCGATCTATTTTACGATTATCGAACCAACGTTGACTCCTATCCGAAGTGGCAGGCATGGATGCGCGAGAAACAGCCGCGCCTGCTCGTCATTTGGGGTAAGTACGATCTCTCATTCGACGCGGGTGAGCCGGAACGCTATCGTCACGACGTGCCGAAGGCGGAAGTTCACGTTCTCGACGCCGGCCATTTTGCGCTCGACACCGCAGCGGATGAGATTGCGCACATCGTCCGGACATTCATGAGGTAGCGTTGGCGAAGCTGACTACTTGCCTTCGGAATTTACGGGAGCGGACATGCCGCCGAGAATTTGCCAGGTGCCGTGTGTGCGCATCCATGTGTGCGTGATCCGAAATGCGTCGGTCTTTATGTCTGCGCCTTCGCTATTGGCCCATGTTGTTTTGATTCGATAGTGATCGATCGCGACGTCGCCAATCACATGAATGGCAAGTCGCTCGATGGAGTACGACTGGAGCTTGACGCCTTTGGACGTATTGGCAGTGATCCAGTCGGTGATGTGATCCTTGTGCACCGGCACGGAGCTGACAAATGGCCAGCCAACAAAATCCTCGTGCCATAGCGCACGGTACTTCTCAAGGTCGTTGGCTTTCACGTATTCCCAGTACGCTTTCTCCAATCTCCAGACCTGCGCTTCGTCTTTCGTTGCGTCTTGCGCAAGAGCAGTTAATGCCAACGCGAGGAGAAATGGAATCGCTTTTATCATGTCTCGATCCTATTCATTACGTTCAATGAAAACCATTGTTTTGATTCCATTTCTGGCGATCGGCATCACCGCCTCTGCGCAGGATCCGGTGAAAACGTCGCCACAATATTACAAGGTGCTGCTAGAAAACGACCGTGTGCGCGTGCTCGAGTTTCGGCTCAAGCCGGGCGAAAAAGAGCCGCAGCATTCGCATCCGGCAGGCGTAGTCTATGTGTTGGGCAGCGCTACGCTCAAGTTCGGTTACCCTGATGGCCGCACCGAAGAGAGAACGGCTACGGCCGGTGAAACGATCTGGCGCGAACCGGTTACGCATGCGGTTGAGAACATCGGCAAAACGGAAGCGCACGTTATCGTGATCGATCTGAAGAAGGTTTTGAAATGAAACGTGTCGCAGTAATTCTTTCGATCTGCTTGTTGATGGTAGCGCCCGCTGACGCCGCGCCGGTTATTTTCATCATTCGTCATGCGGAGAAAGCGACGACCGGCGGTAATGACCCGCATTTGTCTGACGCAGGTCGAAAACGCGCAGACGCGCTCGCACGTATTCTGAAAGACTCGCAGATTACGGCTGTGTTCGTCACCGAATTCAAACGCACGCAGGAAACAGCGGCGCCGACAGCGAGAGCGGCGCACCTTAGTCCCACAGTGGTTCCGGCAAAAGATGTTCCCGGGCTGGTTGCGAGATTGCGCGGATTAAACGGTAATGCACTGGTCGTGGGCCACGGCAACACGATTCCTGACTTGATGAAGGCGCTCGGGATCACGACGCCCATCAGCATTCCTGAGGACGACTACACGGAAATATTTCTGGTGTCGCTTCGCGATACGCCAGAACTGCTCCGGTTGCATTATCCGTTTTGATAAAGGCGCCGGCCCATGATGGCGCGTGGCAATGGATGATTCGGCGAACGCTAATTGATACGAGCATCACTCAAAGTCCCGGCGCGAAGAAAATTGTCTTCTCTTAAGCACCAATCTTGGCGGAGAATCACGGCTCCACCTTGAACGTCGAAAAATTAATCAATCGTTTCATTCGTTCGCGCTGGATTTGCGTCGTAGTGGCGGCGCTCTTCTTTTTGAGCGGATGGTCAGCAAACGCGGATCCGGTGGGAGATTTTTTCAAGAAAGTTGGCCAATCAATTTCCAAGGCTCTCCAGCCGCCTCCGGCGCAGCAGCAAACCAACAAGAAGCAGGCCTCGGTCGCTGGGCGACCCACTTCCCAAAAATCAAACGCCGCCGAGGCGACCCCAAGTGCACCCGAACAGCCATTACAACCTGCCAAGGAAGAGAAGTTTACTCCCAGCGTGCGGCGGGCTTCAGCCGCGTCTGCTAAAGAAGCAAAAGGAGATATGCCCTATGGAATTCCGGTCCCGGGTCGGAAAGGCATGGTCTTAAGTCCTTATTTACCGGAGGGAAATTACATCGATGTCAGCGCTTTTGCCCCCGGAACCGCTGTGAAAGATCCATACACAGGAAAGATTTTCCTGGTGCCGTAAATTAGAACGTCTTGTCAGAGTCGAGGAGGATTGTGACCGGGCCTTCATTCACCAATTCCACCAACATCCTCGCTTGGAACACTCCCGTGGCGACGGTAACTCCCAGTCTGTGCAGCGCTTCGCTGAACTCTTCGTAAAGCTTCCGCGCTTGTTCGGGCAGCGCGGCTGCGATAAAGCTGGGCCTGCGTTGACCGCGCGCGTCGCCGTAAAGTGTAAACTGCGAGACGACCAGCGCGCTGCCCTTTACGTCCAGCAGGGAGCGGTTCATTTTTCCCTGGTCGTCGTCAAAGATTCTCAGGTTTGCGATCTTCCCGGCCATGGTGACGGCGACAACGGAAGTATCATCGCGGCCGACGCCAAGCAAAATCATGAAGCCCGCCGCGATTTCGGCCGTGACACTGCCTTCCACGATTACGCGCGCGCGGCTTACACGCTGGACAATGGCTCGCATGTTTTCGGCTACTTCAAGTCAACGGTTGATGCACCTCGCCATGTGCGTGTCGGAGGATCATCGGCGGAAGATATTCGCCCACGTAGGTGCGCGTCCACCAGCCGCGCTCGCCGGGTTTGGTGAAGTGATAACGATACCAATCCGCGCGGATGCATTTTGGCGTCGCGTTGGCGAAGGGGTTCCGTGCAAAGAGGCGAAGAATTCTTTTCTCGCCTTCGAGAAGTTTTTCCACAAGCGCGAAGATCCATGGATGAAACTCCGGCGGCGACATGGCGGCGAACCACATTTGCCAGTCGAGTCTCCAATGGTACGGCGAGACAATGCACGGCCGCCGTTTCACATCGCCGGGTTTGCCTTTGAACTCGTATTCGCGCCATTCGGCGGAAGCGTCGGGAAATTCTGAATCAGTCCCTTTGATGACGACCTCGAGCCGTTCGCGCGAGACGGCGCCGAATGCGCCATAACTATTCACCAGGTGCAATGGCTCGAAGCTGGCGTTCATGAGCTGACGACGCGAAAACAAATTGCGCGCGGGCCGCCAGCTCAGCGCGAGCACGGTGGCCGTGAGCAGGCCGACGGCAATTGTGTGCGGCAGGCCCATGTGGGCGACCATGGAATGCGGAATGTGAGTGAGGCGCGCCAGCAATCGGTCGTCGAAGCACGGAATGCAGAGCACAATCGTGATGTAGTTCAGCCAGGAGAGATTGCCGCTCACGATCAGCGTGATTTGAAACAGGACCGTGACTGCGCCGGCCCAGTAGCAAAGCGGTGCGGGCGCAAAATAAAACCACGGCACGATGAGCTGTGCAAAATGGGTAAAAAGCACGCCCGCCTTATGGGTCCATGGCGGTGATTGATGGAGATACCAGCTAAGCGGATTCGGCAGTGGCTGAGTTTCGTAATGATAAAAGAGGCAGGTGAGATCGTGCCAGCATGGGTCGGAGCGCATCTTGATCATGCCCGCGCCGAACATCGTGCGGAAAAGCAGCCACACGAGTAGCCACATCACGATGACGGGTGGTTGCGTGTCGGATGAACCGAGAAAAATCGCTAGGAAACCGGTCTCGGCCAGCATCGTCTCCCAACCGAAACCGTAGAACGTCTGGCCGACGTTCACGAGCGAGAGCTGAATCATCCATAGCAACGCCCAGGTCAGCATCGACACGACGAGTCCGAACGATTCCGAAAAACCGGTGATGGCGAAAATCGATAGCGCCACGCCGCACCAGATCGTTGCGGTGATGAACCGATCCGAGCAATTGATGTAAAACAAGCTCGGCGAGCGGCGAAACGGCACGTGACGCAGAAATCGTCGGACCGGTTGCAACCCGCGCTCGCCTAGCAGCGGGATAAATTGGTTAGCTGCGATCAGAAACGCGATCAGGTAAATGCACCCGAGTGCGCGCTGAAAGCAGAACCGCGTCAACCAGAATTCGGTGGCGAAATGCATTCCCGAACACCGCCATAATTTAACGCACCCGCGGCGCGTTTCCACGAACGCGTGACAGCTTACTGCGGCACATAAACTGCATAGCCGCGCGGAGCGGCCCAGAGATCAACCCACCCGGACTCGTTAGTCCACTTTTCTTGCGGCACGCCACCGTCATCGCGCCCGCGCCAGGCGACCGGGACGAGGCGCGCGTTATTCCAGCGCGTCTGAATCCAGGTGCCGTTCCAAGTGCCGCGGTTATTCAGGACAAAGACCAGACCGTTTTTATCGCCGACACCCGCGCGTTGCATGATGTAGAGGTCGTCGTCCACGAAGAGAATTTGCGCCGGGCCGGCGGCATTTTGTTCGTGACCTCTCACCAGCGCGTCGATGCCGCTTTGATTATTAGATTGGGCGAGATCCCAGTTGAAGTAGTCCTGCCAGAAGACGCAAGGATAACCTTCGTGCGTGAGGATGAACGCGTACGCCAGCAGCTTGTCGTTGACGATGGGAGTGTCGCGGACGACGTCGTGGTTCTCGACGAACGTGACAGCCCGGGCGGGCCGGTCCCACATCAGAACTCCGCTCTCGGCCAGATTGCGGAGACTGAACCCATAGCTGTCGCACAAGTCGCGCAGACGCCAGCGCAGCGGAAAATCGAATGCGCCGACGGGATTATCCGACCACGCATTGGTTTCATCGAGCCAATCATCAATTGTACGTTCGCTGTCCCAGCATTCGCCGACCGCGTATGGCTTGAAACTCGTGTCACCCCGCAGAGCGCGCAGTTCCTGAATCGAACGGACCATCCAGCCACCGTAACCTTTGACCATGTCGTAGCGGAAACCGTCGAAACCGATTTCTTCCAATAGCCAGCGGGCATAGTTGATCAGCTCGGTGTAAACGGTGGGAGTGTGGTGACAAAGGTCCGGCATGTCGCCGAAAGTCCCGCCGTCCCATGTCTCGTACTGGCTCGGATGAAAACATTTCCAATCACGCGGAAATTTGCCGCTCTTCGGTGCGAACTTCGTCCAACGCGATTGGCCGTCGATGGGATTCAGTTCCACAGCATCTGCGCCACTGTTGTGATTGAACACCAGGTCCGCATACACTTGTAATCCCGCCGCGTGAGCGGACTGAATTACATCGAGTAATTCCGCTTTCGAACCGAACCACGTTGGCGAGCCGCCTTTCTGATCGAACTCGCCAAGATCATAGTAATCATAAGGATCGTAGCCCATTGATTTCCACCACGCGGCCTTGTTCGCAGGCGGCAGCCACAAGGCGGTGAAGCCGGCCTGCGCGATGGTAGGCAATTTTGATTTGATGAATGCCCACCATTGGTGCTCACGATTTTCTGCCTTGGGGCAGTCCCAGTAAAACGCCTGCAACATTACGCCCATAATTCGCCTTGATTACCTGTGTATGACAGCGATCGCATTCACCGCTTCGCTGAAAGTTGCGAGTTCGCGTTTGCGATCGGCTCGTAAAATCGCAGCGCCTCGATGTCGCTCCCGAGTTCGCGCAGCGGGTAGAGACCCTTTGCAGCGCCGGCACCAGGATCGGCAATGAGGTAATCGAATCCCTTCTTGCCTGCGATCACCACAAAATGCGTCACGCCACCAGCGAGGCGCACTCGCACGATAACTGGATTTCCATGCTTGAGATTCGAATCGATTAACTGATATGACGGCAAGTCTTCGTACACGTGCCAGACGCGCTCGGGCGCGAACCATGCCGCGCGATCCCAATAAATCCAACCCTGATCGGTGTATCCGCCGACGGAAGTTAAGAACCAGTTTAACTGCTGCGGATCGACATCAATACCGTAAAACTTGAACACCATCGCCGCCGCGGCCACTGCGCAGCCTTCGCCGCCGAGCGTACCGTTCTCCACAACGCCGCCCAGCGCATCGTCGCGCCATTTTTCTTCCGACTGGCGGAACGACGGCACCGCCAATTCGACGCGATGAAAAAAATAACGTCCGCCGCGCGGCGAAAGTTTTCGTTTCCAAGTCCAATCGATCTGCACAGCGAGCACGCCGATCAGCAGAACAAAAACGAAGATGATAGAAGGCAACCAGCGCTTCACAGCATCAAACTGTAAAGGCGCCTGCTCGCCGCGCCATAGCGAAATTGCGAAAGCGGGTGTCCGCGGCAATTTCTGCAGAAAACAGGCTTTTTTCGTGATAAGGCTTGTTACAGTCGGCTTGCAATGCAAAGGACCGCAAACAATCATCGCTATCAGAAAGGAAAATACAGATGAATAAACGGAGAAGCTTCTGTAGCGGGTTTGCTGTTTTGCTCGTTAGTTTTACCGCGATGGCGCAAGAACAGGGTGTAATAAAACCTCAGTTGCTCCTGAGCGAGATCGTTCAAGGGATGCCGAGGGGCGAGAAGCAGGAGGTGCGTGTTCTCACGGCGAACTTCGAACCGGGCGACAAGACCATGCTCCATACACACCGTTTCCCGGTGACGGTCTATGTCTTGGAAGGCACATTCACATTGGAAATGGAGGGGCGCGACCCAGTCACGGTGAAGGCTGGTCAGGCGACGACAATGCCGCCGTTCGTAAAAATGACGGGCTACAACCGCAGCAAAACAGATCCATTACGGCTGGTGCTCTTCAATGTGAGTGATCCAAACGCACCGTACCTTGATCCAGTACATTAGCGTGCCGCCAAAGCGCCGTATTGCATTTGGTCCGGAATAATTTTGTTCGTCGGCGAGCAAATGGGCTGTGCTGGCTAGCCGACTCGAAATCTTTCGGCGTGGTCGCGCGCAAATTGCGCGAAATCCGTCGCGGGACTACCCGTGACTCTTTCGATATCTGATGTGACGGCGCTCCAGTGGTTCTGCTTGTTGATTGCGTGCAGCTCCATTAGCCCGTCCACTGCCCACGTCGGCATCCCCACCTGAAGCATTGCGTCGCGGGCGGCACTTTCCGGAACGTCAACATATTTAAACTCACGACGCACCGCTTCGGAAAGAATTCGCGCTACGTCTGCAATACCGAGCGCCGCTGGGCCGGTGAGGGTGTAGATTTTTTCATCGTGGCCGTCGCTCATCAGCACCTCTGCGGCAACACTCGCGATATCGCGTGTATCGACAAAGCTGGCCTTCCCACTTCCCCACGGCAGATGGATCGCACCGTTCCGCGGCGAAAAGAAAGTGATGAAATTTTGCATGAATGAATTCGGCCGCAAAAACGTGAACGCCAGACCAGATTCGCGAATATGTTGTTCGTTCGCCGCATGCCACTCTCCAAATGTGAACTGCGGCGAGTCATCGATACCAATCACTGAAAGTTTGACGATGTGGCAAACCCCGGCGCGTTTTGCAGCATCGACGAATGCATTCGTTACTTCTACCTGATTTGGCCGCGACGGCGTCAGAAGGAAAACTTTCGCGACGCCATCAAGCGCGCTGGCAAAGGAGTCTTCATTTTCAAAGTCGAACGTCACAAGCACGATGTCGTCGCCGAATTGCTCTCGCGCTTTGGCTTGATCACGAACGCCGACGCGGATCGGCGCGCCTCTTTCGGAAAGCAACCTTACAACATCGCGCCCGACCTTGCCGGTCGCGCCAGTTACCAAGATCGTTTTCGCCATAGGTCTTTCTCCATATCGCATCATGATTGCGGTTCGATCAAATCGTATTGTCTCGTTCGCCGGCGGGCGGTTAAAGAAGGTGGACCGTGAAATGATCGTTTGTGTTTCGGCTGATCCAAGCGATACTGGGTCCTTATTGGATTATACTGTTTCTTCACTGCGCGGTAGATCGTCAGGTGAGCGTCGCTCATTGGTGGTTTGAAACCCGATTCCCGGGAACGGCTCTGTAGCTCGGTAGTTTTTCCAAAATTCAAAACACAATGAAATTGTACGTAGGTAATCTCTCTTTTGAGACCACCGAGAACGATCTTCAGGATCTGTTCGAACAACACGGCACCGTGAATGAAGTCCATCTGATGATGGATCGGTTCACGGGCAAATCGCGCGGGTTCGCGTTCGTCACCATGAATGACAACACCCAAGCTAGCGCGGCGATGAGCGCGCTCAACGGGCACGAACTTAATGGCCGCGCCCTCAACGTGAACGAAGCGCGTCCGCGTGAAGAGCGTCCCCGGCCTCACGGCGGGAAGCGTTCGTTTTCGGGCAAGCGTTGGTAAAGCTCAGAAAGGCGATAGTTGATAGCTAATAGTTGAGAGCGCCCGGAAATCCGTCCGAAATTTGCGATGAGCAATCAGATGTCAGAAAATCAGAAATAAGCTTAATGGATTCGGAAAAAGCCATCGAAGTGGAGGGCACGATTATGACGGTGCTTCCCGGAACGATGTTTCGCGTCGCTCTCGCGAACGATCATCTGGTGCTGGCGCACATCTCCGGGAGGATGCGCAAGAGATTCATTCGCCTGACGATTGGTGATCGAGTAAGAATGGAGATGTCGCCATACGATACCGCCAAAGGGCGCATCGTTTATCGACTCTGACATGGCAACGCGATTCTTTTTCGATCCGCCGCGACGGCCAAAACCAAAGGCCGGTCCCAACATCAAAAGCTTGCTCGTGCGTTGCCCTGCCACATCGAAGCTGACCGACACTGGAAGAACCATCGAAGAAAAACGCTGGGCAGCAGCCAAGCTCAAAACACAAAAGTTCACCTGTGCGCACTGTGGCGGGGTTCATACTTGGTCAAAGAAAGACGTCATTCTCGGGCGATACCAGTGAACCTGAAAAGCAAACGAATATCTCAGGCCCGGAAAACAGAAGTCGCTAAAAAGACAAGTTGCGCCAGCGCGCTGTGAATGTTGACCCCGAAAGCTTTCGGGGTTGATTTCGCATGATGACTAAGGCGCACGAACTCCGTCTCGCCAAGCGCATGGCGCGGCTCGGCACCGAGACTGCATTCGAAGTGCTTGTGAAAGCGAAAGCGCTGGAGGCGCAGGGGCGCGACATCGTTCACCTCGAGATCGGCGAACCCGATTTTGATACGCCGCGCAACATCATCGACGCGGGTTGTGACGCTCTGCATAAGGGCTTCACGCATTACGGGCCGTCGGCCGGTTTGATGGAGCTGCGCGAAGTCATTGCGCAACATGTAAGCGACACGCGCTGCGTGCATGTTATGCCGGACGAAGTGGTCGTTGTCCCCGGTGGTAAACCAATCATCTTTTTTTCCATCCTCGCGCTCAGCGAACACGGCGATGAGGTCATCTATCCGAATCCCGGATTCCCGATCTACGAATCGATGATCAATTACGTGGGGGCGAAAGCTGTGCCGATCCATTTGCGTGAGGAATTGGATTTCCGGCTCGATGTCGATGAGCTCGCAGCAATGATCAACGAGCGCACCAAGCTCATCATCCTGAATTCGCCGCAGAATCCCACGGGCGGCGTACTGGAGAAAAAGGACATCGACGCGATCGCGCGCGCCATCGGCGATCACAACGTCATGGTGTTGAGCGACGAGATTTACAGCCGCCTCATCTTCGAGGGTGAGCACCATTCCATCATGTCGCTCGACGGTATGAAAGAGCGCACCATTTTACTCGATGGTTTTTCAAAAACGTATGCAATGACCGGTTGGCGCATGGGCTACGGCGTGATGTGCGCCGACCTGGCCGCGCACATCGCACGACTGATGACGAACTCCAGCTCCTGCACCGCCAGCTTCACGCAGGTCGCCGGCATCGAAGCGCTGCGCGGGCGACAGGAGGCGGTTGATCACATGCGCGACAAGTTCAGGAAACGTCGCGATGTGATGGTCGCCGGCCTCAACAAAATCAAAGGCTTCTCCTGCCGCCTGCCGCACGGCGCGTTCTACGTTTTCCCGAACATCACGCAAACAGGATGGCCGTCGAAAAAATTGGCTGACGCGTTGCTCGACGACGCAGGCGTCGCCGCACTCTCCGGCACTGCGTTCGGCGCGTTCGGTGAAGGTTATCTGCGCTTCAGCGTGGCAAACTCAATCGAGAACATCGAGAAAGCGCTCGACCGAGTGAACGACTGGGTGGCGAAGAATTTGTAGATCACGCGGTCGGCTCGTCGGCCTAACGAGTCGTAGGCGGAGCGCCTGCCCTACAATTCGCTGTTCTCGATGACTAATTATGCGGCCGAAGATTGACCTTCAATAACTCGATCGTTAAAAGAGGGGATGCCAATCACCGCCTTCAGCAGTTTTGCCGACGGCCTCGAACCGAATCAAAGGAGCCCGGCACTTACATCTATGAGCCCGCAGGCGAAGCTCACACCCTGGTGATCACCGATGATTCACCGAAACCAATGATCACCATGTTCGTGGTTGAAGGCGGACTGATCTATCTGGACTAGCCCAAGGATGGTAGCTTCGCTGCCTACGAGGACGGATTCACTCTGCTCGAGCTGACGCGGAAATATTATCGCGAGGCCGGTCTGGACGCGCGGCAACTGGACCTCCTGGTGCGCTAATCATTATTGACAATTTGCAGGGCAATCGGTTTGGTTGCCGAGTTTGGCAGGCGATGCGCCTGCCCTACAATTTACCGATTCACGTATCGTGAATTGCGCGTTGAATTCTGTTAATTTTGTAAATCCCGCCTGGTTTCTTCCAAGGTTGCTGCTTTCTTGATTACATTCTTTTGCAGGTATGGCCGAGAACAAACATTTCCGAGTGTTTGCCACCTCGCGCATCGGCGATGCGGCGGAGAACCGTCTGCGCGAGCGCGGATATGGTCTCGAGGTTTTTCACGGGCCCGAAGCGCCGCCGAAAAAATTGATCGTCGAAAAGGTTCGGAGCGGCGTGGATGGATTAATCACGACGTTGCGCGATCCGATCAACGCCGAAGTGTTCGAAGCGGGCAAGGGGACCTTGAAAGTCGTGGCGCAGATCGCCGTCGGGTTCGACAACATCAACCGCGCCGACGCGAACAAATACAAAATCCCATTCACGAACACAGCCGACGTACTCACTGAAGCGACCGCCGAGTTCGCATTTTTCATGATGGGCATGCTCGCGAGGAAGATGTGGCAGAGCGAGAGACTCGTTAGGGAACAAAAGTGGCCATCGTGGCATCCGTTCCTGCCGTTCCTCGGCGATGAAGTCACGGGTAAAACCATCGCCGTCATCGGCACCGGCCGCATCGGGCTGGCGATGATCAAGAAATGTTCCGGGTTCGACATGAATATTCTTTGTTACGACCCGACGTATCAGAATCACCAATTTATTGGCGCGATTCAGGAGTTGATGGACCTCCGGCACGCGCGCGGAATTCAAAAGGAGAAGACTTGGATCAAATATGTCGAGTTCGAGGACGCGTTGCGCGGCGCCGATTACGTAACACTGCACGTGCCGCTGTTGCGCGAGGGCGACACCGATAAGCCCACGTACCATCTCATCAATGAGAACACGCTGAAGCTGATGAAACCCACCGGGTACTTGATCAATTCCTCACGCGGTCCGGTCGTTGACGAGAAAGCGCTGGCGAAAGCGTTGAAAGAAAGAATTATCGCCGGCGCGGCGCTCGACGTTTTCGAAAAGGAACCGCTCCCGCCCGATTCGCCGCTGTTCGATCCCGAGATCGCCGATCGCTGCCGCGTGTTCCATCATTTTGCCAGCGGTGCGCAAATCACCCGCCTCGATGTCGATCCAGACAAAGGCATGGCTGGCCGCTGCGTCCAGGGACTTATCGACGTCCTCGAAGGTAACTACGGCGGCGATCCGACGAAAATGCCGTACGTGGTGAATAAGGAAGCGTTCGCGACGTAGGCAGCAAACGCCGAACGCCCAACGCTCAACATTCAACGTCCAATGACAGAGGGTAGGGCCGGAAACCGGAACGAGGGCGATGCGGCCCAACGCGAGAAGTACCTCAAGGCCGCATGGGGAAAACGCTACATCAAAAATAGACTCCGCCGTTGTCTCACGGGGTAAAGTCCTACGCAGCAAACGCCCAACATCGAACGCTCAACGTCCAACATCCAATAAAACGTTAAGAGTGGGAACCGAATCGTACCAAGACCGCGAGGGCGCGATCATTCACTGGCCATTAAGGTAGCGCGCCAATGCAAAGTTGGACCATTGATTACTAAACGTGGCTTGAAATCCGACCGCCACAATCTTCCCGTCGGACTGAAGAGCGGCCCCGTTGGCTCCACCATTGAGATCGCCAAATGACGTGCGCACTTTGCCGCCGACACCGAAGGTCGAGTCGAGTGAGCCGCGCGGATTCAAACGCGCCAGCAAGAAATCAGAATCGGATGATTCGGTGTTTGCATAACCGACGGTGATGATTTTGCCGTCGCTTTGCAGGAGGACCTTGTTGGCACTCTGGCAGCAACTGCCGAAGTCGATTTGCGTTTTCCCGTCGCGACTAAAGGTGGTGTCGAGAACACCGTTTGAGGTATAGCGCGCGACAGCGAAATTCTGCACTCCTCCGTTTTGAGAGATAGCGAATCCAGCAGCGACGATGCTGCCATTCGGCTGAAGCGCGGCCGAGCGCGCTCGATCGAAGTTTTGATCGCCGAAGTCCGTGCTCACTTTTCCAGCCACACCGAAAGTCGTGTCGATCGTGCCATTACTGAGATAACGCACCGCTGCGAAGTCGTAGTAAGTCGCAGGGCTATTGGCGGAGCCGACTGCGACAATCTTTCCATCGGGTTGGATCAAGATTGAAAAGGCATCGTCTTCCATACCGACAAAATCGGTTGTGACCTGGCCGCCACTGCCAAAGGTGGCGTCCGGGGTTCCATCCGGGTTGTAACGCGCCAGCGCAAAATCGGTATTGGAAGGCTCGCCAGGAATGAAATCTACGAAGACGGTCCCGGCGGCAATGATCTTGCCGTCAGGCTGCAAGGCCACGTCGAATGCGTAACTACCCTGTGGAAAAGTCGTCGTCACAATGCCGCCGTTGCCAAAGGACCTGTCCAAGGATCCGTTTGAGTTGTAGCGGACCACTTCGAAATTGCCGGCGAAGGTAAAGAGCGGAAAGGCGCCGCCCGCGACCACGATTTTGCCGTCAGTTTGTATAACCACTGATGACGGTACCGCCGCCAGGCCGGGGAAATCTGTTCGCACTTTGCCCCCATTGCCGAAAGTGTTGTCGAGAGTGCCATTTGTATTGTAGCGGGTCACGGCAAAGTCCTCGTTACTGTAATCATTGTTTTTATAGGTTTGTCCGACGACGACCAATTTGCCATCGGCCTGAATCGCCACGGCGTTGGCGATGTCGGTGCTATGATTCAGATCGGTCGTCACCATGCCGCCTGTTCCGAACGTAGGGTCGAGGTCTCCGTCCGCCGCTTGCGCCATCTGCACACTGACGAATAAAGTCAGGATTATTACCGTGGCGCTGATCGCGCGGTAGTGAACGATGAGTCGGGAAAGTTTTAAGTGGGTGATTTGCATAGATGTCCTTTCATTTGTTCCTAAAGCCTCATAACGCGAGGTGTCGTTTCTGCCAAGCACAGCGTAGTAACAACATTGTTACTTCCGAAATGATGCCGAAACGAGAGCGATGCAGCCCTACGCGAGAAGTACCTCAAAACGGCATGGGGAGAACGTTACATCAAAAATCGCCTGCGCCGTTATCTCACGGTTTAAGCGCTCCGGTTTAGACTTGGCGAGGTGTGTTGCGTCTTCAGCGGTCACAGAAGAGAATGGCCGCTCGGTATGGACAAGGCTCGAAACGCAGTCGCGGTCTTCGTCGTCATTGCATTCGGCATTTGGTCGGCGACAGCTGGAGATTTCGGTTCAATTCTGCGGTGGCGGAACATCGGGCCGTATCGCGGCGGGCGGACACGCGCGGTCTGTGGCGTGCCGTCGCAACCCAATGTCTTCTATATGGCGCCGGTGAACGGCGGCGTTTTCAAATCGATCGATTACGGACGAACATGGCAGCCCATCTTTGATGATCAGCCGACGGCATCAGTCGGCGCGATCGCAGTTTCAGTTTCCGATCCAAACATTGTTTACGTCGGCAGCGGCGAAGGATTGCATCGGCCCGATCTCTCCGTTGGCGATGGCGTTTACAAATCAACTGACGCTGGAAAGACATGGATACACCTGGGATTGCGCGACGGTCAGCAGATTGCGCAATTGGCGGTCGATCTGAAAAAACCGGACCGAATTTTCGTCGCCGTGGCCGGCCATCCATACGGGCCTAACGAAGAACGGGGCGTTTACCGATCGCTCGATGGCGGTGAAACATTCGAAAAAGTGCTTTACCGCGATGAAAACGTCGGCGCGAGTGACGTACAGATGGATCCGAGTAATCAGCAAATTGTTTACGCCGCATTGTGGGAGTCGCGCGAAGGCCCATGGGAGAACGGCGTGTTCAACGGCGATGGGGCCGGCATTTTCAAGTCAATCGACGGCGGCAAAACGTGGCGTCAGTTAACGCGTGGATTGCCGCCCGACATCGTACAGGCGAACATTGCGATTGCGCCAAGCGCGTCGAAAACGTTGTTTGCCGCGGTCCGGACAAAAACGATCTCGAAACTTTATCGTTCTGACGACAGCGGTGAAACCTGGCACGGAACGACCGACGACCCACGGCCGGGGCTCGGCATCGGCGGCGGCGATCTGCCGGTGGTGCGATTCGATCCAAAAAATCCGCAAATCGTTTATTCGACCAGCGTCGTTTGTTGGAAATCTACCGACGGCGGCAAAACGTGGGATGGTTGGCGTGGCGCACCCGGCGTCGACGATTATCAAAATGTTTGGATCAATCCGAACAATTCCGACATCATTCTGCTCGGTTCTGACCAAGGGGCGATCGTCACCGTAAACGGCGGTAAGACCTGGAGCTCGTGGTATAATCAATCGACCGCGCAGTTGTATCACGTGAGCGCGGACAACGCGTTTCCATATCGGCTTTACAGCGGCCAGCAGGAAAGCGGCTCGGTCGGAATCAAGAGCCGCGGCGATGAAGGCGAAATCACGTTTCGCGATTGGCGGCCGGTCGCGGCTGAGGAGTACGGTTACGTTGTCGCCGATCCGCTCGACCCGAACATCGTTATCGGTGGCAAACTGACGCGATTCGATCGCCGGACCGGTCAGGCGCAAAACATTCTGCCGGTGCCGGTGCAAACGGAGGATTTCCGGATGTTGCGCACGGAGCCGGTGGTCTTTTCGCCGCTCGATCGGCATCTGCTGTTCTTCGCTGGAAATATGCTCTGGCAAACACGCGATCTGGGCGATCATTGGGAAAAGATCAGCCCGGATTTATCGCGGGAGAATTACGAGCTGCCGGCGAACATCGGAAAATACAAAAAGGATGCAACAAAACAGGCGCACCGACGCGGTGTCATTTACACGGTCGCGCCGTCACCGCTCGAACCAAACCGGATCTGGTGCGGGACCGATGACGGTTTGATTCATCTCACGACCGATGGCGGGAAAACTTGGAACAACGTCACGCCGCCAAGCATTTCAGCGTGGCAAAAAATTTCGCTGATCGACGCCGGCCATTTTGATGCCAACACTGCTTATGCGGCGGTGAACACGCTGCGCATCGACGATTTGCGACCGCACATTTTCCGAACGCACGACAACGGAAAAACGTGGAGAGAAATTGTAAATGGAATTCCAGCTGGGCAAATCGTGAACGCGGTCCGCGAAGATCCGGAACGCAAAGGCGTGCTTTTCGCCGGAACAGAGAAGGGCGTTTGCGTGTCGTTCGATGACGGCGCGAATTGGGAATCGCTGCGGTTAAATCTGCCGGCGACGTCGGTTCGGGATCTGATCATCAAAGAAGATGATCTCGTGGTGGCGACACACGGACGCGGGTTCTGGATCCTCGACAACATCACGCCGCTGCGCCAGTTCAACGCTGTAGCCGGGGTCGCCGACCCCGGCGCACGTGCCACATTAAGCACAGCCGCGGTCACCGCCCGCGGCTACAGCGAGAATCTGCTGTTCAAACCGCAGGCCGCGTTGCGGGTGCGCACGAATCTCAACACCGACACGCCACTGCCACCGGATGAACCGGCCGGCGAGAATCCACCGGACGGCGCAATGATAGACTATTCTCTGGCGAAAGACGCGACCGGCCCGGTGACGATCGAGATCAAGAATGGAAAAGGCGAGTCGGTCCGGAAATATTCGAGCAGCGATGTGCCGACCGAGCCGAATCCGAAGCGGCTCAAAATTCCGAGCTACTGGATTCGTCCGGCACAATCGGTCGCAACCAAAGCGGGGATGCATCGGTTCTTGTGGGACATGCATTACACGCCCGTGGCTGGCGTGGAACCGGAGTATCCCATTGCAGCGACGTATCGCAATACAGCGCCGACGGCGACAGCGCCATGGGTCGCGCCAGGCAGCTACACGGTTGTGCTCACCGTTGATGGCAAAAGTTTCGCGCAGCCGTTGACGGTCCAGATGGATCCACGGGTGAAAACTTCGGTCGCCGATCTTCAAGCGCAGTTCGATCTCTCGTGGGCCTTATATCAGCTCCGGCTCAAATTGGCGCCCATCGGCAAACAATTCGACGACATCAATGAGCAGCTGATAAAACTCAAAGCCCGGGCCGCGGAGCGACCAGATGTAACTGCGAAACTCGAGGCATTTGCACAAACGCTGATGAAATTTGGACCGCCGCATCCGCATCCGGGCGCGCCGCCGTTGCTGTTTGTGCTCGAATCAACGACTAGATTGTTCAACGAAATCCAAAACGCGGACGCCGCTCCGACGGCAGCGGTCGTAGCCGCGGTGGCGAATATTCAGGCGAAAGTCGGACCGATGATGGATGTGTGGCGCAAGCTGCTCGAGATCGATCTTCCGTCGCTGAATCTGCAACTGAAACAAGCCGGATTTCCCGAGATCAAACCGAGTTCACCGCAGTAGAAATTCGAGGCGCACAACCCATCGCGATGTTGAAAATTACCGTCGCACCGATCATCCCACTGCTTCATCATTATCGATAACGAATATAAATATATGAAAGCATTTAGATTTTTTATTCTGAGTCTGGCA
>QHQA01000041.1 GCA_003219695.1 Verrucomicrobiota bacterium
TGCACAGTGTTTTTGGCCAGGAAAGTGACAGGTGCTTTATCGACAATATCCACGGTGCGCCGGTCTCCGCCGCGACGGCAATAACCGTAATGGTCGATTCCGACGGAAGATTAGGCACGGTGGCCATGGAGGGACCGAGTGGATCTTCTTCGCCTAAAGGCATCCGGCCCCAAGCCATTCCCGATGCCGCCAAGCAAGCCATGCTCAATCGCAACGTTCAAAACTTGCAGGCAACCATCGCACAGCAACAGCAACAAATAGACATACTCACAACCCAAGTGAAAGAGAACGCCGCTCAGATCCAAAAAGCGAACGCCAAACTCGAAATGAATAAGCCGCCGGCCAAAGTTGTTGTGAACAAACCTTAAAACCATTGGTTGAGAGAGAGTTTAGTAGTCATGTTCCTGCACTAGAGAATCTCAATGTTAAGTCGAAGAACATTGATGAGAATTTTGAGGATGTTTATCTTAACGGTTGCTGTTTTCGAGGCTCCTAGCATTCGCCTACTGGGGTGGCGGCGCAGCAGGAGCAGATTCAATGTCTGGGAAGTGGGTTAGTCCCGCCTCAAGCGCGGCGAAAAAGAATCCGATCGCGCCATTGCAGACTTCCCTCGCAGCAGGACAAAAATCTATCTGAAACGTTGCGCGGCATGTCATGGAAAGACAAGAAACAGCGATGGACCTGACGCAGCGGATCTCGGCATTCATCCGGCCAAACTCTCTGATCCAGCGATGCGGAAAGAAACAGATGGTGAGCTCTTCTGGAAAATCACCGTCGGCAAAAAGCCAATGCCGGGTTATGGCACGCGACTATCGCCGACCGATCGCTGGAATGTGATCAACTATCTCCGAACGCCCGCCAAGGAGATGCTGCGCAAGAGGCTCATACGGGACAGGATCACGATCCGCTTTCTCAAATTGCTGTCAATCGGAGGCATCGGAATAACAGATTGCCGTCGCCGCCATCTTCGCAGCGAAAATAAGTCTCGACACTCGTTCGGAAATCGTTCAAGAATCACGGAATTGGGTAAGCCGATGTTTCAGCGCTCCCTCAAACATGACAGAAAATCAAAACAACACGTCGCTTGCGAATTCTCTTCGATCCGCTCTTACTTGCCGCAACAATAGGAAAACACATATGAACACCCGCCTCCGCCTAATTGCACTTGCCGCCGTTTTTGCGTTCCTCACGCCTACCACATTCACGTTGCACGCGCGGATGCCGGGACCCGAGGCCATCGATGTGCCCGACGGTACACGCAAATGCATAAAGCCCAAAAGCCGTGCACCGTTACCCAACGATCTGCTCGCGCCATTAACGTGTGTGGAGCCGGTGGTAAACGTCAGCGTCAGACCGGCCAATGAGTCTGAGAGTTTCGTGGTCGTCAACCCGACCAACACAAACAATCTCGTGGCCTTTTCGAACTTGGACACCGCTAACAGCATTTTCCGCGCGTACTCCACAGATGCCGGTGCGAGCTGGACGCGCGGCACGGTCGCCACGGGTGTGGCCTGCTGCGACGGACAGGCGGCCTGGGACACGTTCGGCAATCTGTTCCTGGTTTACATCAACAGCAGCGTCAACCAAATCAACGTGATTTTGAGCACCGACGGCGGCGTCACATTCAGCGCACCGGTAACAGCGGGCACCGGCAGCGTTGACCAACCCTCAATCGCTGTGGGCAACGGCAGCGTTTGGGTGGACTGGAACTCGAGTGGAAGCATGGTCGCGCGTGGGGCACCAGTGACGGGTCTCGGTGCTTGGGGACCGTTCAACGCGCTACAGACGATCCCGTCAGCGACTGGCAGCTTTGGAGGTATCGCCGTCGGGCCTGGTCCTGGCGGCGGCAAGGTCATCGTGACCTATCAGAGCCCCACTGGCGGACAGGGTCCGGCGACGATTTACGCCAACGTAGACGCGGATGGTTTGGGAGCGGGCGGTTTCGGCGCGCGCATCACTGTCTCGACGACTAATGTGGGCGGCTTCGACTATATCCCGGCGCAAAACGAACGCTCGATCGACGCTGAAGCCGGGCTGGTCTGGGACGCGACTGGCGGGCCATTCAACAACCGCATCTATCTGGTGTACACAGATGAGACCGTTAACGAAAACAACGACACCGATATTTTGATGCGCACATCGACTGATGATGGCGCGACGTGGAGCGCGCCGGTGCGCGTGAACGACGACGCGACCACGAACAGCCAGTTTTTGCCCTACGTCGCCCTCGATCCCACAACCGGCACGGTGGGAGTGGGCTTTCACGATTGCCGCAATGACGATGGCGTGAACGGGACGAACAATATTCCTAACGACGATGCGGAATACTACGGCACCTTCAGCACCGACGGTGGCGTGACTTGGGCGCCGAACATGCGCTTGAGCGGCGGGTTCTCGAACGCGACGGATTCGGGCAACGGCATCGACTATGGTGACTACGTTGGTCAGTCCGCGCTCGCGGGCAAGCTCTACACGGTGTGGGCGGACAACGCGAACTGTGATGGCACGAACCCGGATGGCACGTTGCACGCCTTTGACCTGTACACGAACACACTCATGCTCCCGGGGGCAAGCCCGACGCCCACCCCAACGGCGACTGCCACAGCTACACCGACTGCAACGCCGACATCGACTCCGAGAGCTACCCCGACACCAAGACCTCGTCCGACACCGCCGCCTCGTCCGTAAAGGTAAAGCCCAAAGAAGTTCTTACGCGCAGGCGAAACAGATTCGCCGTGGCGAACCTGGACCAGGGTCTCCTGGGAAGCTGACGCCTAATCAAACTCCCGTCATTACCGTTCGTGTCCATCCGCGAGCGAAAAGTGTTAAAGGCGCCGGTGGAATCGTGAGTTCGAATCTTACCCCTTCCGCATCTAATTTTCGATTTGCGGTTGGCGCTTTTCGATTGGTCGCAGAAAAAAATGTGTGACCAGCAGCGCGCAGAAAATCCCCAGGGCTGCCGCGGACACGACATCCGACAGGTAGTGCGCGCCGATGTACATGCGGGAGACTCCAATCAGAATTGGGATGGAAAAACAGGCGAGGCCGATGCGGCGACGCGCAAAAAACAGAACGCAAAAAAACGCGGTCGAAGCGCCGACGTGCCCGGATGGGAACGAGTGATATTTCGAGCTGAAACGCGGGCCGCCCCAATGCAGCTCCGATTTCACCGACGGACGCGCGCGCGGAACGCTGCGTTTGATCACTTGGCCGGCGATGCCCGCGACGCTCATCGCAACCAACATCGCCAAAAAAATGCGCATCCATCTTTTGTTTCCGCGCTTCCAGGCGATTCCTAAAAGAATCAAGCCAACTGCAATATGCGAGGGCCAGTCGCCAACCAGGCTGACACCGCGCATGAAACTGCGCATCGCGCGGTTCTGATGCTGCCTGATGAAATCCCAAACGGTGTCATCGAAATAAAACGCCGCTGCGATTGCTATCGCTGCGATTGCGATACCGATCAGCCAATACAAAACGGCGCAGCGCTTCACCAGTAAGTTCCCGTCACAAATGCTCTTGTCATGTCGAGTGAAGTCGAGACATCCGTGAAGTCACCTTGGAGTTGTGCCACGGGATTCCTCGACTTCGCTCGGAATGACGTTTATGAGATGCTGCGAACACATTGAAATCGGCGGTGGGAAAATACGCGATATTATTTTTCGGTTGCATCCTTTTCCACATTATCGGGACATGGAGCCTGCCGTTGATCGACCGCGACGAGCCGCGTTTCGCAGAGGCATCGCGCGAAATGATCCAGCGCGGCGATTACGTTGTTCCCTATTTCAACAATCAGCTCCGTCTCGATAAGCCTCCCCTCGCCTATTGGGCGCAGGTGGCAAGCTATCGCGTGTTCGGTGAAAACGATTTCGCCGCACGTTTCCCGTCGGCCGTGGCTGCTGCGCTCATTGCGGTTTCGATCCCGGTCCGTGGGCTACGGATTGGCGGAGAACGCGTCGGTTGGCGAGCGGCAATCATTTTCACGCTTTGTCTGCAAACGTTTATCCATGCAAAAGCTGCAGTCGCCGATATGTGGCTGGCATTGTTTGTGAGCGTCGCGCATTGGTGCGGTCTCGAAGTGCTCCGTGACGGCCTGACAAACCACCAACATCAAAAGCCAAGCAGCAGACATCAAATTTCACACTGGTGGTTCGTGTTTTACGTCTCGCTGGCGCTGGGCTTTCTGACCAAAGGTCCGATTGCCTGGACGCCTCTGCTGACCGTTGCCTGCACCGTTTTCTACGCGCCGAATTTGCAGCTGCGCCGGCGATTCAAATTCGTTCGCGGTATTGTCCTTATGCTGGCGATCATCGGGGTGTGGGGCATTCCGGCGTTGATTCAGACGCACGGAGAATTTTTACGAATCGGAATCGGTCGCCACGTCATCGCACGCTCTTTAGGGGCAATGGAAGGTCACGGGTGGAATTCGTTAGGCGGATACGTCTTGCTGCTGCCGTTTTATTTCGTGACCATCTTCATCAGTTTCTTTCCGTGGTCGATTAAATTGCCTTCGCTTGTGCAGAGATTATGGCGCAAGCGCGACAACATCGATAATTATCTCTTGTCCGGCGCTGCGATCATCTTCATCATTTTCTCGCTCATCAAAACCAAGCTTCCGCATTACACTCTGCCGGCATTTGGGCTGTTGGCGCTGTTGCTTGCGCGGCATTGGAGAGAAGACACGGCCGATGCAAACTCGGAACGGTTTCGCGAGGGAGGCCACCGCTCCTTGTTTAAGAAAATGTCCATTGTCACTACGTGCGTTTGGATTGCAATTGCGGTCGTTGTTCCGCCGATGGTGGCCCGGTTTTTCCCGGCGTATCAGGTTTTTCAGCAGTCGCGCGCGTCGTTGCAGCCGAACATGCAATTTGCTTCCGTCGATTTCGAGGAGCCAAGCCTGGTGTGGTACTTTCGCTCGCGCCTGAAAGGTTTTCTCACCCCGTTGAAAAAGCGTCGCGCTGCGGAATTCATGAGCGAGCCCGGCCCGCGTTTTGTCATCCTGCCGATGCCGGTCGCCGGATCGGTCTTCGTGAATGCGCCGCAAAACTGGAAATTTCTCACGACCAGCGGTGTTAACATCGCGAAAGGGAAGCGCGTCGATCTCACGCTGGTGCTGAAATCAGACTGATTCGTTGAAGCGTTTCGCTCCTCCTGTCATGTTGAGCGGAGCGAAACATCTCTGGATATCGGCTTGTGGCAGATGGCGCGAAAATAATCAGAGATTCTTCGCTCCGCTCAGAATGACAAAGAACGATTTAACGATGTAACGTTGTAACGATGTAACGAACCCATGATCACCTTTCTCGAAGGCAAACTGGTGAGCGCGCTGCCGACACAGGCGATCATCGATGTCGGCGGAGTCGGGTACGAAGTTTCCATTCCGCTTTCGAGCTACGATAAACTTCCCGCCGTCGGCCAGCCCATCCGCATTCTCACGCATTTGGCGGTGCGCGAGGACGCGCATGTGCTTTACGGGTTCATGACGTCAGCCGAGCGCGACCTTTTTCGACTGCTGGTCAATCATGTCAGCGGCATTGGACCGAAACTGGCGCTCGCGGTGTTGAGCGGAATGAGCGTGACCAGTTTCAAAGCCGCAGTGGTCAATTCGGATGTCGCAGCGATTTCACGGATTAGTGGCCTGGGGAAAAAAACGGCCGAGCGGATCGTTCTCGAATTGAAAGATAAAGTGGGAGTGGCTGCTGCATGGGAAGCAGCCAGTGCTGCGCATGCGCCTACGCCCGAACAGGAACAGGCCAACGAAGCAGTGCTTGCGCTCATTGCACTCGGATACAAACAAGCCGAGGCGCACAAAGCCGTGCGTGATTTGCAGGCGAAGGGCGAAGCGCAATCCGCCGAGGAACTGGTCAAGCTGGTGCTCAAGCGCATGGCCGCGGGACGCTGAGCAGGAAACCCCGAGACGCTCAACGTCCCACGCCCAATGTTCAATTCAGAGGTTTGCATTCGGCGTTGGACGTTCGGCGTTAGGCGTTGGACGTTTGCTTAATGATAGAAGTTCAGGGCGACAGGCTGGAGGCAATTCGCGCCGCTTTCCCAAAAGAAGGCCTCTTCGCAGAGAAAGACTGGCTCCTTTCGCCGGACGCATTCCCAATCGACAAAAAGTTTCTGGCCGAGCTCGAACAGCTCGGGCATCGGCTGCGAGTTTTTCAACGCGCCTGCAACCAGCTCTATCACTTGAGCGCCAAAGGCAAGCAACCCGCCTGGGTGGCGCGCTATCTCGATGCTGGCAAACCGGCGGAACTGATCGAATTTTCGCGCCGGAAAGAAATTCGTGACGATTTGCCCCGGGTTATTCGCCCCGATCTCATTCTGACGGAAAACGGCTACATCATTGCTGAGATCGATTCTGTTCCCGGCGGAATTGGACTGACCGGTTGGCTGAACCAGACCTATTCAAAGTTCGATAACGCGATCATCGGCGGCAGGGGCGGAATGCTGGAGGGATTTCGTACCGTGCTGCCAAACGGCGGCGACATCGTGATCTCGCAAGAAGCAGCAACGTATCGTCCGGAGATGGAATGGCTCGCCGCACGGCTAAACCAACGGCATGCTGTAGCTGGAGGCGTTGACTCCGGCTCTCTTCGCCACTTCACACCAGCCGGGATCACCGACCCCGGCTACAACTGGCGTGTCGTTTCTGCGGAGAATTACGAACCGCAAGACGGACACGCCGTGTATCGCTTCTTTGAATTATTCGATCTGCCGAATATTCCCGGGATCGAAAATATGCTGCGCGCGAATGCCGAAGGCCGAATTACGATCAGGCCGCCCGTCAAACCATATCTGGAAGAGAAGATGTGGTTCGCGCTTTTCTGGATGCATCCGCTGCGCGAATTCTGGCGACGCGAACTAGGCGAAAAATATTTCATCAAACTCCAGAAAGTGATCCCCTACTCCTGGCTGCTCGATCCCCTGCCTTTGCCACAGCACGCAGTCATTCCGCGCCTGGAAATTCACGAGTGGCGCGAGGCTGCGAAGTTCAGCCAGAAAGATCGCGAGCTTCTTTTGAAAGTGAGCGGCTTTTCACCACTCGGCTGGGGCAGCCGCGGCATCGCGCTCGGGAGCGATCTGCCGCACGCCGAATGGGAAAGGCGCCTGGAGCATGCGCTCGCCACCTTCGATTCGTCGCCAACCATCATGCAGCGTTTTCACAAAGGCCGTTTGTTCGAGCACCGTTATTGGCATCCAGATTCAGGCGAGCTAAAAACAATGAAAGGCCGCGTCCGCCTTTGTCCTTATTATTTCGTCGAAGCGGATCGCGTCAGATTGCGTGGCGCTCTCGCCACAATCGCCCCTGCGGACAAGAAGTTTTTACACGGCATGAGCGAGGCGATTCTGGTGCCGTCGCGATTGGCAGCGTAAAATTCGGGGAGGCGCGCCCGTCACGGGTGCTTGGCGAGCGCGTCTCGCGATCGCGAACTTTTTATCAATTCGCAATCGGCCAAGCGCGTATGCTGCCCAGACTATTTCTTCCTCGCCATCCAATGGAATGCCAAAGCCGGCACGAGAAAGAAAAATACGATTACGATCCGCAGCTCGATGAAAAAGAGTAAGACTAGCCTGCCAAACTCTCTCTCATCGATTCGGAAGAAGTGTGTCGCCCAGGCCACAGCCGTATTCCAAAGCAGAGTCGTCGCCGCAAAATAAAACAACGCGAATACAAGGCCGATGATAAATGCGGCGAAGAAAAAGTTGCGAAGAAAAATAATTTTGTCGCGGTCCATACGCGCCATTGTTCACTTCAGCGTAGCCAGATCAATCACAAAGGCTTCGCCAGTTGAAGCGTTCAAGGTAAGGCGGGCAACTCGGCATTCCTTCGACATTCCTCATTTGGACATGGTCATTTTTAGCGACCCGCAATTTTAAGCGTGCAAAGCCAACTGGTCTGCCTCAAAAGAGACGCATGATTACAAAAAATATCGGAATGCTGCTGCTGGCGATCTATCTGATCTTGGTCGGAATCATGGTTCTGTTTCACGTCGGTATCCCGGCGGTTGTGACCGGAATTCTGGCGCTGATAGCGGGCATTTTGATTTTAATCGGCAAGTAGGCGGGCGCGGCGTACACGTTGAGGGTCAAGTGGGTGGAAGGGTGGAATCATTGAAGCGGTTTCGTTATTGGCCGCGCACATCAGAATCGATTGGAGAACAGGTATTACAGGATGCCTACGGCACGAGAAATCAGCAGGACCACGATGCTCAGCGAGATGAAGATTTGACACATGGCGAGGCCTTTCGCCCAGTGCGCCAGCAGCGGCGCATCCGTGGGACCAAAAGTTGAACTCTGCGTGAAAGCAATAAAGAGATAATCGACAAAACCGGGACGCCACCCTTCCGCGCCGAATCGGCCGCGCTCGATTCTCTCGATCTGCATCTGTGGAAACACAAAACTGCGGCTGCCAAATTCGCGCCGCCGATCGCGAGCGTTTGGCCCGCCGCCATCGAGCCGCCAGTACCAGAGCGCAAACACCAGCACATTTGCGAGCCAGAGCTCTGCGCCTGACAGCAGGAGAGGAAGCGGCGCTTGCTTCTGACCAGGTAATGTGCGCACCAACAACACTACCGATCCGATTAACGCCAGCGTAATAATTGCGTTGATGATGATGCCGAGCGCATGGTTCAGCGAATGGTGTCCCATGCGATGCGTCGTAATTGTCGGCACAAGCAGAACTGCAATGATCGCCGGCAGAAGCCACGCCGGGCCGACAGTGAACCACGGCGGCAGCGCCGCGTAAATGCAACCGACGGCAATCAACGCCAGCAGCGCCTGCCAGCGCGGTTCCGGCTTATCGATGCGATCCAGCGAGGCAGTCACACCCAGCTTATAGCGAGAATTTTATTCCGACGCGAGCGTTCCATTTGGTTCTCATTTAGCATCGCAAGCCGGGCAAAGTGCTCCCCAAAAACACGGCGCGTCCTGGAATCTGCGATGCCGTTTACAGTCCATCGATTTTTCGTTAATCAGGGAACCATCAATCGAACCAGAATCGAAACGTGTAATTAAGGGGGTTTAATCAGGTATGAAAACGTTTGGTGTCATTACAGTAGCATTGTCTCTTGTGTTCGGCGCCCTTAGCGCTCGCGCAGCGAATCTTGATAGGATCTCGGCGGAGACCGGAGTTCCTGTCGCTAGGCTGCAGGCGGAGAGAGGATCCACCGGGCTTGGCTGGGGTGGATTGGAGAAAGCGCACCTGCTGGCTAACGCGTCTGGTCAGAGCTTCGACACGATCGTAGGCAAGTTCCAGGGCCACGAAGGCTGGGGGCAAATTGCGCACGATTACGGGCTGAACCTCGGCCACGTTGTCAGCAGCGCGCGCCGCTCAAGCCAGGCCACAGCACATGCGCAGAACCTCAACACGGTTCATGGCAAGAACCCGACTGTTCATGGCAAGAGCGCCGCGAACATCGGCCGAGGCCACGCGAGCAGGATGACCACGAGCAGAGCCATGGGGCATCGCCCGAGCTTTAGATCTGGCTTTAGCGGAACGCATGGTATGCGTTCGATGGGCCACGTGAGCGGATTCGGAGGATCTCACGGCGTGGGTTCCATGGGCCACGTTGGTCACATGCACGGCCGGTAACCGCTGTAAATCAAATACAAAAGCCCCGCCCCGACGCTTCCAGCGGGGCTTTTGTATCAATCCGACACCCGCCGGACTAAACGGGCCAGTCTCTCTCGCCACGGCAGTTTTGAAAACGATTCGCACGTCTCACATCAGTCGAAAGCAAACTTAAGCGCTTGATGAATCTTCTGGAGCGCATCGCTGGGTAGCTTGCCCAATCTTCGCTCTAATCGCGTGAGTGGTAGCGATCCGATACCTCGCCGGAGGGTCATCGCGGGTGGAACGCGTTGTCCTGCCCGCAATGCTACGCACCCGCCTGCAGCGATGCCCGCCCGCATCGCATACGCGAAGCGTTTCGGGCGCAGCGGCAGCTTCGGGCAGGTAGCGTTGCAGGCGGGCCTCAACGCCTTGAAAAACTGCGGCTCTGCCGCCGGATGTTTACGCCTTCAGCGGCGAATGAGCCGTCGTCTTCAGTATTCCTCGCGCGTGCCGATCCAAAGCCAGCTATGATATCGTGCTCGCGCAGGCCAAGCACTCGATAATGTTTCTCCGATGCCAACCATGCAAACTCCATTCCGACGTTCCCCCAAGTCCAACGATAGATGATACGGATCGCGCTCGCTAGCCTAAGCCGGCGCCGTCGCAGCTGTGATGGTGAGAAGCGGCACAATAGCGAAGTGTTCGGTGCCGTTCTCCTCGTAAGAAATAATCAGCGACGTCTTCCTCGTCGAAAAGCTCACAAAAATCCCGATGAGGCACTTCGAACACTCGCCCGGAAGCCGTCTCCACCTTGAATGGCTTGTCTTTTGTAATTAGCTCTTCAATCAACGACGCGTCCATTCGATTCGCAGCATGCCAGAGCAAAAGAGCAATTTCAAGTGCGCCAGAGCGTTTCAAAATCGATGCCCGCCGCGGCGGACGCCCTGCGATATCCGTGTCATCCCTGCCCGCAGTGCTACGCACAGCGTTGCAGGCGGGCGCGTCATCCGTCGTCTTCTCCAAAGCGAAGCCCGCCGGAGCTCCTGCTCGCGAAAGCTTTCGGACGTTTCCGGCGGGGCTTTGAATGAATCCGGCAGCCGCCGGCCTAAACGAGCCAGCTTCGGTTCATATCGAGCCGCTTCATCAATTCTGCCAAAGTAAGGAACCAGCTTGACGGCGAGTTTCGAACCTAAGATAAGGAACCGTGGGGAATAAAAAAACGAGACGCATATTTCTGATTGGAGCGCTGTGCGGAGTGATGATCACCGCCGCAGTCACCTTGGGGTTCGCAATTCCGGCCAACAACTACCACTGGCAAATGGAGATCTGGAAACGCGGCGGTGCAGCTTGGACCTCCGACAAAAATGGCCATTTCGGCTGGAAGTGGCTGGTTGAACCGATCCCGGATACTCCGAGTCAAAAGCGAGCTGTCCCACCGCCGTCGAAGGTGAACATTCGCACCGAGCAGCTATAGATCAGTCGGCGCGGCGGTTTGAATTAGAGCAAACGAATTGAAACAAAACCGGCTTCGGATAACGTTTGATCATGAGTCTTGCGGAAATCGAAGAGGCTGTCGATAAGTTGCCGCCGAGGGATCTGGCAAAATTGGCTGCGCATCGCCCGTCGCGACAAGCTCGCCTGGGATAAGGAGATCGAAGAGGATTTTTCCCGGGGAGGCAAGCATGGGAAAACACTGGAGAAGATCGACACCCAAATCGACGCGGGCAATTTCACGCCGCTTCCGTGAGCTCCCGAAATTTGAAAATAGCCCAGCGTTTTAACGCTGGGTAAAGTAAAGAGATTCACAAAATGAGGCGAGTCCCGCCAGGGACGACAGAAGGCTTCAAGCAAGTATCGATTCCTCGTACACAAAACCGTGTTTCTTAAGCATCGCTACGTACTCGTCGCGAAAGGATCTCCTGCGATGATGCTCAGCCTGATTTTGAATGTAGGCCACGGTAGCGTCCACCCCAGAAACGCTGAGGCTAAATACATCGTATCCTTCCTGCCAGCCGAACGAACGCATTTTCGGAAATGTCTCTCGAATCCATTTAGAGGAATTTCCCTTTAGAAGCTGCATCGCTTTAGCGATGGACAATGTCGCCGCCAAAGAGAGGAGCACATGGACGTGGTCGCTTGCTCCATCAATGGCAAGCGTCTTCATCTGATTTTGTTTCGCGATGCCCCCAAGATATGGCCAAAGCCGCGCCCGTAAATCCGAAGTCAGGCAGGGTTCGCGATTTTTTGTGCTCCAGACGCAATGAACAAGGCAACTTGTGAGAGAATGCATAAGCGCATCTTTCTACCGTCCCTACCGGGACTTGTCACATTTATACTATCAAAAGCCCAAGCGTTGAAACGCTGGGCTATTATCAAAGCAAGCTCGGATCCGAGATCGGCTGTAGCTATCGCGTTTTGCTCACGACTTGGCGCGTTCCCTATTTTTTTCGGGTAACGCGCCGATTTTTCTCGAACGACCGCTGTACGCCTGGAGCTTTGCTTTATCGGATGCGGGAATTTTTGCTTACCGTTCTTCTTGGATTGCGGATCGACAAGGCGCGCTTTTCGTGGATCAAAATAATCCAGCACATCTTCGCCCCGGTCGAATTTCTCTTCGAAGTTTTTCGCTGTTGTCTGGTTAGCCTGCGATTTTTTCATACGTCTCAATCTCCGCTGCGGTGGACCTCCTTACACTAGAACCCATCTCATAACTAGGGAATGGGTGCGCTAAGTTCTGGCGGGTGGCTGGCAAGGCGCGACGAATGAGCATAGCCAACGCGCTCTGTGACTGAGGAGCAACGCCGCCAGCAGCCCGCCAGAGCTTAGCCCGGGAGGGTTGCGGACCTTTGTCGCTGCAGCGGCGGTGCTCGTCGGTCAAAGATCCATGAAGGATATTCTTCCTCCTCGCGCCTTGCTGCAGCGCCAAATCTCCAGCAACGCACCGTTTCCTATTTATGAGATGGGTTCTAATAATCCGAATTAGCGCGCCGCGATAGGTGATAATGCCAGACCAATGTTCGCTGCCGATTCTCCCGATGACCATGTATCGTTTTTCTGACGCGTCTTTGGCGCCGAGAAGGACGTGCTTCGATTTCCAGAGCGCCTGCGCTTCGACAAAATCGATCCCGTGTTTTGCCTTGTTGTTCTCAGTTTTCCATGGATCGAACTCGAATTGCACCGAAACTTGGTAGCGCATCGCAACTGCAAAACCAACATTCGCGTGACTAATTTGTTCAGCGTTGGATGTTCGACCTTCGATGATCGCTCGCCAAGACCTTCGGAGTTGAATGTTCGGCGTTCTCTGGTACAAGCAAAAGCCCCGCCGGACGCTTCCGGCGGGGCTTTGAATGAATTAAACTAAACGAGCCAGCTTCGCTTCTTATTCATAGTACAGCGGCCGATGTGGCCGGAATTCACCCGTTATCCGGGCACTCGCAGCGCCGCAATGAAGTGCAAAGACCGGCCGAAAATCAAGTCGGCCGGGAATGGATACAGCTTTAAGTTGGATTCCCACGAAATTTAAGGCAAGCTCTCACGAAACCACCGGAACGTTTCGGAATTGATCGGCCAGAGCACTTGACTCTCATTGACGCTTCACGATTCTTGCCGACGAATTATTCATGACGCGTCTTCGACACTTCGGTGAGGCAACGCCAGTTCTCCGTTATTGTAATTGGATCACTGCCGCTCTGGTAACATTGTCCGCAACGTATTTGCATGTCCTTTTTTTGCTAAATGCCGGAGGGCTGTGGCGGGACGAAGTCCAACTTGTGCATTTATCGCTGCTGCCGTCGTTCTCGGAGGTGTGGCAAAACCTGCCACATGATTCCTGCCCGATTCTCATGCACCTCGCGGTGCGCGGATGGTCGGCTGCGGCCAGCCTCGGAAATACGGACGCTGGTTTGCGTGTCTTGGGTTTGTACGTCGGGTTGTTTTTGCTGCTGGCGTTCTGGTTTGCCAGTTGGACGATGCGTAACGGCGCGCCGCTGCTGGCCTTAACACTCGCCGGGCTGAATGTGACGATCATCCGCGCGGGAGATTCGCTTCGCGGTTACGGTCTGGGTTCAGCCCTGGCGGTGCTCACGCTGGCAGTTATCTGGCGTCTGAGCTGGCGTCCCAACCTTGCAGTTTTTTCCTGTGCAGTGGCAGTAGCAGTCTTAAGTGTTCAGACGCTTTACCAAAATGCCTTCTTGCTATTCGCCGCGTGCTGCGGCGGATTTGTGCTGTGCGCCGTGGAACGACGCTGGCGTGACACGCTTCTAATTTTCGCTGTAGGAGTCGCTGCCGCAGTCTCGTTGCTGCCTTACATTCCCTTGATCGCCCGGGCGCATTGGTACGTAATTTACAAGGTTGGTTTTCGTTTTTCGCAAGGATGGAAGCAGCTCTCTGTGGCGACCGGTTCCCCGCTGACGGTTTTCACGTGGCTTTGGGTTGCATTGTGGATAGGCGCACTCGCAGCGACAGTTTTTGTCCTTTTTTGGCGCCGCCATCGTCTCCCGGAGCGCGTCCGGGGCATAATTCTATTTGCGGGCACCAGCCTTTTTCTTGGTGCGGCAGGTTACGCTTTCTTTCTAAAGCTGGCGGAGTACCCCACGCACCCGTGGCATTACGAGCCGCTAATGGCTTTTTCCGCTGTCTGTTTCGACGCAGTAGTTCTCGCAGCGTGGCGTTGGATGCGACCTGCTGCGATGGTCCTGGCGGCGTTAACGATTTCTATGACCTTTCTGTTCGAGCTGCCCGCGGTGAAATGCCGCCAGACTAACGTGGATCTCATCGCGGGCCGTGTTTCCAGCGAGGTGGCTCCAAATGACTACGTGATCGTCTATCCATTCTATTGTGGCGTGACGTTTGAACGTTATTACAAAGCCACGGCGTCGTGGACAACACTTCCGCCATTGGAAGACTACACATTACAGCGTTGGGACCTGTTTAAAGCAAAGATGCAAACAAAGGACCCCTTCGCGCCGGTAATCGACCGGATTACTTCGACCCTTCAATCGGGGGATCGTGTCTGGTTTGTAGGGAACCCGTTCGCTGAGCGTTCCTCGTTCGACTGGGGTGTCCAGGTAACTCATTTCCTTTCAGCTCATTCCCAACGCACCGCTGTGGTAGTCGATCCTTCCACTAATTGCGTCAATCCGTTTGAGAACCTGTCGGTTTTCGTTGCGACAGGATGGAAGCCATAACACGATGTTCTTGCATGGCCGCGAACCGGCTCAGCGGAGCGACTCGTCTCCTGCACCCGTTCGCATTGCTCTCCTAACCAGATAACTAGTTCGCTCCTGAATCTGGATCGTGGAAGTGTAGATCTCCATTTTGCTAGAGCTATTTAAGTAAAATTGTGGCTGCTGTAGCCACGGCCCTACGGGCCGTTTCCTTGTTGAGAACAAGGAGCTGAAAGTGAAACCGGCCACAGGCCGGTGGCTACAACATTTCTTAAATCGCCCTAATTGCACCGCGTGCGAAACAATCTTGCAAGATCGCAGCGCTTCTTTTCGCTCCACTACCTTTGCGGGCTTAACTGCGCCTGCGCCTGGCGCAAACCATTGGCTGCGGCTTTGAACTCCGGATTGAGGTGCAACGCTGCCTCAAATTCCGGAATGCTCTCCCTGGGTTTCGCGGATTGAAGCAGCGCCCACCCCAGATTGGCATGGGCGGCGGCGGCGTTGTTGGGATCCAACCTCACCGCTTCGTTAAATTGATCAATAGCCTCCGGAATTCTGCCCAGCCGCACCAGCGCCAGTCCAAGATTGTTCCGAATCTCCGCGTCTTTCGGTGCCAACTCTGACGCGCGGCGCACTTCATCAAGCGCAGCTTCGTTGCGGTTCTGCTTCGCTAAAGCCATGCCCAGCAGATTGTGCGCTTTAGGCGCGTCAGGCTCCGAACGGATTGTCGCCTGGGCGTATTCGATGGCTTCTGGGACCCGGCCCTGGTAAAAACGGGTAACGCCCATGGTCAACAGCGCCGTGTAGTCATTGGGTTGGATTTGGAGAGCCTTCTCAAAATGCGTCGCGGCTTCATCGAGTTGCCCGCTCTTGTGCATGGCCAACCCCAGATTGTCTTCTGCGATGACGTTAGACGGGGCGACTGTGAGCGCGTGCTTAAACAAAGTGATGCTGTCATGCCACCGATGAATCTGCGCGTCGGTAAGAGTCGCAAGAACCAGCAGAACCACGTTCGCTATTGCTGCACTAAGCCACGGCGCAACGCGGCGCCTTTCCGCGATGTCCGCTAATCCGAACACGAGCGCAATGAACAAGCCGATTGACGGAATATAAAAGTAGCGGTCCGCCATGGTTTGCGCGCCAACCTGAACGAGTCCGATGACGGGAACCAGTGTTCCCAGGAACCAAAGCCAGCCTACGATGAGGTAGGGCCGGAGTTTCCGTTGAAAAAAACAAAATGCCGTAATTGCAATCAATAGCAACGTCGCGCCGATGATCTGCCAGGGCGGTATGCCCGCCTTCGGGAATGGGTAAAACACGGCAAGATCATTCGGCCAGAAGGCGAGCAGCAAGTATTTCGCATACGAGACGAGCACGTTCGACAGCCGCGGCGTAATAGGGAACTGTGTGAATGTGCGCACAGCGCCGAGATGAGATTGCGCGACGGATGTGACAACTGCGGACGCTGCGACGAGAGCAAACAACGGTATCTTTTCAACGGCCAATCCGCGCCACGTTTGCGCGACAGCAAACGCGCTGTAGCCACGCCCCTGTGGGGCGTCCCGGTTGCGACGGGCCACAGGCCCGTGGCTACAGGACCGGCCCAGGGGCCAGTAATCAAGCAGCAACATGACAAAAGGCCACGTCACCAGCATTGGTTTGGCCAATAACCCCAGCGCGAGCATGATGGCGGTCCATGCGTAGCGCCTGATCGAAGGCGCCTCCGCGTAACGCACGTAAGCGATCAGCGACAGCAAGCCGAAAAATGTGGACAGAGTATCTTTGCGTTCGGACGCCCACGCTACCGATTCCACGTGCAACGGGTGCAGCGCAAAAAGCGCCGCGACCAGTGCGCTCGACCAGCGGGCGTGTGTTGTTCGGAAGAGAAACCAGAAGACAAGCAACGTGTTTGCCGCATGAATCAGTGCGTTAACGAGCAGATGGCCACCCGCAACCGTGCCGAAGAGTTGGCTATCGATCATGTGTGCGATCCATGTGAGTGGATGCCAGTTCCCCGCGTAAAAGGTGGTAAACGCCCAGGCGAGTCCCGCGAGTGTAACACCGCGATTCACCATTGGATTTTCCTGGATATACGTCGGATCATCGAACGAGATGAAGTGATGCCCGATCACTTGCGCGTAGATCCCAAACGTTACTATCGCCAGACCGAGGAGGATGAGAAGGTCGGGTCGCCCGAATGTTGTAGTAGCGCATGCGTCTCGTCCGCCACCGGACGGACTCGCCGTGGCGAGCTTGCGTTCGCGCGAGCTGATAAAGGAATCTTCTTGCCGGGGTGCGGAGACACGCCGGTCTTCTCGCTTTTGCGCGGTCCGTTTAGCCATACTCTTTGCGAGACTATCAGATAGGCCTGACACACAAAACCCTCAAATTATTTCGTAAATTATCGCGTGGAGGCGCTCAGCCCCAGCCGATTGCCTTTGCCGCTCTGCGGCGATGAGCGTGTTGTTTCGGCGATTGCTGTAAGATAGAAGTTCGCGATCGCGAGGGCGCCATCGCCAGGTCGCAGCGGCGTCCGCTGCCCCAAAAACCCGCCTTCGCGCAAGGCTACTCCGAAAGTTTTCGCGAGCAGGCAGGCGGGCTAAGGGAAAGCCCCGCCGGACTAAACGAGACAGCTTCGCTGCTTTCCGATTGTGGCGGAGGCAGAAAGACCGGTGCCGGCTGGAGCGCGAACGGGGACTGGAAACAGGCAATGCGATCAGTTAATATGTGGCCGTGGACTCGGAGCGAGAAAAGATCCTGGCGCGGCTGCGTGCTGGCCTGCCAGCTCTGAAACGGGAGTTTCCACTGCATGGGCTGGCGTTATTTGGTTCGGTCGTGCGGGGCGAAGTTTCAGACGGAAGCGACATCGACATCCTGGCTGATGTGGAACCCTCCATCGGCCTCGATTTCGTGACGCTTGCTGCCAGACTAGAGCAGTTAACTGGACATAAAGTCGATCTCGTTTCGCGCCGGGCACTCAAACCGTCGCTTTGGAAGGAAATCGAACCGGAATTAATCGATGTCTAAACGCAAGCCGAGCCTTTTGCTCGACGATATCCGGACCTCGATTAGCAAGATAGAGCGCTACATTGCCAGCTTGGACGAAGCCTCATTTCTTGCCGACGAAAAAACGATCGACGCGGTGGTGCGCAATCTCGAAATAATTGGAGAGGCGGTAAAGCAACTTCCAGCCGAATTCAAGGTGCAACACTCGGCGATTCCCTGGCCGCAGATTGCCGGCTTGCGCAATCGGATCGTGCATGACTACGCGGGCATCGATCTGAAACTTGTCTGGAATATTTTGCAGACAGCGATTCCCAAGCTGGCGGTTCAGATCGCCGAGTTGAAATAGCAGCGATTACAGCAGGACTCTGTGGCCGGGTGTGGCGAAGAAGCCGCGCGCCATCCGCGCCATCCGCCTGTCACGCCGAAGCTCCCCAATCCGTGTCATCCGCGTAATCCGCGGTCGTCTCCCAAAAATAAAAGCCCCGCCGGACGCTTCCGGCGGGGCTTTGAATGAATTAACTTAAACTAAACGAGCCGAGCTCGTTTATTGTGAATAGCTCAAGGGAATTGCAGCACGCCTGCACCGGGCGTAATAGGATCGTTTTGAGTCGGAGCTCCAATAGTATCGCCAACCTTATAGCCGACTGAATTCTGGAATGTCGTACCATTGTTCCAACCAGCACCTGTGGCCTTACCTACCCTGAAGACACTCGCGTCCCAGACTTTGCGTATGGTGATGAAACCTTTCGTACCGTACGGAACGGCGGCTGGATTCAGTGCCTGGTCGTAAACGTAGTTTCTGCTGGTGCAAAAAATCGTCGTTGCCGGATCGACGTCCTGGACCATCCAAACTTTCAGGGCGGCTGTCCCGGCAGGGCCGCTTAGCATGTCGATGCCGTTTACCGTACCTACCGTAGCAGTGAACGCGGCACTGGGAGCATTCATCATCTTGATAGCGTCGCCACCTTTCAGATAACCCTTTCCAGTTAGTATATTGAGGTAATCCACCAAGGTCGTTGGAAGTGCCGGCGTAAGATCGCCGGGCCAAGCCGAAGAGGAATCGCCGGTTGCTGAGCCGTCGTTCGCCATTTGGAATTGAGCCAGGTAAAGCTGGCGCATGTTGTTCATTGTCCCGGTCTGTTGAGCCTTGGATAGCGCCGACGTTAACGCGGGCACTGCCAGTGCTGCCAGGATCGCGATAATCGCAATCACGACCAGCAACTCAATGAGGGTGAATGCTGAGAGGAATTTGTTTATTTTGATTTTCATTTGGGTTTTCTTTTCTGCGTTGTTCTGAGGGTTCTTGGTCTCAGAGGGTTTTGTTTTTTGGGGGTTGGGTTTGCTCTGAGAATTCCTGCCCGCCGCAGTCAGGCGGCTGCCGGACGGAGGCGGGTTCTTCTCAGAGGGTTTGGTTCTGGGTTTTTGTTGGGGTTGTTCTCAGAGTTTTTGATCTGAGATTGAGGCGGCTTATCGCAGGGGTCACGGGTAAAGTCAACAATTATTTTTAACTTTTTTTTCGCCTTCGCCAAGGCTACGGCGGACAAGCGGGGGTGGGAAACCACCCTCCCTTCGTCCCGCCGGGAGCATACGCGTCTCGCCGCGGGACGGATTCGCCGTGGCGAACGTGTGGGTCGCAGCTTGCCCGCCCGTGTGCGGGCGTCCTCGCGACGACGAACTTTTACGGGGAGTTCGCGAAGGCGGGACATCGTCGCCAGCACCCGAGACGGGCGCGCTCCCCAGAAATGTCGTCGCTGCGGGATGATTCGTGAGAATGGACAACGCGTTCCATGTGCTCTTTTTGTTCGTGCCCATTCGTGTTTCCCCTGTTCTTCTACGAGATTCGCGGGACTAAGTTCTGAAAAATTTTTAAACTTTTTTAGACACGAATTGACACGAATGAGCACGAATAGGGGACGAGGAGGAGAGAACCACGGATCGCACGGATCAAAACGGATGGGGCAGCAGCCCCGTAAACCGGCATCAGCAATGCCGGCTACAGATCTATCCGTTTAATCCGTGACATCCGTGGTACTCCCGCTTTTGATTGCTGTGAATTCGCGTGCACTCGTGGTTAACCTCATCTGCCGCAATTGACACTATCGACAGCTCTGTGAACTATAACCTGGTATGACCGCCACTGCGTTACGCGAAGCGATTGATTCTGGCAAACCGTTCCGGCTCCGGTCTGGGGATGGCGCAGTGATTGATGTGCCGACGCGCGATCACGCCTTTCTCAATCCAACCGGCCGATTGGTCGTTGTGTTCACCGATGATGATGGAGCGCGCGTGCTCGACGTGGCGCTGGTCACAGCAATCGATTACAAGAAAGCGCCAGAGGAGCTCGGCCGATAGAAATAAGGCGACCATGGATTACCCAGAGCGACTCCGCCGCAAGCGAACACGTTTAGCCCGCGAATAACCCGCCACGCGGGCAGGCTGCGAATAAACGCTAATATAACAGTCCAAGGAGCGGCAGATCGTTGCAGCGATGCATGCCAAGCGGCGACCGGGCTACTGGCGTGAACGACTCGGTAAAACGTAAACCACGAATCCGCCAAACTCCGATAGTCTTCGCGAGGCCGCGCTTCGCCGCGTAAAAAAGCTATACGCGGCTTCGCGCAAAAATTCTTATCTTCGGCGCTTGACTTCCGATGTCCCGGGTGCGCGCTTCGTCATTTTTTCGTCATTCGACATTCGGATTTTTCGCCATTGCCCCGTACCCAAAGAATTTTAACCACGGATCACACTGATTACACGGATACACGGCACTCGGGCTTCGTTCTCATCCAAACATCCGTGTCATCCGTGCAGTCCGTGGTTTTCTCCTCTGCTCCCAATTCGTGTGCATTCGTGGTTAACCTTTTCTCCGAAGAAAAATTTCGAAGATTTTCAAAAAAGTCTTGACGCGATTTTGCGTTTCGCGGCAAAAGGGGTTCGGCCAATGATGTGTGCACGTGTACACGCGATGTGAAAAAACAAATTAATCCTTCCGCTAAGGCGCACCTTCTCCGGAGCGCGCTCATTCTGCTTTCACTGGTGACTTTCAACCGCGAGATTTATTGTCAGACCCCGACTCCGACTGCGACGCCAACGTCCACTGCGACGGGATGCTCGATCCCGCCGCCGGGAGAATGCGCATCGTATGAAGCGGAGTCGAGCAACAACACGCTGGGAGGAAGCGCGTTTGTTCTAAGCTGCCCGACGTGCTCCGGTGGACTTAAAGTAGGCTACGTGGGCAGCAACGATGGTACTCTCCAGTTCAATGCTGTTGGTGTTGTCGCCACGGGCAATTACACCGTGTCGATCTGCTACCTTAATGGAGACGCGGTCCGCTACGCCTATCTGAGCGTGAACGGCGGCCCAGGAACCCCTTTGAGTTTTCCGTCCACTGGCTCGTTTGAGACTGTGGGGTCAATACAGATAACCGTCACTTTGAACACCGGCTGCAATACGCTTGAGTTCTACAATCCGATTGTTGGTAGCTGGGCTCCGGATTTCGATCGGATTCAATTCAACTGCCCAACCTGCACGGTGGCTTCTCCCACGCCCACACCTACGCCTACGCCTACACCCACGCCTACACCTACGCCCACCACTCCAACACCAACCCCCACACCGGAGGGGTGCTATCCCAATTTCACGACAGCAGAAGGGTGCGATGCGCTTGGTTCGCTCACTACCGGCTCTGGAAATTCAGGGCTCGGTTGGGGTGCGCTCTTTGTCGATACCATCGGCAACTTCAATACCGGTGTCGGCGGCGGAGCGCTGGCACTAAACACCATGGATTCCAATACTGCAGTCGGCGCAGCCGCCTTGTTGCTCAACACCAGGGGCTCACAGAACACTGCTGTTGGAACTGATGCGCTCGTCTTTAACGGCAGCGGGGACGTCAGCGGCGACGGCAATACTGCGACCGGTTACTCTGCGCTCATGAACAATCTCACTGGCGGCTCCAATACGGCTATCGGTTGGGAAGCGCTCATGGCCAACATCGATGGGCTCGAGAACGTGGCCCTGGGTACTCTTTCCCTCTCAAGCAACACCAGCGGATTCAACAATACAAGCATCGGTAGTCTGGCGCTCGAGAACTCTATAGCCCCGAACAGACACGTTATCGTAGGCACAATGGCCGGGTCTGGAATTACCATCGTCGATGACAACATCATCATCGGCCACCATTCTGGTGTGCACAGTCGCTTTGGCCAGGAAGATCACGTCTGCTATATCGGCAACATCTATGGTGCGAACGTGGACAACTTCGGCGGGGTTGCCCGTATGGTGTTCGTCGATCCCGATGGAAGGTTGGGCACAGTGCCTTGTCCTGCCGACGCATGTGGGGGTAATTCTTCTCCCGAAGGCCTCCAGCCCCAAGCGATTCCCGACGCCGCCAGGCAAACCATACTTAAGCTCGAACTTCAGAACCTGGAGGCAACCATCTCGCAGCAGCAGGACCAAATAGAGATGCTCGCCGCCCAGATTAAAGAACAGATCGAGCAAATCCAGAAAGTGAATGCCCAACTCGAAATGAATAAGCCAGCGGCAAAAATCATTGTGAACAAAACCAAAGCTTTTCCTTGAGCGAGAGTTCACGGAAAGCTGAAAAAATGAAACGAACCAAAAAAATGAAAAATCGAAGTGCGATATTACTGGCCATCCTACCGGTGTTAGCCTGCTTTACGGTTTTACCAGGAGCGCGGGCGGTCAATCCACCGCCGGATGGGTGTTATCCCAATTTCACAACAGCGGAAGGATGCGACGCGCTTAACTCTCTCACCACCGGAGCTGGAAATACAGCGCTCGGTTGGCTTGCGCTCTTTGCGGATAGCACCGGCAGCTTCAACACCGGTGTCGGCGCTGGAGCGCTGTTGCTGAATACCGCGGATTCCAATACCGCGGTCGGCGCGGCAGCGTTGTTGCTCAACACCAGCGGCACACAGAATACCGCTGTTGGAACTGACGCGCTCGTTTTTAACGGCAGCGGTTCATCCAACACTGCCACTGGCGCGTTTGCGCTGATGAATAATACCACCGGCGGCTCCAATACAGCCATCGGTTGGGAAGCGCTCACGGCCAACACCACTGGAGTTAATAACGTGGCCGTAGGTACTCTTGCCCTCGCAAGCAACACCAACGGAGACAACAACACAGCCATCGGCAATCTGGCGCTCCAGAACAGCGTGAACACCAGCAACCACGTGGCCATAGGCAGACTGGCCGGGTCTGGGATCACTACCGCCAATAACAACATCATCATCGGCCACCACAACGGTGTGCACAGTCGCTTTGGCGAAGAAGATGGCGTCTGCTATATCGGCAACATCTATGGTTCGAACGTTGATGATTCGGGCGGGATTGCCCAAATTGTGCTCGTCGATCCCGATGGAAGGTTGGGCACAGTGCCCGTTGCTGCCGGCGGAAATCCCGGTCAATCTTCTCCCAAAGGCATCCAGCCCCAAGCCATTCCCGACGCCGCCAAGCAAGCCATGCTTAATCTGAAACTTCAAAACTTGCGAGCAACTGTCTCGCAGCAACAGCAACAAATAGAGACGCTGACAGCCCAGCTTAAAGAGAACACTGCGCAAATCCAAAAAGCCAACGCCCAGCTCGAAATGGATAAGCCGGCAGCCAAAGTGGTTGTGAATAAACCTTAAAGCTGTTCCTTGACAGAGAACTCAGGGAGAAAATTGCTGAGAAGTTTGCGGACCCTTTTCGGGATTCCGAACGCAAAAATCACCAGACCTTTTCGTTTGTTCGTGTGTTCCGTGGGCAGATTTTATAAACCGGCATCACCGATGCCGGCTACAGATCTATCCGTGTAATCCGTGTCATCCGCGGTCCTCTCTTTTTGATTTGTGTGAATTCGTGTAATTCGTGTCTCACTTTTTGTAGGCGGGCACTTCCGGCAGCTCCGGCGGGAGCACGCCTTCTTCTTCCTCAGCTAGCGGCAGACCTGCGGGGGTGACGATGCGCGCGGTCACGAAGATGACCAGGTTCTTTTTAGTGTGCTGTTCCGTGTTGGTGCGAAAGGCGCGGCCGACCAGCGGGATGTCCCCCAGGATGGGGACCCGATCCTCGGTTCTCTGCACGTCCTCGCGCATCAACCCGCCAATCACCACCGTTTGCCCGTCCCACACACTCACGCTCGTAGTGACTTTGCGCGTGCTGAACACCGGCTGGTTGATCACGTTCGGCGTGAGCTGGACAGGCGTAGAAATTGATATTCCGGCAACAGTATTCACACCCACTGCGTTGATCGGGCTCCCGTAATTGATGAAACCCTCAAACTCGACCACCTGCGGAATGAGGTTGAGATCGATGGTGGTCGAATCCCCGCCTACTACCGGTTCGACTTCCAGAGTGACACCGGTGTTGCGCGTTTCCCAATCCTGCGGCGTGGTTGGAGTCACAACAACTGGAACCACTGCGGCTGTCGTTCCGGTGGTGCTGCTGATCGATGGAACTTGAGGCGCTGTATAGGTCCTGGGATAACGCAGTTCTCTGATGACTTCAATGATGGCGCGCTGTCCGCTCTTAGTGGTCACGCTAGGCGCGGAAAGGAGATCGATGCCTTTTTTCTGATTCAGCGCGCGAATCACAACCTGAAATTGTGGATTGGTGAAAACGCCGGCCAATCCAAATATTCCCGGGGCGGCACCGGCGACTTGCCCAAGACCTGGCATCAAAAGCGCATCGAGCGCGTTGGCACTGATTGCAAAATTGCCGCTTTGGTTGCCGGCAGTGACAGGATTTTGTCCGATCGGAACTCCGGTCGCCGGATCAACGAACGGAAAATTCGCCGCATTCGTTGGTACCCCGTTTCCGGCTGTTCCACCTGAGCCGAAAACCTTGCCGTTTAAGCTGAACGGGCCAAGTAACCAATCGAAACCAAGTTCCTTGAGATTGTTTTGGTTGATCTCAACAAACTTCGATTCGATCTCGACTTGCTTGGGTGCTGACGAATTCGCCTGGTCAACTAACGCATCCACCATGTCCAGGTTATCCTGCGTATTGCGAACGATCAGCGTCCCGCTGTGCGCCCAGAAGGTTGCACTCGCGCCGGGCGGAAAACTAACGCCCATGCTCTTTAACATCGTTATCGCGTCGGCGCGGCCGACGAGTTGGCGATCGTTCAGCAAAGTCTGGCGAGTGCTGGCAGTGCCTTGCAACAGGTTTGCCTGGCTTGCCGCACCGGCGCCCGTGCCCGTTCCAGAAGCGGTCTGAAAACTCACCGCCTCCTTCTCAATGACGTTCTCAGCGACCGGCGGCGCCTCTCTAGCTCCGGTCGTTATGTTAGCGCCCTGCCCACCACCACCGGTCACACTACTTCCTATGTAGTAACCGACATCGAGCGGGCCGCCGAAGAATTCCGGCGGCACATGATAGCGCTTTGTGACCAGATCGTTGCTTTGCTCGGTGAGCGGGATAACCGCAACGGCATACGGTTCTACTTTGACTTTCAATCCGGCTTGATTGGCGACGTACCGCAGTGCTTCGCCAAGGGGAATGTTGTCGAGCGTCACAGTGATGCGGGCGCCTGCCGGGCCCGCTGCGGGCGCGGCGGCCGCCGCTGCACCAGGACGTCCGCGGGCCGGTGCGCCTGCTGGGGGTGAGCCTCCGGGAGGCGCACCAGCTCCCGGTGTAGCCGAGCCTTCGGGTGGTGCGCCTGGTATCGACGGCGCCGCAACCTGTCCGAGAGGAACAAGCCGCAGCACAATGTTCACGCCGTTCCCTTGCGGATCGTTCTCCGCCGCCTGTTCCCGGAGAAAATCGATCGCTTCACGAATACTCGTATCGCGAAATTCAATGTGGGGAATGATGATCGTGTTCAGCTTGTTAGTCATCTGCGCGGTCCCGCGCAATTCGCCTCGCCCCGGAGCTCCAGCGACCGGACCTACGACACCATATTTCCTGACAGGTTGTTGCCAGGCTTCCTCCACTTTCCACATCTGCCGGGCGCGCGTCTCGTCGTACCCTTGCTCGCCGTACTGATATTTGGTGTTATCGATTTTTTCCTGGCCTTTGCGCGCCGCGGTGTTGTACGGATCGATCGCCAGCACCTGGTCGTATCGTTTCATGGCAAGATCGTACCGGCCGGACTGATAAAAACCGTCGGCTTCGGCAAGCAGTTGTTTCACCTGCTCGACTTTGTTGATGAAGTCCGCGCTCATCGTTTTGTTGAAGTAACCCGGCTGATGCAGGTGCGCGTAGAGTTCCTGCGCTTTGCGGCAATGCGGGTCGTACCGGTCGCTCAGGATCTCGCCCAGGATCGCTTCGGCTCCGGCGTAATCGCCCTGCGCAATGCGCGCTTCGGCCAACACAACGCCGCTCTTGCAAAAACCGTCCACGGCCTGGTCGTGCGCTTTCCCGGAGACGACCGCATCGGGCAGATATGCCACCGCGGTTTTGAATTCCTCATGCGCGAGGGTGTAATTTCTGGCTTTCATGGCGGTCTTGCCCCGGGCAAGGGCGGCTTCGCCCTGCGAGATGCCGGCCTGCCGCCGCACCACTTCCCGCTCCGCCACGCTCTCCGGAGTTTGCGCAAAGCTGGTAGCGGAAAGGAGCAACAGGCACGCGCCCGCGAGCAATCCGGGGAGCGCACGCGCCACCGCGGCAATTGTAGTGGCAGGCGTGCCGCCTGCATTCAACCATCCATTGCAGCCGACACGGCTGCCTCTACAGGAACCGAGCAGAGATCGGTGGTCACAGACCACCGCTACGGCGAAGGTATTGGGAATTTTTTTCATAAGCAACTCCTTACGGCGGCGCGGCAAAGTCGATCTCGATCGGCTTTGTCTTGCTGCACATTCCCGCGCTTTTACTTGATCTCTTCCACGGACTTCAAGGAAAATTTTTCAAGTTTTTTCGGGTTAACCACGAATGGACACGAATAAACACGAATTGACACCAGAGCAGACAACCACGGATAACGCCTGCAACGCTGTGCGTAGCACTGCGGGCAGGGATGACACGGATGTTCACACAATGACGAAATCCGAATGACGAACTCCGAAAGTATTCGCGAGCACGTGACGAGGTGTGACGCCCGCGAATCACCCGCCTCCGCGCGCTACAGCGAGGCAGGCGCGAATGCACGCGAAAAATCTCAGGAAGAGAAAATCATTCGCGCTAATTCGCGTGATTCGCGGGCAAACCTGCTTTTCCTTCCTATCCGCGATATCCGTGCAATCCGTGGTTCTCCCCTTTACGGGGCGGCGAAGCCGATCTCGATGGGCGCATCGGGTTTTTGCGTGTTGACGATCACGGCCTTGTCCGGCTGCACATCGACCAGCTTGTATTTGATCTCTTCTTCGGGTTTCAGGGAAAATTCCTGGTCTTTGCGCACTTCGAATTCCTGGCGGCCGCCCCAGGTATAAACGAAGGTGACCACGGATTGCGGCGAGGTGGCGACTTTTCCCTTCACCAACGTGACCTGCGCGTGTGTAGCCTGGTGTTCCAGCACTAGCTCCGATACGTCCTCGTTGATGCCGTATTGGTTGCGTTCGCGTTTTGGGATGAACTCGACGATCTTGAAATCGGTGCCGCGGATGACGTCGCCGACCTTCAGAAATTGCGTCGGCTCGCTCAGGTCGATGGTGTTGATGCCGAATGTGTCTCCGATGCGCGAAGCAAATATGTAAGCGAACGGCTCCTCGGTGGCGGACACCAAATGCAGTTTGGTGGTGTAATCCGGGTGTGAATTCTTGTCCGTCGGATCGGCGCCGGCCTGCCATTCGTCGAGATTGGTGAACCCGTCATTGTCCGGGTCCTGATCGAGCGCGTCGGCATCTTCGATAGGCAACCCGTATTTTTCGAACCACTCGTTAGGTACGGGCGGATGCACCTGGGTGTTTTTCAGCGTGGCCGGCAGGCCGTCCGCGCCGATGAAATGTTTTTCCGGGACGAACAGCCCGGAGCGGCTGCTGGATTTCCATTGTGCCGGATGCTGGAGTTGCTCCGCGGCCTGATCGAGCTCGACTGCGACAGCAGGCGGTGACGCAGCTTTCGCCCGAGGCGACTGCTGCGCGACGAGGCGGTTGCCGAACTCGATGGCGCTCCACCAGATGGCGATGGCGCAAATGAAAAGGAACACCCCTGCGCCGATCAGCACCGCGCGATCGTAATTCGCCTTAACCCAGTCGAACACCTTCGCCATGTTCAGAAGAAGAGAACCACGGATTACACGGATTGGGAAGAGTTAAGCCTGAAGATCGGGCTGATCGCCCTCCTCGGTTTGTTGCAGGCGTAACACTCGCTTCCATTCCAACCGCAAATTCTGTCATTTCGAGCCCTTCGGCTTCGCTCAGGGTAAACTCCGCAGGGTCGAGAATGGAGCGGCTTGGGGAGCTGCGACATAGGCGGGCAGGCCGAAGGCTGAGCGAACGGGCAGTGAGCACACCAAATCTCTCGATTTTATCTGTCTTGCAACACATCAGCGCCAAGATCGTTCCAATTTGGGTTCAATCGATTCACGAGGCTAATTTTCTACGCTCGCGATCACTTCTTCAACTGCGATTCACGAGCGATCGCGTCGCGAACGTTGCGATAGTGCTCGTAACAGAGGAGTTTCCAGCACTGCTATTTGGAAGCGAATCCTGATTTAACTTGCTCTCGATGCTCCCAAGTTCGCCGTGATAATCGATTAGTTACACCGATGTAAAGAACCGAATGGCTGCGGTTCGTTATGATGTAAACCCAAAAATTGTAATCGCGCGGCATAGCTCAGAATTGAAATTAGAGATGTCTCGACTTCGCTCGACATGACATCCGACAGGACATCCGTGTTATCCGCGTAATTCGTGGTTAAAACGTAAATCTTAACATTTCGATGGTGGCGGAGACTTCGATGTGCTCGGTGCCGACGATGAAGTTCAGTGCACCGGGTGCGCCTTCCTGGGCTGGAGTCGCCTGCGCACTTTGCGGCGGCGGCGGCGGTCTTGCGGCTCTCTCGCGGGGCGGGCCTTTGTCCTTTTCGTTGTGCACGTAAAGTGTGCGGATGATGAAAAATTGCCCGCTGGAACTTACGATTTCATTCAGAACTCTCCGCGCCGTGCCGGGCGCGGCCTTGAAGCTGACATCGACCACGTTGCGCTCGATCAATGCCGGCGTGGCGCTCGGTTTCGCCAGTGCGCGCGCGGCCGGTGCCTTTCGGCCAGACGCTGAAGGCGGCGTCGGAGTCGGCTTCGCTGAAGCCGGGTGTTCTTCCGGCAAAGGATAGCGGCGAAACGCGGTCACGGCGTCCACCTTGGCATCGAGCAAGATGCTAATGAGCATCTGGATTTGAGAAAGCTCCTGCCCGAGCAATGGCGCCACGGCCGTGCCTGGCATTACTCGGGCGAATTCATCGAAGCCGAGCTGAAATCTGTCCGGCAATTTCACGTTGTTCACGCGCGCGCGATCCAGCGCGGCAACGGTCGCCTGGCGCAAACGCGACTGAAATTCATTGGGCGCAAGCGGGGGCGCGGCGGCGACCTCGGTTTTCAGTTGCTCTTTGAATTTGTCCAGCCCGGCGGTGTAGCTCTTGAGGTAACCCTGCAATTTGCGATGGTTGGCGTCGTTCGGAAACGGATCGAGATGCGCCAGCCGGGTCCGTTCCGCTGCCGCCCGGTCGAACGCTTGTCTCGCACCGCTCCACGCGCTCCATCTCCAGAAAAGCAGAGCCGCAGCGAGCAATACGCCAATTCCAAAACCAACCAGCAGCGTGCCGAGCTCACGATTTTGTTGAAACCATTTCATGGGAATTGACTACGGATTACACGGATATCACGCATGAGAAGAGTTAGACATGAAGATCAGGCTGATCGTTTTTCTCGGTTTGTTGCGCGCGTAACACTCGCTTCCATTCCAACCGCGCATTCTTGAAATTAATGAGAATCGCCAAATCCAGCTGCGCGATATTTAGATATCCGATCATCTGGGCAACATGCGTATCCGTAAAGGCCGCGACTACTTTCGGATCAACGATCACCGCATTATCCACGATCAGATCAGGAATGAGGTTGCCGATTAATTCGCCACGATAAAAAACCGGAAATGAGCTTTGTACTGAAATGGTGTGTCCGCGTTGCTTCAGTTCAATAATCAGCGCTCGTTCGTAAAGCTTCTCGTCGAGTCCCGGTTTTAACTCGTTAAGCACTGCTATCGCAGCACCGATGACTTCGCCGCTCAGCTCTTCATGAATCATTGTATCATCAGTGTTATCCGTGCAATCCGTGGTTCAATCGCTTCATGGCAGTTTCACCGGTTTGCGCAGCGGGAGCTGAAGCTCGTACGGGAACGCCCATTCGGTGTCGTTCGGGACGTTATTGGATTTGATCACGCCTTCGGGTTTCTTTATGTCAACGACAAAAAGCGGCGACTGCGCCAGGTTGCGAAGGTAATCGACGACGATCTCCTGTTGTTTTGGATTATAGAGGTACAGGCCGCGCACTATGATGCCGTCGATCACAGGCCCGGCGGCCGCGGTCTTCGTCTTCGGTCCGGCAGGCGTTGGCGCAGGGGTAGGCGCAGTTTCACCCGCGCGTTTTTCCGGCGCCCCGAGCAGTTTCCCTCCGGAAGTCGCGGCAAGTTCAGTGATCCAGATGTCCGCCTCGGGCAGGCGGGTGTTTAACTCCTCAAGAATTTCCGGCCAGAAATTGCGATCGTTGACTGCCGCGATGAGCGGAGTGGCGGTGTTGTCCAACGCGGTGATTTGCTTTTTAACTTTGTCCAGCTGCGCTTCCGCCACATGCATGGTGTCGTTCTTCTGCCCCATTAGCTGCGCAGTTTGCTGCGCGACCTGGGCCGCCCGCGTGTAGTAAGCCGACCAGCCCAGCAACGCGAGGATGACGCATGCCGCAGCCGCGATGAAGAATGGCCGGCGTTTTTCCAGGTTCTGTCTGCGAACGACGCTGGCCGGGAGCAAATTTAGCTCCAGCGGACAAACGGTCACGCTGCGCAACGCCAGACCCACTAATTCCCCAAGCAAATGCGCCGAATGCGCCACCTCCTGCGCCCGCGCGGAATCCAACACGGCCACGTTTTGGAGCGGATTAAAAAACTCGATCGGCAGCTGGAATTTTTCGTTGAAAAACTCGCGCATGTACCGCATGCCGGCGCTTCCACCGCTAAGGAAAATGCGGTCCGGCTGGCTTCCCTGTTGTTGCGCGCGGTAATGCGTGATGGAACGCATCAGTTCCGCATGCAGCCGCGTCATGGTGGCGCGCACGATTTTTGAGGCGCGGGCTGAATCCGTGTCCGCCGGCTCGGTATGCGCGCCGGCCAAACTGACGAAAGCGTCGCGGCTCTTGCGCAATTCAGCCTCCGCGAACGATTCGCGAAATTCCCTGGCGATCGCGGCGGTGATGGAGCTGCCGCCAATGGGAACGCTACGAGAAAAAACTTTTCCGGGTTCGATAAAAAGAACGTTGGTCGTGCGTGCGCCGATATCCACCAGCAAAGAGCAACCAGGGACGTCGCTATAGTTATATTTGAAAGCGTTGTAGAGACCCGTCGGAGCGAGGCCGATTTTGCTCGCGTGCAATCCTGTCTCCTCGACCGCGGCATTAATGGCTTCGAGATAGTCGGACTTCACCGCGACAATGACGACTTCGATGTTCTCGCCGGCTCCGCCACCCACCAGCTGGTAATCCCAAACCACTTCATCGATCGGGAATGGCACATTTTGCCGCGCCTCAAAGCCGATGATGCGTTCGATCTTTTCCGTGTCCATTACGGGCACCTTCACGAAGCGTACGAAGGCCGATTGCGCCGGAATCGAATAGTTGACATGGCCGTGTTTGATGTGCAGCTCGTTCATCATTTCGCGAACGGCAACGGTGATTTGCGAGTTGCGCGCCTCCTCGCTGGCCGGCTCAGGGGGAATTTCGCGCAGCCGATAGTTCGCCAGCACGAGGCCGCCTTTGGCCTGCGTCCGAAATTCCGCCAGACCAATCGTCTGCGACCCGATATTGAGGCTAATGAGACGCGTCGGTACAGCCATCGTTAAAATTCCCAATGCCAATTCTCTAATACAAACCAGATTTCAACAGCTAAATCTTCAGCGAACCAGTGGCAGGAACATTGAGGAAGAGGCCGACCACTCGCCTTCGTCCCGCAGTCGCGGGACTCCGGCGCGGCAGGCAGATGACACGGATGATCGGAGAATGACGAAAGACGTGTAAGTAGCGCCGAAGGCGCGGTGTCACCTCGAAGTCCGTCACAGGACGGATTCACTGCGGCGAACCTGGGACATCGCCCCAGGGATTCGTGAAATAAGAAAAACGCCAGCGCTGAAAGCGCGATTCACTTCCGCATTAAAAAAGGAAGGGTGTCCTCCAGGCCGCCCTCGCGTGAGGCGGGTAATCGTGCCTGTAACTGCCGGCGCAGACAAGGTTGTCCGCGTCACAACGCAGGCACGGCGTTGATTTCGACGAGCCGTATGTCTGGGTTTGAGAACCACCTGACTCGCGCTTTCGGCGCTGCGTTCTATGGATCATCAAATTCCTGGGGCGATGCCACAGGCTCAGATTGAGAGAGCGCCTTTGGCGCTAAACGCCAGTTGCAATTCTGGGTCGCGCTTGAAATGAAGCGCAGCGACCCTCGGCAAGGGTCGATCAACGAAATGGCACTTCGGAGCTGGAGCTTGAGATTTGGGATTTCTCAATGGCTCACCTTTGGCCATTGAATGAGCGGAAGCGCACTGTGCGTCCACTCGACTCATCATATTCGGTGCCCACTGTGATTTGGAATTTGTCATTGCCGACTGTGCCCAGAATATAGCTCTGCATAAGGTCGCCTCCGCCTTTGCCGGTCCATCGCCCGTATAGAATGCCTACTTCGCCGCCATAATAAAACTGATCGGGCGACGACACCATCATCCCGGACAAATCCATTCCATCCGTTCCGAAATTCTCCGACCGAGAATCAGAGGCAGCGCTTGCTCTTCGTGCTGGCGCTGCCTCGATAGTATTCGGGCCCAAATACGCAGCGGGAAAGACATCAAGCGACGCCATGCCGATGTTGGCCAATGCGTTCTCGCTCACCAGCTGGCCGCCGTCCGACCACGCTCGAACCGGTCCTTTGTGAAACAGAAGAGAACTATTTGCGGCGCTGAAAATTTTTGGCCGATAAAAGTTCAGCTCGAAAGCGTCGAACAAACCGGCAGAGTGCATTTGTTTGATCGTGCGACCTCCTGCTGCCCCCGGCCGACTCGCTTGCTGCGCCGCGACTGGAAAGCATAAGCCAAATAAGCCCAGCGCGAGGAAGAGTGCGCGCCTGCTCATACCAGAATTCACAACCAAATCCCCACAAACGCCAGTAAAATTTTGCGCAAGCGGCGCAGCAATTGGGTTACAATCGTTACATCGTTTACAACGGGCATCCTATGTAGCTGTTGTAACTTTTTAAACGAATTACCGTGGCGCAGCCAACGACTCCCTAAAATATTCGATCGTCTTTTTGATCCCCTCCTCGAATCCGACTCGCGGCTCCCAGCCCAGGATTTCTTTTGCGCGGGAGATATCCGGCTGGCGCACCTTTGGATCGTCCACCGGCAACGGTTTGTATTCGATTGCCGATTTCGTCCCTGTGATGCGAATAATTTCGTCGGCGAGCTCTTTGATAGTCATCTCGCGTGGATTACCCAGGTTGACGGGCTCGTGAAAGTCGCTCATCGCGAGTCTGAAAATCCCATCGATCAAATCGGAGACGTAACAGAATGAGCGAGTCTGCGAGCCGTCGCCAAAAACGCTCAACGGCTGCCCACTCAGGGTCTGCCCGATAAACGCCGGCGCCACACGCCCGTCGCGCAGCCGCATCCGTGGACCATATGTGTTGAAGATGCGCACAATTTTGGTGTCCACGCGATGATAGCGATGATACGCCATGGTGATCGCCTCGGCGAAACGCTTCGCTTCATCGTAAACACCGCGCGGCCCGATCGGGTTGACGTTGCCCCAGTAATCTTCTTTTTGCGGATGCTCGAGCGGATCGCCGTACACCTCGGAGGTCGATGCCAGAATGAACGAAGCTTTTTTGTCCTTGGCCAATCCGAGGGTGTTGTGCGTGCCGAGCGCGCCCACCTTGAGAGTGGGGATCGGGAGTTCCAGATAATCAATCGGACTGGCCGGCGATGCGAAGTGAAAAACGTAGTCGATCTTTTCTTCGGGCAGAAAAATGAAATTCGAGACGTTGTGTTTGACGAATTGGAACTTCTCGTTGCCGGCGAGATGTCCAATGTTCGCGGTGTTGCCGGTGATTAAGTTATCGATGGCAATGACGCGATGCCCTTCCGCCAGAAGCCGGTCCACCAGATGCGATCCGAGAAAACCCGCGCCGCCGGTAACGACTGAAACAGGCTGGGAACTTTTGCTCGCCATCGCGAGTTTTATCTACGGGCTCCGCGAAAAATTGCGAGCAGAAACAAACAAATCGTGCGACTGAATCAGGGCACATTCGCCGGGCGATTTCTTTTGCTACAGGTTCGTGACGGTCACCGCGCGCGGCGGCGACCATCTTGAAAATGCGCCGTTCGCCGAGTTGCGGAGTCGTGCTCGGAATGAGTACGAACCCGGCGCGGACGGAACATACGTTGCGGCGACATTGGTTTGCCCAACTTGCCAGTTGTGAAACCCAGTATCTGAAGGTGTGCGCACCTGAACGTCGAAAACGAAGCTTTGTGCGGGCGCAGCGGCACTCCATGTCACCGTGAATGGCATACCCGTCCTGCCACTTGCCGGCAACTTCACCGGCACACCGACGGATGAACTGGCGTTCGTGGCAAGATCGACAACCGAATACGTAGCGGCCGCATTCAAGGTGACTTGAAATGACCCGCCTGTAGGCCGCGATCCGGAATCGAAAAGTTGCATTCCGGAGCCGTCCACCAGTTGGTGCGTGCCGCTGCCGGTGATACTCCAGCCCACGCTATCGCCCTGATTAGCGGACGTGCTCGATGGAGTGAATCCAACATCAGCGACCTGAACTTCGCACACTGATTCGGCGATTGTCGTCGTGAGAGTGTTGCCGACGGCCCAACCTGCGCCGCCTGGTTGAGCGGTGATTCCGGCCAGATAAGTGTAGGATGTCCCCTGCACCCTCGAGACACGACTCCATTGCTGGCCGTCGTAATGCTCAATGAGGCCCTGATAATCACTGGTGCCGCTGGGATAATGATAGCCCGCCGCCACCCGGCACCGCAATGAAGCTGGAGCCGTCCCAACGCAACAGCAGTGTGCGCGTCTGTGTTCCGTCATAATAAAACCCAGCCGCCCAAACCGTCCCGTCCAGCAATGCGACCACCGAGCTGAGCGAACTCGTTAGGCCGAGACTTGGGGTTGGGACAACACTCCAAATCGTCCCGTCGAAGTGCAGGATCAAACTGGTGGTGCTACCGCCCGGAGCGCTCGATGAATAACCGACCGCCCACACGTTGTTCGCCGCGGTTGTAGCAAGGCCATTCACCGCATTATCGCCGTTACCGACGTTCGGGGTCGTCACGATTGTCCACGAAACTCCGTCCCACCGTTCTGCCAGCGTCCGATAAACGCCGGTGTTATCGAGGTAATGACCGGCCGCCCAGACATCGTTCGCCGCCGGCGCCACGATCGAAGAAAGATACACGGCAAGAGACGCAGGGTTCGCACTTGGAATGATGGTCCAGGCAACGCCATCGTAATGCTCGATCAAACTTTGCTGCGCTCCCGATTGCGTTGTCTGATAGCCCGCCGCCCACACGTCCGTGCCCGACACTCCGCCTACAGCGCGCAAATACGCAGCACCGGCTCCAGGGGTTGGAACCGTGACGATCGCCCACCGGGAACCGTCGAAGTGTTCGGCCAGCGGCCGATCATCGATTCCATCGTAACGCGAACCAGCCGCCCACACATCATTCCGCGCGAACGCCGCAGCAGCATAAAATGAATTCGATCCGGCCGGAGTCGTGGTTTGGTTCCAAGCGGGAAGGCATTTGGCCGTGGCGACCGCGGCGCAGGGGCAAACTGTGCTGGCGGGAGCGGCTTCCGTTAATCCAGCGCAACATAACAGACAGAGCGATCCCGTCGTTAACCAACGCGCAACCAATCGGAACGGCACGTTCCGACTAAGATCAGACGCACGATCTATTTTCATGCTCAAAATGCTTTCGGCGCCTTATCTCACTCTTCCCCTCACCTTCCGGTGTCAACCAAACTTTGGTAACGAAAGTGTTACCTCCGAGCGCACGAGCAACGCGCAGACTAATGGCAACAATCAGGGCGATTTCGTCGATGTTTCCACTGTGCGCCAGTCTGCCGAAGGTTCCAAACGTGTTCAAGATTCAACCCGATGCGGCATTCGGCATTCGACATTCGGCATTCGTCATTTAGTAAGTCCGATGCGCATTTTGTCCGGCATCCAACCCAGCGGTGCTCTGCACATCGGCAATTACTTTGGTATGATGCAGCCGGCCGTCGCGCTGCAAACCGAGGGCGAAGCGCTTTATTTCATCGCCGACTACCATGCGCTGACCAGTTTGCGCGATCCACAAGCGCTGCGCGCGAACAGCCGGCGTGTCGCGCTCGATTTCCTCGCATGCGGACTCGATCCGGAGCGCGCGACCCTTTTTCGGCATTCAGATGTGCCGCAGGTGACCGAACTCGCGTGGATTTTATCGACAGTAGCGCCGATGGGTTTGTTGGAGCGCGCCCATTCGTACAAGGACAAGCTGGCCCGCGGTGTGAGCGCGACGGTTGGACTGTTCAGTTACCCGATCCTTATGGCAGCCGACATTTTGATTTACGACAGCGATGTCGTGCCGGTCGGCAAAGACCAGAAACAGCACATCGAAATCACGCGCGATCTTGCGGTGAAGATGAACGAAACGTTTGGCGAGATATTCAAGTTGCCGGAAGCGCGTATTCAGCCCACGACCGAAACCGTGCCCGGCATTGATGGCCAGAAAATGAGCAAAAGCTACGGCAACAACATCGACATTTTCGGCGACGAAAAGGAGACACGAAAACGCGTGATGAGCATCGTCACCGATTCTACGCCAGTGGAGGCGCCGAAAGACCCGGACAAATCAACAATCTTCAAGCTATACTCGCTGGTGGCGTCCACGGATGAGATCGCCGACATGCGCGAACGATTTTTGAAAGGCGGCTCCGGCTACAGCGAATTCAAGAATCAGCTTTTCGAAAAACTGTGGGAATATTTTGCGCCGATGCGCAAACGCCGGGAAGAAATTCTGAGGGACAAATCCTACATCGACGATGTCCTCGCCCATGGCGCAAAGCGCGCAAACGAAATTGCCAATCAAGTCATGCAGCGCGTGCGTCGGGCAGTTGGTCTGCGCTAGCTCATTGACAAGGAAACACGGCCGCCAATTGATGCATCGCGATCATCTGCGTCCCAAAGCGGCAGAGCACCGCCGCACGCCAAAACGCAAGCGATAGCCATGCGTGTCAAAATCGCAGCAACGTCTTGGAGTGCGCTCGCCGCGGCGAGCGCTTTTGTTTGTCCTCCGCTATTTTGAGGTCTTTGCCTTTCATCACCTAGATTAATCAATGGGCATTCTACGGTTTCACATCGTTCCGAACGCGAAAAGCGACATGGTGGTCGGCCAGCATGGAAACGCGATCAAGATCAAGCTGCGCGCGCCGGCAGTGGAAGGAAAAGCGAACGCTGCGCTGCGTTGTTTTCTGGCCGGCCAATTGAAAATCCCGCAGCGCGCAATCGCGCTGGAACACGGTCAGAGGTCACGTGACAAAGTGATTCGCATCGGTGGTCTGAGCGAAGAAGAGGTGCGCGAGCGGCTGGGTGCGATGTGAGTTGCCACCCAAGAGCTCAGCGGCCGCGAGTTGGGCGGCTCGGCTTGGTTTGCTCTGGCGCTTTCGCCTGAGTGGTTGCAGCCGTATCGCGGTAAAACAGGACGCCATGTGCGCGCAGATTGCTGATCAGCGCATGCAGATCGTTGGCCAATTCCTGATTGTTCAGGAGTGTCGCCACCAAGCCTTTGCCTTGTGTGGCGCTGCGCAACACCTTGCGCGTGTCACCAATCGCGTTCTGCAAACTGTCGGCTGCTTTTTTTGCCGATGCCATCGTCGAGTCCGCCTGCTCGATAACGCCGTCCAATTTCTTCGATGATTCTGCCAGCGCACTGGTAGCCTGGTTTAAATGTTCCATGCTCGATTTCAGATTTTGCATGTTCTCCGACGAAAGAGTCTCTTGATTCAGCTTTTGCACGGTCCCCCGGAGGTCGCTTACCAGTGCGCCGCCTTCTTGCGTGAGATCATCGATACCGGTCTCACGCGTTCCATCGATATACGCATTCGCCGGCAGATACGCTTTCGGTTGTCCGGGCGGCGGCGTTACGACAACAAATCGATCGCCCAGCAGTCCGGAGCTTCCAACCGTGAATTTGGTCCCCTCAGGAACCTTGACGTAATCATAAATTTTCAGCGGCACAGCCACGCCACCGCCTTCGCGAACCAGCCGCGGACCACCCGCAACTTTTCCAATTCTCGCGCCGGCGAGCAGGACATCGGAGCCTTTCAAAAGTCCACTCGCATTGCTGAAGCGAACTGTCAGGGGGTAATAGGTCTTGAAACCCTCTCCCAGCCTGCCGAATTGCACCAGCAGCGCGCCTAACATCACCAAACCCACAAAAACAAAAATGCCAACTTTAAATTCCAAGCCTCGCTCGTGCCGGTTCATTTTGAGACACTAATTGTCGTCTTGCTGCTGATTTTCGCAAGGTAGCGGCGGCTCGCCGCAACCAGCCGAGCATGATTGAGTCAATCGCCCCTGCCGTCGGATCGGCCAAGCAGGAAATCCTGAATGAGTGGATCGGCCGATTGCTGAAGCTCACTGGCAGTGCCGTGAAAATAAATGCGCCCTTCGTGCAAGTACGCGATCCGGTCAGCCACATCGAACGCGCTTTTCATGTCGTGCGTAACCACGACGCTGGTCATTCCAAAACGTTGCTGCAGCCGCCGGATCAATCGATTGATGCTGTCCGCCACAACAGGATCAAGCCCTGCCGTCGGCTCATCGTACAAAACGCACGAAGGGCGACGAATGATGGCGCGTGCGAGGCCTACTCTTTTTTTCATTCCACCGCTCAAACTCTCCGGCATCTTGTCCTCTTCTCCCTCCATTTCCATCACCTCAAGCATCTCCGAGACTTTGGAATGCAACACTTTCGGATCGCGCTCGCCGGCTTCGCGCAGGGGAAATGCAATGTTGTTTTCCACCGTCATCGAATCGAAAAGCGCGCCGCCCTGGAACAGAATTCCAACCTTTTGGCGAATTGCCCCGAGCTGGCGCTCGTTCATCCCGATAATGTTTTGGCCCTGGATCCAAATTTCTCCCCCATCCGGTTCCATCAATCCGACGAGATGTTTAAGCAAAACGCTCTTGCCGCCGCCGCTCCGCCCGATGATGGCAAGAGTTTCACCCATTCGCACCTCAAGATCGACCCCGCACAAAATCTCCTGTTGCCCGATTTTTTTTGTCAATGAATGCACCTTGATCATAGGCGGCGAATTACCCGGAACCGGATGCGGTTTGGTAGACGGCTTTGGAGACGGCAGTGCTTCGATCATGGCAACACACGAACTTTCAACTCACCACTTTCCACTTTCAATTACTCTAAAAACTCCATCACTGCACTCATTGATAGCCCGCCGGGTAGATGATGTTGAACATCATGGTAAGGAAAAAATTGCAAATCAGAACCGCCAACGACGCGTTCACGACGGCTTCAGTTGTGGCGCGGCCGACGCCCACCGCGCCTTCGCGTGTGGTCAGGCCTTTGTGGCAACTGATGAACACGATGAGTATTCCGAAGCAGAATGCTTTTGACAGACCCATGATGATGTCACGACTGCGCGTCCACCGCACCATGTTCGCCATGTAGTAAGTGCCATTAATGTCGAGCATGAAAATCGCTACGAGATAGCCAGAGGCGATGCCGACGGCGATGCACTCGGCCACCAACAGCGGCATCGATACCATCATGGCAAGAGCGCGCGGCACCACCAGGTAATCAACGGGATAAACTGCCAGGGCGCGAAGTGCATCGATTTGCTCCGTCACTTTCATTGTGCCGATCTCAGCCGACATCGCCGCCCCGACGCGCCCTGCGACCATTAGCGCCGTCAGAACAGGAGCCAGTTCTCGGCAGAGCGACACCGAAACTACCGCGCCCACGGCGGAGCCCATTCCCAGTTTGTTAAATTGGAAAAATGTTTGTGCCGCGAAGACCGCGCCGGTGAATGCGCCGGTAATTATAACGACGAGCTGCGAAAGCAATCCAATTTCAACAACTTGATTTAGAAATAATTTCCAGCGGAGTCTGTGTGTGAAAATGGAACGAAAGGTGTCAGCAGCCAGCAGCACGAGATCGCCCAAATATTGGAAGAACGAGAGCAACGGCGCGCCCAAAGCGTTGAAGAATCGAACCATCATTCCCTTGTTATCTGTGATCAGTTATCGGGACCGTCCAGCGACCAGGTCTTTTCCGATGTCCCGCAAGCCGCGCGCGCGCACTTCCACTTCGATCATGGTGTCCGAAACTTTAGCGGACCGGCAGCAGGAACGCAATTGATCGCGCATGTCAAATTCGATTTCCAACTTTATTAACACGGACGTTGCCATTGCGCCCGGCGCAAAGCTGCATAAAAGATGTCCGTCGAAAGGATGAGACACGGCACCGAGTTTTTGCTGGGAATTAATCTGTTGCTGTGCGCACTGTTTTTTGGCGGCTGCCAAACAGTCCCGCAGGGGATTCAGCAGGCAAGAATCGAGATGGCGCAACACATCGCCGCGGAGCAACCCGGGGATTATTACATTGGCCGGCGTTACTACAAACCCGACTTCAAATTCTGGGGCTACGTCCGGCGGCCGGGGCAACCATGGAGCACCGCTGAGTTGGTGATGCTAAATGAGAAAGAGAAACTGGCACCCGATCGCGAACGCCTTGAATTTGGCAGCGACAATAATTACGAATACAAACTCTACGGCTATTTCAGCGGCGAGAAAGTCTATGAGCCGGCGAGCAACTCGGTTTATCCCGAGTTCGTTTTGAAGGGCTACGAATTAGTTTCGACCAATCCGCCGCCGATTTTCAGAAGTCAGATCCGAGGGAAACCAAGCCCGACGGAGCTGCGTTATACGGTTGAGAAACCGGAATGAAGGCTTCGCCCCGTCAAAGCGTTGAAGCGTTAAATCGTTGAATCGATCCGTTGTAACGATGTAACGATGTAACGGTGTAACGAATCACGTTTCACATGACAAGCGGCCCGAGCACTTCGAACAAATTCGATCCTTTGGTGGAAGAATTCCTGCGCTATCTTGCCAATGAGCGAAATGCCTCGCCGCGCACAGTGAAAGCATATCGCCAGTCGCTAACCGCTTTTCGCGCAGAGAACAAAACACCGTGGAGAAAATGCACAGCCGACGATTGTCGCGATTATCTCTTTGCGCTGATGAAACGCGGGCAAGCGCGTTCGTACGTGCGACTGCAATTCTCCGCGTTGCGCACCTTTTATCAGTTTCTCGCAGCTCGAAAACGGCTCCGGCGTAATCCGGTGCGCGAAGTGCAATTGCCAAAGTTGGAAAAGAAATTGCCGCTGGTCCTCACGCGCCAGCAGGTAGATGAACTTCTTTCGGCCCCCACACGCGAGACGAAGAGCCGCGCCGCGCCGTCGTGGATGCCGCTGCGCGATGTCGCAATCATGGAACTGTTTTACAGCAGCGGTTTGCGACTGAGCGAACTAGCCAGACTCGACGTCGCCGACGTGGATCCCTACACGGAGTCTGTGCGCGTATTTGGCAAAGGCCGCAAGGAACGCGTCTGCCCGGTGGGCTTGCCTGCGCTGGAGGCGATCCAAAAATATCGGGCGGCGGCCAACGTGCACGCAGGCCCGCTCTTCATCAACAAGGCGCGCAAGCGCATGTCCGCGCGCTCGATTTGGCTCGTGTTGAAACGCTACGTCCGGCATACATCAATTCCCATTTCAATCAGCCCGCACAAACTGCGGCACAGTTTCGCCACGCACATGCTCGATCGCGGGGCCGACTTGCGCAGTGTTCAGGCGTTACTTGGCCACGCCAGCCTTTCCACGACACAAATATACACGCACGTCACAGTGGAACGACTAAAAAAAGCATACGCCGACGCACACCCGCGTGCATGAGTTCGTAATGCGCTTTAGCTCGTCGGTGCAGGGGCACTGCTTTGCGGTTGCGATTCGGGCACTTGGAACGACAGCTTCCCATCGACGGCGACAACTTCGACTTTGTCGCCGGGTTTAACGTTGCCGCGGAGTAGCTCTTCTGCCAGCGGGTCTTCGAGAAAGCGCTCCACCGCACGCCGCATTGGGCGTGCGCCATACTGTGGATCATATCCTTTTTCGATGAGGAATTCTTTCGCGCTTTGCTTTAGCTCGATGTGGACATCTTTCGCTTTGATGCGCGTGAGCACTTTGTCCACTTCCAGATCGACAATGCGCAGCAACTCCGGTTTGCCGAGTGAATGAAAGACGATGATTTCATCGAGCCGGTTGAGGAACTCAGGTTTAAAGACGCGCTTGGTCTCATCGAGAATCTTGTCGCGCATCGACACGTAATCGTGACCTTCCGTCGGCGCGCCAAAACCCATCACCGTCTGCTTTTTCAACAACTCGGCCCCAACGTTCGAAGTCATGATGATGATCGTATTTCGGAAATCGATCTTGCGCCCTAACGAGTCGGTGATCTTGCCGTCTTCCAGTATTTGCAAAAGCAAATGCATCACGTCCGGGTGCGCCTTCGGGCGGCGGCGCACGGCTTCGGAAAGTTGTCCGCCTTCTTCGTAGCCCACGTAACCAGGAGGCGAACCGATGAGGCGCGACGCAGTGAATTTTTCCATGTACTCCGACATGTCGATCTGAATCAATGCGTCGGGATCGCCGAACATGAACTCGGCAAGTGTTCGGGCGAGATAGGTTTTACCGACGCCGGTCGGACCGAGAAAGACAAAGGAACCGATGGGGCGCTTTGGATCTTTCAAGTCCGCGCGCGAGCGGCGCAAGGCTTTGCTGATGGCAGTGACCGCTTCGTCCTGGCCGATCACCCGCTGTTTCATCTCGGCCTCCATCATGAGAAGTTTTTGCGTTTCCTCCTGCTCCATGCGCTGAAGAGGAACGCCGGTGACCTTCGAGATGATGTGCATCATGTCATCAGCCGTCACCACTACTTCTTTCTCTTCCCGCTCTTCGCGCCATTTAGTTAAAATGGTATCGAGCTTTTCCTTCGTTTGCTTCTCCTTGTCGCGGAGTCCGGCCGCTTTTTCAAAATCCTGCGCCTTGATCGCTCCTTCCTTTTCCAGGCGGATCTGTTCGATCTCCTTTTCGATCTCCTTCACATCCGGCGGCCGCGTCATCGCATTGATGCGGGCGCGCGCGCCGGCTTCATCCATTACGTCGATGGCCTTGTCGGGGAGAAATCGTCCTGTGATGTAGCGATCGGAAAATCTGACCGCAGTCTCCAGCGCCTCATCCGTGAGTTTGGCTTTGTGGTGTGCCTCATACTTGGGCCGGAGACCCTTCAAGATTTGAATGGCTTCATCCACCGTCGGCGCATCGACTTTTATCGTCTGGAAACGGCGCTCCAGCGCCGCGTCTTTTTCGATATACTTGCGGTATTCGTTCATGGTGGTTGCGCCGACGCATTGCAATTCACCACGACTCAGCGCGGGCTTGATAATGTTCGAGGCGTCCATCGCGCCTTCGGCCGAGCCTGCGCCGACAATGGTATGCAATTCATCGATGAAAAGGATCACGTTCTTGGAACGGCGGATCTCGTCCATTACCGCTTTGATGCGTTCTTCAAACTGGCCGCGATATTTTGTTCCGGCCACCATCAACGCCAGATCGAGCGTGATCACGCGCTTGTCGTGCAACAATTCGGGCACGTTGCCGTTTGCAATTTCCTGCGCCAGTCCTTCGGCGATGGCTGTTTTTCCCACGCCAGCTTCCCCGATCAGGACGGGGTTGTTCTTAGTCCGCCGGCAAAGTACTTGAATCACCCGCTCGATTTCGTTGCGCCGGCCAATGACAGGATCAAGTTCGCCCTTGCGCGCCAACTCCGTCAGATCGCGGCCAAACGCGCGAAGCGCCGGCGTCTTGACGTCTTTTCTCGCAGGCTCGCCGCCTTCCTGCTCCGATTCCGACGGCGTGAAGTTTGGATCGAGTTCCTTGAGAATTTCGTTGCGCGTGCGCTCGATGTCGAGTTCGAGACTTTTGAGCACTCTGGCGGCGACCCCTTCGCCTTCGCGCAAAAGCCCAAGCAAAATGTGCTCTGTGCCGACGTAGGAATGATTGAGCGCCTTGGCTTCCTTGCTCGCCAGCGCCAACACTTTTTTGACGCGGGGCGTGTAGGGAACGTTACCGACTATCTTGGTCTCCGGCCCCGAGCCGACCTGTTTCTCCACCTCCATGCGCACCGTCTCAAGATCGAGACCCATTTTCTGCAAGACGTTGACCGCCACGCCCTGGCCCAGTTTGATGAGTCCCAAAAGCAGGTGCTCGGTGCCGACGTAATTGTGATTGAATCGGTCCGCTTCTTTGCGAGCAAGCGCCAAAACCTGTTGAGCCCGGGGAGTAAAATTATTCATCGTTCGGTGATGCGTTAGTCAAGCCGTTGCCCGACTCTCTTACCATCCTACTAATATCAGGTTTGGGGAAAAGTTTCAAACGCTCGCGGATAATATGCGCACGCAAATGATCGCGTTCTTCAGCATTCAGCTTTTGTTGCGAGCCTTTTTGTAAATGCGCCGGCTGCGTCTTAATAAATAACTCATCGATCTCCAGGCGCTGGTCCTCTGGAAATACGCCCAAGTCCATGCCGAGTTTGAGGATCGAGAGCAGATTAAGCGCTTCCTTCGACGACATGGCGTGCGCGTAAGTCAAAACGCCATAGGCGCGGCCGATCTGGTCGCAAAGCGTGTTCGGTTTTTTTTGAAGCAACATCTGCCGTGCGTCGTGTTCCTTTTCGATGATTGTTTCAATCACCTTGCTCAGACGATTGATGATATCGTCCTCTTTCTCACCGAGCGTGATCTGATTTGAAATCTGAAAAAGATTGCCCATCGCTTCGGTGCCCTCACCGTAAAGGCCGCGCACTGCGAGACCGATTTTACTTACCGCCTGAATGACTTGGTTAATCAGCTCGCTCAGGACGAGCCCTGGCAAGTGAAGCATCGCCGAGGCGCGCATGCCGGTACCAACATTGGTAGGGCACGCAGTCAGGTATCCCAGCCGCGGATCGAAAGCGAAGTCCAGTTTGCCTTCGAGCGCGCTGTCGATCTTGTCCACTAGCTTGAATGCCTGTTTCAACTGGAGACCGGAGCGAATCGATTGCATCCGCAGATGATCCTCCTCGTTGATCATGATGCTAAGGGTTTGCCGCCGATTCACCACCACCGCGCTGCCTGTACCCTTGGCGGCATGCTCGCGGCTAATCAGGTGCCGCTCCACCAGCACCTGGCGATCCAACGCCGAAAGATCCTGCAAGCTTTCCGAGAACGATTCCTGCATTTCCGGGAGCCCTTCCACATGCGGCCTAACCAGTTCCAGGATCGAATTGCGCTCCGCTTTTTTCGCCCAGCCTGGAAAAGGACGGTTGCGCAGATTCCGCGCCAGTCGCACACGGCTGCTGATTACGATTTGGTGATGCGGCCCTTCGCCGCGCAGCCATTCTCCGGCAGTGGAAAGCATGCTTGAAAATTTCATCCTGAATTCGAGAGCTCGCTCTCCAGCTGTTTTATTTGATCGCGCAACGACGCGGCTGTCTCGTAGTTCTCGGCTGCCACTGCTTTCTGCAGGTTCTCAGTCAGCGCGCGCACCCGGTGATTCAGCGCCACGGCGCGCTGCGCGCGTTGCGGCAATTTCCCCACGTGTTCGGTGCCTTTATGCATTGCTTTCAAAAGCGAGCTCAGGCCCTCTGCAAAGGTGACGTAGCATTCGCTGCATCCAAGGCGACCAGTTTTTTTGAAGTCGGCCTGGCTAAAACCGCATGAGGGGCACTTTTGGGTCGCTGCTCCTTTTTCGAGCTCGTCTGTTGCGCCCAGACCAAGGAGCAGATCGGCCAGCGCGAAACTGGTGGGATCCTGAACGCCTTTTTCCTTCGAGCAAGCTTCGCACAAATTCACCTTGTGCATTTTGCCTTCCAGAATCTGTGTCAGGAAGACCGTCGCGTCATTACATTTGCAAGCGTCGCACAACATCGCTGTTAATTAGACCCTGAAGGTTTCGAAAGATTCAACTGGAATAATTTCCTGCGGGACGCCGATGTCGCAAAGTAATGCGCTCAATCCTGGTCGAAAATTGGCGTGCCGGTTTCGCGGGTCATCTCCCGGAATCGCGCAATGATGCGCCCGGTAATCGGCCCGGGTTTTCCATTTCCTATCGGGCGCCCATCCACTTTGACAACCGGAATGATCTCCGCAGCTGTCCCTGTGAGGAAACATTCGTCCGCAGCGAAAACGTCGTGCCGCGTGATATCCGCCTTTAACGTTTTGAACCCGAGTTCGGCGGCAATCTCGAACACGACCGAACGCGTAATGCCGCGGAGCGCGCCTGCAGCGACGGGCGGTGTAACAATCTGACCGCGCTTGACGATAAAAACGTTGTCCGCCGTGCATTCGGCGACGTTGCCCTCGTCGTTTAACATAAGCGCTTCGTCCGCGTTGGCCAGATTCGCCTCTATCCGCGCCATCACGTTGTTCAAATAGTTCAGCGATTTAACTGCCGGATTCAGCGCGCCGGGATTGCAGCGGCGCGTTGCGCATGTGACCACCGTTAATCCCTTACGGTACATGTTCTCGTGATAAAGCGCGATCGCGGCAACAATAATAATTACGCTCGGGGACTTACATTGCTCCGGATTCAAACCCAGACTGCCAATCCCACGCGTGACCAGCAGCCGCACGTAACCATCCCGCAGATGATTTTGCCGAATGGTCTCCAGGAGCGCCTCCGTCATGCCCTGCTTCGTCATTGGAATTTCCAGGCAGATCGAGCGAGCCGAATCCCACAGACGATCAACATGTTCTCCCAGCCGGAAAACGCGCCCATTATAAAAACGAATCCCCTCGAAAATTCCGTCGCCGTACAACAGGCCGTGGTCGAAGACAGAGATTTTTGCGTCCGCCTCGGAGTAAAATTTTCCGTCGATGTAGATCTTCGCTTCCTTAACTCCCACCGCGGTGGGGCGTCGGCGACCCTCGATTGCCGGTTCAACTACTGCGTCCACAGTAGGCTCATGAATTTTGGGTTTCTCTAATACCGTTGCGTCAGTGGATTTCATATCAAAAAAAATGTTCGGCGTTTACTCGCGTAATTCAAGCAGCAAATCAGCAAGACAACTGGAGTAGCTAAGTGTCGGAGTAATGCGGCTCCTGGATACCGCACTCCAACACTCCATTTACCTCCATCATCGGAGGACGCCGTCCTTGATGTGCAACTGCCGGTCACCGCGTGTTGCCAGACGAGCGTCGTGCGTCACCACGAGAAGCGTTTTTTTTCGATCGCGCGCCAGATTTAACAGAAGATCCATAATGGCGTCGCCTGTTTTCGAATCGAGATTTCCAGTCGGTTCGTCGGCAAAGATGATGTCGGGATTATTCGTCAACGCGCGCGCGATCGCGACGCGCTGCTGTTCACCGCCTGAAAGTTCTGCAGGCAAATGATGCATGCGATCAGCCAGGCCCACCGACGCCAGGCTATTCTCGACGTCTTCTCTGGTTGCGCGCGGTCCAATCATTCCCGGCAACAGCACGTTTTCGAAGGCGGTAAGTTCCGGTAACAAAAAGTAACCCTGGAAAACGAAGCCCATTTTTTCGTTCCGCAGCCGCGCCTCTGCGGAGGAGCCGCCACAATACAGACGGCGACCTTCAAATTCGACGCTTCCCGACTCAGGGCGTTCCAGGCCTGCCAATGTATAAAGGAGCGTGGTCTTGCCCGCTCCGGATGCGCCGGAAAGAAAGACCGTCTCGTTGTGCACAATCTCCATGGAGATGCCGCGCAGGACCTCGATCCTTCGCGTGCCCATGCGAAACGATTTGTAAATGTCGCGGGCAATTAATTGAGGGCGCTGCTGCACAAGCAAGTATCT
>QHQA01000043.1 GCA_003219695.1 Verrucomicrobiota bacterium
GATTTCGCAGACGGAAGCTGTTGACTCGGGAGAATCGGCTGCACAGAGGCAAGGTGGGGCCGAGACCACCGCGGCCGCAGCCGAAACGGTAGCGGAGATGTCGGGATCAACGATCCCGGCTACAGCGCGCTCGCTCGATTTGAATGAGCTGCAAGAGTTTTCGGACAAAAAACTGAAAGCACTGGCGCGCGATTTGGATTTGCATCTGCATCCCGCGCGCTCGCGTCATCAACACATTCTCGAGGTTGTCCGCGCGGGGTTAGCCGGTGGCGCAACTGTCACCGCGGAAGGTTTCCTCGACCAGGTAAGCGATTCCTTTGCGATGTTGCGCTGGCCGAAATTGAATTTTTTGCCTGTACCCGAAGATGTGGCTGTTTCGCGCAGCCTGATCGAACAATACCACCTTCGCTCAGGGCAAAAGGTCGCCGGCACTGTACGACTGCCGGTCCAGCGCGAGAAATTCTTCTCTCTCGACAAGGTTACACAGATCGAAGGACAACCGGCTGAAGAGTGGCGGGAACCGCTGCACTTTGACAAACTGACGCCGCAGTTTCCACAGGGCAGAATTATCCTGGAAAATCCAAAGACGAACTCCATCGCCGTGCGCGCGGTGGACTTGCTGACGCCCCTTGGCCGTGGACAACGCGGGCTTATCGTCGCGCCGCCGCGAGTGGGGAAGACCATCCTGCTCAAGGAAATCGCCAAAGCCATCCAAGTGAATCACCCGGAGATTGTGCTCATTTTACTTTTGGTGGACGAGCGCCCCGAAGAAGTCACGGATTTGCAACGGGAAATCGACTGCCAGATTTATCATTCCAATTTTGACGAAAGCGTCCACCGGCATGTGCAGGTCGCCGAGATGGTGCTGGAACGCGCCAAACGCCTCCTGGAATTGAAACGTGACGTGGTGCTCTTGCTCGATAGCCTCACGCGACTTTCACGCGGTTACAATAATCTGGAGCCGGTTCGCGGCCGCATCATGTCCGGGGGCGTCGAAGCGAAGGCGCTCATTAAGCCGAAGAAATTTTTCGGCTCGGCCCGAAACGTAGAAGAAGGCGGCAGCCTGACGGTGCTCGCGACTGCCTTGACTGAAACCGGCAGCCGAATGGACGAATTGATTTTCGAAGAATTCAAGGGCACCGGCAACATGGAGTTGCATCTCGATCGCGCGTTGCAGGAGAAAAGAATTTATCCGGCGATCCATCCGTTGCTATCGGCTACGAGACGCGAGGAGTTACTCTATCATCCTGATGAATGGGAACGAGTGTTGATGCTTCGCAAAACCATGGCGGCCCTTCCCCCGCTCGAAGCGATGGAAAAACTGATCGACAATTTGCACGCGACCAAAACGAACGCCGAATTGTTGCTTAGCGGTTTGAGATGATTTCCAGAAAATGGCGAGTGCCGAAAGAAGTCGGAATGCGAAAATGACGAAACAACTCTTGCGGCGAGCTTATCATCATTCGGATTTTCTCATTCCTTCGTCCTTCGACATTCGGCATCCGTCATTGGCAGAACGTCTGATCGCGACACGTGAGCAGCTCGCCGAGCTCATTCCGCAAATCGAAGCCGCCGATCGCGTCGCGCTCGACACCGAAGCAGACAGCCTGCATTCCTATCGAGAGAAACTTTGCCTGGTTCAGATCAGTGTGCCTGCTGTAGCCGGCATCGCTGATGCCGGTGGGAAACAGCGGAGACAAACTGCGGTCCGGGATCGCCGGTCCCGGTTACAACGTGATTTCATCGTCGATCCGCTGCGTGATCTCGAATTGGAGCCGCTGCGCCGGGCGCTGGAGGCCAGAGAAATTGTCTTGCATGGGGCTGACTACGATCTGCGAATGCTCAGGCGCGGCTTGAATTTCATCGCGCGCAAAATCTTCGATACAGTCGTTGCAGCGCGGCTGCTAGGGATCCGCGAGTTCGGCCTGCGTGCGCTGGTGAAGCGCTACTTCGGAATTGAGCTTCCGAAAGGCTCACAAAAAGCCAATTGGGCGAAGCGGCCTTTGCCGGCGCGCATGGCGGAATATGCGCTCAACGACGTGCATTATCTTCTGCCGCTTGCCAAAAAGTTGGAGACAGAGCTGGATCATCATCAGCGCCTCGATTGGTTTCGGCAATCTTGTCAACGCGCGATCGAGCAGGCGGCGGCTGTGCGCGTGCGCAGCCAGGATGAACTTTGGCGCATCCCCGGTGCCGGCGCGCTTGACCGGCGCGCCGCTACTGTGCTTCGCGCGCTTTGGCAGTGGCGAGAGAGAGAAGCGGAAATGGTAGATCGACCACCATTTCATATTTTGCGGAATGAGGAGCTTTTGAAGGCAGCAACCGATTTTGCTTCAGGACGTGTGTTCGATCACGAACATTTCTCCGCTCGCCGCAGGCGGACGTTCAATGAGGCTGCAAAACTTGCGCTGGATTCGCCGGAATCGGAGTGGGCGCGGATGCGTCGTCGCTCTGTGACTCGACCAACTGCCGAGACAATTCGCCGCGCAGAGCAGCTGCGACGCCGGCGCGACAGATCAGCTGAGGAACTCGGTTTGGAGCCATCGTTCATCGCGTCGCGCGGCACGCTCGAAGCGATCGCCACCGATCGATCGCCCGCAGCGGCCTTGTTGGTTCCATGGCAACGCGAGTTGCTCGGAATACCAGCATGAAGTTGTAGCCGGCATCGGCGATGCCGGTACCGCCGAGCGTCGTTCGTTCTGCCGGGATCACCGATCCCGGCTACAAAGTGCCCGTGGCACTTCTACGGAATCACCAACGTCTGGCCGACGGTGAGGTCTTTCGGATCGCGAATGCTCTTTTTGTTTGCCTGGAGTATTTCTTTCCAGCGCTTCGGTGAATTATAAAATTTTCGCGAAATCGAAAAGAGCGTGTCGCCCGGCTGGACGACATAGGTTTGATCGTTTTTCTTCGAAGCAATTTTTTTTGAGTTCGCGTCGCCCACGTGCAATTTCTCCGGGGCACTTCGTAAAGGCGCTGTGCGCGCTTCCAGCTCTTTGTGCAGCGTGAGATTTTCATTGCGCAACCGCGCCGCTTCCGATCGGGTGATCACGGAATCGCCGGACAACATTGTGAGCGCGGCGATTTCGTCGCGTTTGATGGAATTCTTGACCTCATTTGCATGAGGCCCGTTTGGGCTCAATGCAAGACAACGCTTGAAGTGATGCAGCGCGCTGACGGGATCGTTGAGTTTATCGTCATAAAGAAGAGCGAGCTTGTAGTGCACCTCAGCAGAACGTGGACTGTCGTCGAGTGCAGCTTCATACAGGTTAATGGCTCGGGCGAAATCTCCCCTGGCCGATTTACTGTCTGCATCCTGCATCAGCTGCGCGTAGCGCGAGCTGCCTACCCGCTCGCACCCGGGTAGGCAAACGGAAAAGATTGATAGCCAAACGCAGGCCGCAGTCTTCGCTCGGAGCCGTCCGAAAGCGACATGGGACCGAACAGCAAAGTTGGCAGCGGACGACATCTTGCCAATTTGCTTACTTGTGAAGCGGTCCGCACTTCAATTCTTTTTGGTCGCAACAATAGCGGTTTTGCTTCCCGCTGCGGGGCTGACCGCGGCACTTTCCAGCGGCGTGACCTATTCGATGAACTTTGTCGATATCAATGGCAACAAACTCTCCACCGCTGACGGGCACGTAACGATCGTGGTGCTGACGAGAGCAGCTGATTGGGAGAAGGCGCGCGCGGTGGGTGACCGTGTTCCGGATCATTGTCTGGGTAACCCGAATTACCGAATGATTACCGTCATCAGTTTTATCAGCCGGTACCGGGCGATCGGACGCAAGATTGCCGCGATGGTGATAAGGCACCGAGCCAACCAGGAAGCAAAACGTCTTCAGGCGCGATATGACGCGATGAAAATTTCGCGTGACGCGCGCGCAGACATCTTCGTCTCAACCGACTTTGATGGAACGATATCGTCGCAGTTGGGCGAGCCGCCGGGAGCAAGCGATTTTTGCGTCTTTGTTTTCGGGCGCACCGGGGAATTGCTGGCCCAATGGCACGGCGTCCCCAGCGCGAAACAACTAGCCGCGGTCCTAAAAAGTTGACGCTGCAACGGTGGCGTCTCGACTCGATCTCGATGCGCCACTTGGAGCTTGACTGCTTTAAGCGTCAAGTTTGCAGCGAACCCGTCCGGCTATTCGCGGGGATTGGTTTAGACTAGTATTTCGGGACGCTGGGGTCGATGTGATCCGACCAGGCATCGATTCCGCCCTCGAGATTGCAGACGTTGTTAAAACCGCGTTGCTGGAGCAATCGCACCGCCTGCGCGCTGCGCTGGCCGCTGTGACAATGGACAACGATCGGCTGCTCGCGCTGTATCTCGTCCAGGCGTTCCCCAATTTCACGCAGCGGGATCAACTTCGCGCCATCGATCCGCGCAATTTCATATTCGAATGGCTCGCGCACATCGATTAACTCGAATGGTTCGCGCCCATCCATCTTCCGCTTCAGTTCATGCACCGACATTGCGGGAACCGGCTGCTCTTCGCGCGAGCCGCAAAACTGGTCGTAATCGATCGGCGAAAAGATTGTTGGATTTTCCCCGCAAACAGGACATCGAGGATCGCGCCGCAGATTTAGCTCTCGAAATCTAACCTTGAGCGCGTCGAAATGGAGCAGCCGTCCGATGAGCGGCTCGCCGATGCCCACGATCAGCTTGATGGTTTCAATCGCTTGCAGCATCCCGATGATACCGGGCAAAACGCCGAGCACGCCCGCCTGTGCGCAGTTCGGAACTGAATCTGGCGGCGGCGGCTCCGGAAAAAGGCAACGGTAGCATGGTCCGCCCAAGTGAGGCGCAAACACTGTCGTCTGCCCTTCGAAGCGAAATACGGACCCGTACATATTTGGCTTCCGCTCGAAAACGCAGACATCATTGGACAGATAGCGCGTTGCGAAATTATCCGACCCATCGACGACCACGTCGTATTCAGACACAATTTGAGAGGCGTCCTCGCTCGAGAAACGGCAGTTGTGCAACTCGATTCCGATCTCCGGATTCATGTCCCGCAGGCGATCCCGCGCAGATTCCAGCTTCCCACGGCCGATGTCCTTTGTGCCGTGTAGAATTTGCCGCTGCAAATTCGAGAGATCGACATGGTCGAAATCAACAATCCCAATGGTGCCCACACCGGCGGCAGCGAGATAAACGGCAGCCGGCGACCCGAGTCCACCAGCGCCGATGCACAACACGCGCGCAGCCTTTAGCCGATGTTGTCCTTCGGCCGTAACTTCCGGCATGATTAGATGGCGCGAATAGCGTTGCAGTTCTTCAGTGCTCATATGCACCGCAGCGGCGCGCCGATCGTCGATAATGCTTCCTTTCATGCCGTTATGTTATTGTAGCACAAACCTCATTTGGGTGGCACGCCGTGGAGTGACTCCGGCGAGTACTTACTCTGTCACGGCTACCGGCGTGCCAACTGGAGCGTTTTCGAAAAATCTTACCGCCATTCGTCCCGGCAAGCGAATGCACCCGTGCGAGGCGGCAAATGGTGGAACATAGCCCTGATGCATTGCGTAACCGCTTCTAAAGAACATCGCATACGGCATTCGGGCGCCATCAAAATGGGTCCCTCTCGGGCGGGGATCTTTTCGTGAATCGATATTTGATTCAACCACATTGCCGTAATCATCCACATAATCGCCAAACACAGTTGAAACATGACCGGCGTCCTTCGAGAGCACCGTGTAGTGACCCGGCGGTGTGGAAAAACCGGGTTTGCCCGTGGAAACGGTCGATTCGCCAACCAAGGTTCTGCCTCTGTAAAAGTAAGCCTTTTGTTCGCCGATATGCACCACGATCTTCGGAGAACCGGAAGCACCCTCGTCATCCCACCAGCCTGTCGGAGTGGCACGCGGAAAAGGGCCCTCTGGGAGCGTTTCGCAACTGCAAATAGCCAGCGCAATAAGACTCGCGCCAGCAGCTTGGAATAAAAGGCGAGCGTCCATGGAAGCCGATACTTATGCGCGGTAGTCAGGCCGCTTCAACTTGAAAGTCGAATCCAAACGGCCTCCCGGTCGCCTCATGAGGCAACCCGCGACAGGCGGCTCCCATCGCGAACAGCAAGAGGAGAACACGCAGGAGTGTTTTGCACAAGGCCCTGATCGAAGCTTTGAGCGAGTCGGCCGCGCCTGATCAGAATGGCCACGGCGTCCGCGCCTCGCGAGATTGCTGAAATCGACAGCATCCGATAGCCGCCCCTGGTTGCGGAGCGTAGCCTTCGCGCCGCTGATCAGAGGGCGGTTTGACGCTTCACATGCGCGGAAATACGCTGAGGGTATGACGACAGTACAACCGCCGATTAATCTAAAAAACTGGATCCAAGAGAACGCAGACAAATTCAAGCCGCCGGTGAGCAACCGTTATCTTTATGATGGCAGGGATTTTTTCGTGATGGTCATCAAGGGACCGAACGCGCGGAACGATTTTCACCTCGTCGATTCGGAAGAGTACTTCTACCAGTTAAAAGGCAACATCAAGGTGCGTATCCGCGAGGGCGACCGCATCGTGGATCACATTGTGCGCGAGGGCGAGACGTTCTTTATTCCGCCAAACGTCCCGCACTCGCCCCAGCGGTCGCCAGACACGATCGGCGTAGTAGTGGAGCGGCGGCGGCCGCCTGGAGAAAAAGAACACGTGATTTTCTACTGCGAAAATTGCGGAGCGCTGGTGGAAGACATTCACTTCGATTGCGCAGATATCGTCGAGCATTTCAGTCAGGCAATGCTCGATTTCTGGAACGACGACGCGCGCCGCACCTGCAAAAACTGCGGCAAAAAGGTCGAGAAGCCGCAGCCGATGGAGGCGCTGTAGTGTGCGCTGTCCTCAGCGCATAACCTCCGCTGAGACAGCAGACGCTCCAACCACATGAAGATCGATCTGCACACGCACATTCTGCCGCGGGACTGGCCTGATCTCGACGCCAAATACGGCTACAGCGGCTTTGTCAGACTGGATCACTACAAGCCGTGCTCGGCGCGGATGATGATCGGCGACCGCGTTTTTCGCGAAATCACCGATAACGTATGGGACCCGAAGCGGCGTATCGAGGATTGCGATCGCGACGGCGTTTCCATGCAGGTGCTCTCGACTGTTCCGGTGATGTTCAGCTACTGGGCGAAACCGGCCGATGCGCTGGAGCTTTCCCGGCGATTGAACGACCACATCGCCGAAGTTGTTCGTGATCACCCGAAGCGATTCGCCGGCCTGGGAACCATTCCCATGCAGGATCCCGATCTTGCCGCAGGTGAACTGGAACGCTGCGTTCGCGAACTTGGTCTGCGCGGCGCGGAGATCGGCACCCACGTGGATGCCAATCAGCATTCCGGACGCATTGATACTTTGAATCTCGACAATGCATCGCTTCAGCCTGTCTGGAGCGCCGCTCAGGAACTCGATGCGGCAATTTTTGTTCATCCCTGGGACATGCTCGGCAAGGAACGAATGCCGAAATACTGGTTGCCCTGGCTGGTCGGCATGCCGGCGGAAACTTGCCTCGCGATTTGCTCCATGATTTTCGGCGGCGTGTTCGAGCGCTTTCCGAAATTGCGGATCGCGTTCGCCCATGGCGGCGGCGCATTTCCATTTACCATTGGCCGTATCGAGCGCGCGTTCCATGTGCGGCCAGATTTGGTCGCGACGGAGAACAACACAAATCCGAGAGAATATCTCGCACACGACAGCACACCCGCGCGGTTCTATGTCGATTCGCTCGTGCACGACGCCGATGCGCTGACGCTGCTACTTAAACTCTTCGGGCCGCAACGGATCGCATTCGGCTCCGATTATCCCTTTCCCTTGGGCGAAACGACGCCGGGCCAGCTGATCGAATCGATCAAACTCTTCGCTAACGAGAAGAGGTCCTTGCTTTCCGAAACCGCCCGCGAATTTCTCCGGCTCTGAATTGTTTCGGCATTCCGCATTCGATATTCGGATTTCGCTGCATAGCAGCGTCACATTTCGTGGCGGATCGCCCACAGATCGTGAAAGACCGGCTTGAACAGCGATTCCTTCAAAAATGGTACACCCGGCGATCCGCCTGTACCTTTCTTCGCGCCGATGGTTCGTTCTACCAGCTTGATGTGCCGGTAACGCCACTCCTGCAATCCTTCATCAAAATCCGTCATTAGTTCGAACAGAATTGTGCATTCGGGCGAATCCTTGTAGCGCCGCAGAATTTCTTCCTGCACCCGCTTGTCGGGAGCATTCGGTTGCGTTACATCGCGATTCTTTAGGTCTGCGGGGATATGTGCTCCGCGCGTTTCAAGGAAATCATAAAAATGATCTACCACGCTGCGTTCGTGCAGCAATTGCTGAAGCCGATCGTAGCCCGGGAAATCCGGCTTCAGATAATTCACCGTCGAAGCGCGCTTGAAGCCGAGCGCGAATTCGATTTCCCGAAACTGCACAGATTGAAAACCTGACGCGGTCTCGAGTCGGTCGCGAAAACTTGAGAACGACGACGGCGTCATCGTTTCGAGAATGTCCACCTGCGCCACCAGCACTTTCAAGATCGTGCGCACCCGCTTGAACGTGTGAATCGCGCCGAAGAGATCGCCGGCGGAAAAATCGCGCTTTATTTTTTCAAACTCGTGAAGCAGCTCCTTGAACCACAGCTCATAGGTCTGATGAATAATAATAAACAGCGTTTCATCGTGCTCCGGCGGGCTCGAGCGCGGCTTCTGAAGCGAAAGCAATTTCTCCAAATCGAGATAACTCGCGTAGGTAAGCGAAGCCATAGGTTCATGCTCGCTCCAACGCTTCAACGTTTCAACGCTTTAACGCTTCAACGCGCCGAAGCCATGGCCGGATGGAGCGGTCGCCGTAGTGACCTCGGCAAGAGCAAGAGTAAGAGTAAGACGCCGTTCTTACTTAAACATTGGGCGTTGGACGTTGGGCCTTCGGCGTTTACTACCCGATGTGACGCAGGTATTCCCGGTCCCATGCCGCTGGGAT
>QHQA01000196.1 GCA_003219695.1 Verrucomicrobiota bacterium
GATGTGGGTTTGATACTCCTCGTCGGTGTATTGCGCGTCCAGAATCAAAATGTCGCTGCCATCTAGAAATTCGATCAAGGCGCCGCGCTCGTCGGCCGCAATTTTCTTTGCCTCGTCCGGACTCAAGTCGTTGCCCTTGGCCGAATGCAGAAAATCATACGGCTCGTGATCAGGCAGGAACGCGATGGAACCTGAGCTGGTCATGAGTCGATACCCGGCGCATATCCCCGGATGATTTACAAACCTGGCTCGCGCCTGCACGTCTCCGAGGGAAAACCGCATGTCGTTCAGCTTATTGATCTCGAGCTTTCCGGAAAGCTCGCGCATGGCGATTGGAAAAAATGGCGCCTTCATCGGCTCGGCAAGGATTTGCTGGAAACTAGCGCCGGCACCGTCGTAACCGAAGATTCGGATTTCATTTTTCTTGTCGTATGCCGGAGCAAAGAAAGGCAGGCCCTGGATATGGTCCCAGTGCGCATGCGTGATTAACAACGAGACCTTGATCGGTTGTGTGCCGAATTCCTTTTTCAAGGCGTTGCCCAAGGGGCGAATGCCCGAGCCGGCATCGAGCACGATAATTTTGCCGCCCGCTCGTACCTCGACGCAAGTCGTATTGCCGCCGTAACGCAACGTCCTCGGGCCGGGTACCGCGATGGAACCACGCGCCCCCCAAAACTTGATTCGTACAGGCGATGCCGAGACGCTTGGCATGGACGGGAAAGCGCCCATTTTCCCACGGATTTGCGATGAAACCAAGTGTTTTTAGAAAATATCTCAGGTCGCATTAAACCGAACCGCAACTTGACGGACGGGCTCCACAAAGTTATTCTTAGTGTCTAGTCCGCGCGCTGATCGGAGTGGGAACTGGCGTCCCACTCTTTTTAGTCTGCGGGCTGCATGTTTTATGAACGCGGAATTTATTGCCATGCTCGATTACCTGGAGCGGGAGCGCGGGATCAAACGCGAAATCCTGCTCGAGGCGGTTTCGAACGCTCTGCTCTCGGCCTCCAAGAAGAGCGTCGGCGCGTCGCGCGATCTGCGCATCGATATCAATCCAAAGAGCGGGGAAATCCGGGCGCTGGCAAACCTGGTTGTGGTCGATCACGTCGCTAATCCGCAGGATGAGATCGAGCTCTCGAAAGCGCGCAAGATCAAATCGGACGCGAACATCGGCGACACCGTGGAAGTAGAAGTCACACCCAAAAATTTTGGGCGCATCGCGGCGCAGACTGCAAAGCAAGCCATGATGCAGCGGATTCGTCAGGCCGAGAAAGAAATGATTTACGAGGAATTTAAAGACCGTGCCGGCGAAATCGTCAGTGGCACCGTGCGGCGCTTCGACCGTTCCGACGTGATTCTCGACCTTGGAAAATTTGAAGCCGTCATGCCGCAGCGCGAACGAGTCGCCGTGGAAGATTACAACGTTGGCGACCGCCTCCGCGCCTACGTGGTCGCCGTGGAAAACGGCGTTCGAGGCCCTGAGATCATCGTGTCGCGCAGTCATCCGAATTTCGTGCGGCGCCTATTCGAACTGGAAGTGAGCGAAATCGCCGATGGCACGGTGGAGATTCGCGGCATCGCGCGAGAAGCCGGCTATCGCACCAAGATCGCAGTGTGGAGCGCGAACGAGAAAGTGGACCCGGTAGGCGCGTGTGTCGGCATGCGCGGCTCGCGCGTCAAAAACATTGTGCGCGAACTCAACAATGAAAAGGTCGATATCATTCGCTGGAGCTCCGATCCGAAGGAATACATTCTGGAAGCGCTCAAGCCCGCGAAGGTGAAGAATCTGGTTTTCGATACGGAGAGAAAGAGCGTGCAGATTTCGGTCGATGAAGACCAGCTTTCGCTAGCGATCGGAAAAAAGGGACAGAACGCGCGGCTAACCTCGCGCTTGACCGGCTGGGAAATCAATATCGGCAAGGACACGTCGGCGACAACCGTGGTGGAACAGAAGGTAGCGCAAGCTGCGCAGACGCTTGCCAGCGCGCTCCCTATCACCGAAGAACAGGCGCTTTCCCTGGTAAAATCCGGTTTTACAAATTTGGAAGGACTGCGCGATGCGGACGTGCAGGATTTGGTGGATATTCTCGCAGTCGATGAAACAAAGGCGCGCGAGATTTATGAGGCCGTGCACCGACAGGAACTCGTGCAATAACATGGCTCCGGTTTAAGATGCTCGAGCCATGAGCGGAATTTTAAACGAACAACTATGGCAACGAAGACCAGCAGCAAAACTGCAACGCGCAAACCAGCCGCGCGCAGACCTGCTGTCGCTCAGAAGCCAGCACCTGCGGCGAGGACAAAACTTCCGAAGAGAAAAATAGAGGACAAAGTTGCGCCGGCGCATCCAGCTGCGGCGGGCCCGACAAAGTCGCGCGCCTCTCTACCATCCAAAACCGCGCCGCAAGCTGCTCCGCCGCCGAGCCGTGAGGCGGAGAGTGTCTCGCTCATTGATAGAAAAAAACCGCGCAAGAAGGCAGAGGATGACGAGGTAAAAACCAAGCGCGAGGTTTTACCCCCAATTTCGCGCATCCGAGCGGCGCTGGAGACTCCAGCAGTTCCCTCTAAAGCTCCTGCGCTTGCAAAGCCTGAGCCTGCGCCTGCACAAACACCTCCGACTCACGCCCCGGGCGTCGTCACCAACGACGCTTCGAAAGCGGTCGAGATTGCGACGCCTTCTGCCGAAGCGGAAGCCGCGCCGCAGAAGATCATTCTTATTAAGCCTCCAATTGTTGTTAAACAGTTGGCCGCTGAGCTTGGCTTAAAACCGCATCAGCTCATTGCGGAACTGATGACGCACAACATCTTCGCCAACATTAATCAGACCATCGAGCCCGATATTGCGTCGAAGATCGCGGAGAATCACGGGTTCGTTCTAGAAAAAGAGCGCCGCGAAAAAGGTGCCGGCGTTCACAAGGTGGAACAGCCGGTAGTCGCGCCGCCTCCGCCGGTTATTGAAAAGGAAGAGGAACTTAAGCCACGCGGTCCCATCATCACATTCATGGGACACGTCGATCATGGGAAGACCACGCTCCTGGACGCGATTCGCAAGACGCGTGTAGCGGCTGGTGAGGCCGGAGGGATCACCCAGCATATCGGCGCCTACAGCGTCGAACATAACGGCGCAAAACTAACTTTCATCGACACACCGGGCCACGCCGCTTTCACCGCCATGCGCGCGCGGGGTGCCAATGTGACCGACATCGTGGTGCTGGTGGTGGCGGCTGACGATGGCATCATGCCGCAAACAATCGAAGCGATTAACCACGCCAAGGCCGCGCCGCATGTGAAAATCATGGTCGCCGTCAATAAAATGGATCTCCCGGGAGCAAACTTCGATCGGGTAAAGAAACAACTTCAGGAGCAGGTTCTTACTCCAGAAGATTGGGGAGGCGAAACCATTGTTTGTCCGGTTTCAGCAACCAAGGGCACTGGAATTGATCACCTGCTCGAGATGATAACGCTGCAGGCGGAGGTGATGGAACTCAAAGCCTCGCCGAGCGCCAGACCACGCGGCACGGTTATCGAAGCGCAGGTGGAAGCGGGACGCGGCCCGACCGCCACCGTGATCGTGCAGATGGGTACTCTAAAAATCGGCGACTCGTTTATCTGCGGCGATTACAACGGCAAAGTAAAATCGCTTCTGGACGATCGCGGCCAGCCGGTGAAGGAAGCCGGACCTTCGACGCCGGTAAAGGTCCTCGGCTTCACGGGCCTGCCTGATGCAGGCGACGAATTCCTCGTCATGGAATCAGAGCGCGCGGCGAAACAACTGAGCGATGAACGGCTGGAGGCAAAGCGCGCGAGCAAGCTGTCCGTCCCGCAACGCGCCACTCTGGAAACTCTGCTGGAAACCGCCGAAGGCAAAAAGGTTCTGCGCATCGTTTTGAAATGCGATACGCAAGGCTCGCTCGGAGCGATCGGGGGCGCCTTGAAACAGATCGAAAGCAAAAAGGTCGATCTGGAAATTATTCATTCGGCTGTTGGGCCGATCTCCGAATCGGACATTTTGCTGGCCAGCGCATCGGACGCGGTGGTAGTGGGCTTTAATGTAAAAGTCGAGACCATGGCGGTCTCCGCTGCGAAACGCGAAGGCGTGCAGATCAAACTTTACAGCATCATCTACGAGTTGCTCGATCAGATCAAAGACGCCATGGCAGGGCTGCTTGAGCCGGAGCTTCGCGAAACAATCATCGGACACGCTGAGGTGAAGCAGATTTTCCAACTAAGCAGAGGCATTGTGGCCGGTTGTCTGGTCACCGATGGGCGCATCGCCCGCGCCGCGCGCGCCCGCGTCCTGCGAAAGCGCCAGCCGGTTTACGACGGCGGCCTCTCGACACTGCGGCGTTTCCAAGACGACGTGAAAGAAGTGCGTTCCGGTCTGGAATGCGGCATCAAGCTGGGCGATTTCAGCGAATACCAGGTGGCCGACGTGATCGAGTGCTATCAGCTGGAACAAGTTGCCCAGAAATTGTGATCCGTTGAAAACGTTAAAGCGTTGAAGCGTTGAAGCGAAGAAGGCATTGTCATTCTGAGCGAAGCGAAGAATCTCTGATTTGTTCTCCCGGCAACGCTGAGGTGACGACCAGAGATGTTTCGCTTCGCTCAACATGCCAACCAGGGGCGTAGTCGCTTCAACGCTTTAGCGCTTCAACGAACAATGAAACATCGACAACTCCGCGTAAACGAGCTCGTCAAACGCGAGCTGAGCGCCATCATTGCGCGCGAAATAAACTTCGAAGGCGTGCTGGTCAGCATCAACGATGTCGATGTCACGCCCGATCTGAAGAGCGCACATGTTTTCGTCAGTACTCTGGGCGCAGACGCTGGCGCTCGCGTGATCGACAAATTGGAGGCGCATCGTCCAGCGTTGCAGGCCGAACTCTCTCGCCACGTCGTTTTGAAATACACGCCGCATCTCGTTTTTCACCTCGATGAGTCAATCAAACGCGGGGCGCGCGTGCTTGAGATTTTAAACGAGATCGACAAACTCGGCGGCGAGGACGAGTGAGCAACACTACCACGTTCGAACAAATCGGCCGCGTTCTTCGCGAGCATCAGCGCTTCGCGATCTTAAGTCACGTTCGCCCCGATGGCGACGCGCTGGGCAGCCAGCTCGCGCTGGCCCTGTCGCTTCAGCAACTGGGCAAGGACGTTCGCGTCTGGAATGAAGACGGCATGCTTGAGAAATATTCCTTCCTGCCACGCGGGGATTTGCTGACCAAGCCACCTTCTGTGGTGGAGGACGTCGATGTCGCTATCGCGCTCGACACGGCGATCCAAAACCGGTTGGGCACCGCGCTGGTCGCCGTCGGTTCGGCAAAAATTTGGATCAACATCGACCATCATCGCAGTAATCCAGGCTATGGGGACATGGTGATCATCGATTCGAGCGCGCCGGCTACGGGAGAAATCATTTTCCGGCTCATCAAAAGCCAGGGCTTGCCTCTCAACCATGACATCGCGGAAAATCTTTATGCCGCCATCTCTACTGACACCGGTTCGTTTCAGTATCCACAGACCAGCGCACGCACATTCGAGATTGCCGCAGAGTTGGTGCGGGAGGGTGACCTTGATGTTGGCGAGATAAGCAAGCAGCTATATGAGAACTATCCCCGACGCCGGCTGGAACTGTTGCGGGAGATTCTCCAAACCACGCGTTTTAGCGAATGCGGCCGAGTAGCAAGCTTCAGCCTCAGCTTAAAAACTGCCGCAGATCTGGCAGTTCTTCCCGAAGACAACGAAGGTTTGATCGATCACCTCCGGGCAGTTCGCGGGGTCATCGTTGCGGTCTTCTTTGAAGAACTCGCTGACGGCAAGGTGCGCGTCAGCATGCGTTCCAAAGACGAAGCCGTCGATGTCTGCGCGATTTGCCAGAAATTTGGCGGCGGCGGCCATACACTCGCAGCCGGCGCGCGCGTTCGAGGAGGCCTTGCCGAAGTCGAAGAAAAAGTTTTGGAGGAAATTCGTGAAACCATTAAGCGCGCTCGCGCCTCCTGACGGCGTCCTGCTTGTCGATAAAGCCGAAGGAATGACGTCGCACGACGTTGTCGCGCTGGCGCGGCGAAAACTTGGAACGAAGAAGATCGGCCACTGCGGCACTCTCGATCCGATCGCCACCGGTTTGCTCCTGCTGACCGTGGGGCGCGGCACAAAGGTGCAGGATCTACTCATGAGCGAAGACAAGGAGTATGTGGGCACATTTGTGCTCGGCCTGACCACCGACACGCAAGACCGCCAGGGCGAAGTGATTCAACAACGCCCTGTCCCGTCGCTGACTGAAAATGAAATCCGGGCAGCATTCGAAAAATTCCGGGGCGACTTCTACCAGTTGCCGCCCATGGTCTCGGCGAAAAAGCAGGCCGGCGTTCGGCTTTATAAGCTCGCGCGCCAGGGAAAAGTGATCGAGCGCGAGCCGCGTTTGGTGCACGTCTATCGCTACACGATCGATCGCGTCGCATTGCCCGGAATTGATTTCAGCGTTGTGTGCAGCAAAGGATTTTACGTTCGCACATATGTGCACGACATCGGCGAAGCGCTCGGCTGCGGCGCATACTTGAAATCGCTCCGCCGCACAAAATCCGGCCGCTTCGATGTGGCGAACGCGATCACTGTCGATCAAATCAAAAACTCAACCCGGCAAGAGATTCTCGAGCGGATGCTAACTCTTCCGGAAGTTTCAAGAATGCGAGGAGCGTAGAGATGGAAATTCTGAGATCGATCTCAGAACTCGGCAAATTGCGTGGCCCCATCTTTCTCGCGATTGGGGTCTTCGACGGCGTTCATCTCGGTCACCGGGCGGTGATCTCCACTTCTGCGCAGCATGCTCAGGCAGCAAACGGGACGCCTGTGGTTGTCACGTTTGATCCGCATCCGGAAAAAGTGCTCCGACCGGAAAAAGCACCGCATTTGCTCACCGCCAGCCAACATAAGATCTCTTTGATTCGCGCGCTCGGCGTCCGGCATCTCCTGATCATTACTTTTGACAAACAGTTTGCTGCCACTGAGCCCGAAGATTTCGTGCACGAACTGGTGACGCATTCAAAACCGCTGCGCGAAATCTGCGTTGGCCACCAATGGTCATTCGGAAAAAACCGGCGCGGCAATCTTGAGCTTCTTGGAAAATTGGGCGCGCGATGGAATTTCGACGTCGTCGGGATTCCGGCTGTAAAGCTTCCGAGCGGCGAGATCGTAAGCAGCACAGCAATCCGGAGAGCTGTTGAAGCCGGCGACCTCGCCAAGGCCGCAGAGATGCTCGGCCGCGATTACACCATTCTTGGGACCGTCGTGCGCGGCGATAACCTAGGAAAGAAACTCGGGTTTCCTACCGCAAACTTGAGCGCGCACAGCGAGCAATTTCCGCCCAACGGCGTCTATTTCGCTGAAGCGATTCTGAAAGGCAAAACGTATCCCGGGGTGGTGAATCTCGGTTATCGACCGACTGTGAGCAGCGAGAGATCAGACCGCGTTCTCGAAATTCATCTGTTCGACTTCGAACGCGACATTTACGGCGAGAATCTCGAAGTGCGATTTATCCGCTACCTTCGGCCGGAAAAGAGATTCGAAAACGTCGATGCGCTCGTGCGCCAGATCGAGCGCGATGTGCAGCAGGCGCGCAGCCTGTCTGCAGCCTAGCGACTAGCGACGTGCCGCTTTACAACCGGAACCGGGCAAGATCGCGCGCTTCTGGCGTCTTGCGGATCGCAAAGATAACGGCAAAAGCGCCAACCACCAGGCCGCAGCCGAATGCGAACACAAGCAACAGCCAAATCGGGAAGCTTGACAACTGAATCACGCCTGCTACGACGAAACGGCCGCCACCGGAAAGCAGGTAGGCAATTCCGCTTCCGAGCACTGTCAGGCCGATCAGAATCGCTGCACGCAGCCATCGCCGTTCGCGGCGTGCGGCAGGCAACTTCGCCATCACGCGCGCGGTAAATCCGTCGTCGTCGATATACGGCGCCGCTTCGCGCAACTGTCGGTCCAGTGTTTCGTCGTCGATCATTGCGTTCATTATATCAATTCGGCGCCCAAGCCGCCAGCGTGCGCTTTAGTTTCTCGCGACCTCTAAGCACGTTCGTCTTCACAGTGCCAAGCGGAATATCGAGGACACGCGCGGCCTCGTCGTGTGACAAGCCGTTTTGACAACAAAGCACAACAGCGGTGCGTTCGTGCAACGGAAGGAGATTCAACGCGTGCATAAGATCGTGTCTCAAACCGGGATCGACAGTCTGCGGATCATGTTCGGCCTGCAACAGCTCCTCATCGACACCAACGAGTTCCTTGCGTTTGCGCGCATCCTCGCGAAAACGGTTGTAAGCGATTCGGTAAAGCCATGTGGAAAATCGCGCTTCACCGCGAAAGCTGCGAATGTTTTTGTAAGCGCGAATGAAAGTTTCCTGCGCCAGATCGTCGGCGAGGCTGATATCCGTGCGTGTGAGTTGCCGAAGCAGACCGCGCACGCTCGATTGGTGCCGCCCCACCAGCTCGCCAAACGCGTGCTGGTCGTCATCGGCAAGAACTCGCGCGATAAGGTCTGCATCAGTGAGCTCCACGGCCGCAATCCTACGGTCCCGGCGGCGGAGGCGGAACGTCCTTTTTGCCTTCCAATTTCCATATCATGAGATAGCCGAGGCCGATTAGAAATGGAATAAGCCCGATCGACCAGACGCCGCCTTCCCAATCGTTCACGGCGCCTAAGAAGATCATCGCGCCGAGCCCGATCATGGCCCAAATCACTCCACGGCGCACATCGGACCGCTGCCGCACTGCTCGCGTGTGCGGTGCAAGCAGTTCTGCGGGAACCGGCTGACCTTTCTCCACCAGCATTCGGATGGTGCGCTGCCGCGAGCGGCTCACTAAAAGAGCAAAAATTCCTATGGCAATCACGATCAGCACAGGCGCTCCGAATACCGAAAGAAACACGATTGCCAGGATTGGAATCGCCATCGCAGGAATTTCGTGCTTCGGGTTTTCGTGATCGCCGCCTTCAATGATGATTCCGTGCTGGCCGTGGAACTTTTTCTCCAGCTTCTCATGGATCCTGTCAGCGAGATCCGATGGAGAGACGCCACCGGTTGCGCCTGTGGTTGCTGTTGGAGTTGCTGCTGCCGGGCTGACAACCGGCGATGGCGTCGAGATCTGCGCGGACAACTCCGCCGCCAGTGCCATGGAGCAAATACAGAGGAGGATTAATTTTTTCATAGAGGTGCTTTGATCATAAGATGCACTCAACGCCGAATTCGGATTCAACAATTTCAAGCTTGCAGAAGCAATTAAAAGGTTGCACGGCGCGGGCCGCTGGACATTATTGTTCCCTCTCAAAAACTGCGGGTGTAGCTCAGTGGTAGAGCACCTCCTTGCCAAGGAGGACGTCGCGAGTTCGAGCCTCGTCACCCGCTCCAGCCTTCGCTTGGAGTGTAGCTCAAAGCGAAGACTGGAGCGAGTGCGCCATAGCTTTAGCGGAGGCGGACCGCCCAAAACGGCCAAGCTACGGCTGGCAGGCCACCCTTCCGATGTTCTACATTTACTTGATGAAGTCGCCGTCTTATCCAACGCAACTGGACGTCGGATTAACTCGCGATTTGCGACAGCGACTCAAAGGCCACAATGAAGGTTATTCGCCGCATACTGCCAAGTTTCGTCCTTAGGTTCTCGTCGCTTATTTTGGTTCGCCGAGGAAGAAATAGCGGTGGCCTTCGAGAATTGTCTCAAGTCCGGCTCAGGACGTGCGTTTGCCAATCGACACTTTCTTTAGCAAACTCAGCCTCCGCCCTAGAGCGAAAGGAATGACGGCTTCTCAGCCGTCATATCCGTGCGACGGCTCGGAAGCCATCGCTCCTTGAGGGTACTCAAAATCGGTTTGTTCATGGCGCGCGCGGATATAAAATTGGCGCTATGAAAACGACATCTCTTCTCCGGCTGTGTGCACTCGTTGTGGGTCTCCTCGGCAGTGGGATTTCCGTGCGAGGCGCAGATCAACCCAAAGACAAAATCCCGTGGAAAATCACTGGCCAACTCGAAGAAGCCTGCTCGTGTGACGCCGCGTGCCCATGCTGGTTCAATTCCAAACCAA
>QHQA01000197.1 GCA_003219695.1 Verrucomicrobiota bacterium
AAGTAAATCTCCGACGTCTGACCGCTGATCTCTGACTTCTGGCTCAACACTCCTTTCGCGAGATACTCGAGATTCACCTGGTGTACGATGCCGATCCCCGGTGGGATAAGCTGGAAAGTTTTGAAGGCTTGCTGTCCCCACTTGAGAAATTGGTAACGCTCGCGGTTGCGCTTGAACTCCATGTCCAGGTTTAATTCGAGCGCGCGCTGTGAACCGAAGAAATCTACCTGCACCGAGTGATCGACCACCAGATCAACCGGCACGAGCGGCTCAATGATTTTCGGATCGCGCCCGAGCCGTTTCACTGCGCTGCGCATCGCTGCGAGATCGACCACCAGCGGCACGCCGGTGAAATCCTGTAAAACGATGCGCGCGACGATGAATGGAATCTCGGCGTTCGCCGGCGACTTGGCATTCCAGTTTGCCAGCGCCTCGACGTCCTTGCGCTGGACCTTTTTGCCGTCGCAATTGCGCAGCACCGATTCCAGCACGATCCGGATGCCGACCGGCAGTCGGGAAATTTTGCCGATCCCTTGTTCTTCCAGTGCCGGCAGCGAATAAAACCAGCCTTCGCGCCCCTTGCCGGCGTCGAATTTTCTCAGTGTTCTAAAGTCGTCGTGCATCTTTGTTGTCATTCCGAGCGGAGCCCATTCGACTCCCTTCGGTCGCTCAGGATAAACTCCGCGAAGTTGAGGAATCCCGCGATGTTAGCTTTGAGGTCCGGCGACGGGATGCCTCGACTTCGCTCGACATGACAGCGGTTCATTTCAATTCCGCCAGTTTCGCTTTGATCTTCTCGAAATTCGGCAGCTGCCTGGCGTCATCATTGCTCTCTGCGTACTGGAGAACGCCATTTTTATCGACGATGAATGCCGATCGTTTCGGCACGCCTGCCATTCCGAGATTCATCTGCGGCAGGAACGAATCGTACATCACACCATAAGTTTTCGCCATCTTGTGGTCGTAATCGCTAAGTAAGGGCACCGTGATCTTCTCCTTCTGCGCCCACACCTCCTGCGCGAAGGGATTGTCGCCGCTGATCCCGTAAACGGCAGCGTTCAGGTTTGTGTAAGCGTTCAACCCCGCACTGACTTCGCACATCTCCGTGGTGCACGTGCCCGTGAACGCCATGGGGAAAAAAAGCAGCAACGTGTTTCTCTTTCCGAAATTGTCGCTGAGCCTGACTTGTTTCGGTCCGTCAGCTGTTTTTGTCGATAAAGTGAAATCTGGCGCGTTGGTTCCGACGGAAAGTGGCATAAACGAATCCTCCAGTTGCGTTATTTCTGGGAGGTAATCTCACTATAGATTCGACGCGTAGCGGGTCAAAGACATCGTTGAAGCATCTACTCCTCTTTGTCATTCTGAGCGAAGCGAAGAATCTCTGATTGTCTGAGTGGCTCAACTTCCGCAATCCTCGGGCCAGAGATGTTTCGCGAAGCCTGTCCTCAGCGAAGCCGAAGCGCTCAACATGACAAACGGGGTGGTTCGTCACAATCAGCCTGTTCGCCGTTGGCCTGATCGGTGCGGTCGTTCCAATTCTTCCAGGTACAACCATCATTCTGGCCGCGGCAATCATCCACCGCCTCATGCTTGGCGCGGAGAAGAGTATCGGCTGGAAAACGATTGTCGTTCTCGTTTTGCTGACGCTTGTTTCATACGCGTTCGATTTTCTCGGCAGCTATTTTGGGGCAAAATATTTCGGCGCGACGAAGTGGGGTGCGTTCGGAGCAATCACCGGCGCCGTGATCGGTCTCTTTTTCGGAATCATTGGTTTGTTTACCGGCCCAGTGATCGGCGCGGTCGCGGGCGAATTAATCGCTGGCAAACGAATGATCGACGCTGGCCGTGCCGGCTGGGGGAGCTTGCTCGGAAATCTCAGCGCAACGATCGGCAAACTAGTCATCGCGCTGGCGATGATCACGATTTTTCTGGTAAACGTCCCTTCTCCATTTTGATACTTGTCATGTCGAGCGGAGTCGAGACATCTCTGGCTTCCCGCAACCCGCGGTTCTTTTCTTCTTCGCCGGTTGTGATAAATTACTCGCCGATGGCAGATGATCGCTGGTGAGCCGCAAGGCTTGCTGGAGGAAAGTCCGAACACCATACGGCAGCATGCCGCGTAAAATACGCGGGCAACGTCCGCGAAAGCGGGCGTTGACGGAGAGTGTCACAGAAAACACACCGCCGGTTCTTTGAAAAAAGCACAGGCAAGGGTGAAAAGGCGAGGTAAGAGCTCACCGCTCGCGGAGTAATTCGCGAGGCACGAAAAACCCCATGTGGTGCAAGACAAAACAGAGGAAGGGTAGCCGGCCCGCTAAGATCCTCGGGTACCGTCGCACCACGGCGACTGTAGCGGCGGTCTGTGACCGCCGAGCCGCGGTTGCTGGGCGATTCACGAAAGTGAGTCGAGATAAATGATCATCGCGGCTGAGAGATCAGCCAAACAGAATTCGGCTTATCGCCATCGAAATTATGAAGGGCGCTTTCGGAAACGAAGGCGCCCTTCTCTTGTTAGGACGCTCAATCCCATCGGCGCATTGCGCTCACGAGTTCACGCTCCGGCTGCCAGCGGAAGCTCAATCGTAAAGGTGCTGCCTTTTCCGGGCGCCGTGGTGTAATCGATCTTGCCGCCATGTTCATTGATGATCTGCAGGGTGTGCGCGAGCCCCAGACCGGTGCCATCTCGCTTCGTGGTGAAAAACGGCACAAACAGATTGCGCGCCTGCTCCTTGGTCATGCCGAGGCCGGTGTCGCTGATACGTATCAGAGCTTTTGAGTCACTTCGATTGGCGCTGACGCCCAAGTTTCCTCCATGCGGCATCGCATCCACGGCGTTGCGGATCAGATTCAGTAGCGCCTCCCAAAGCTGCTCGGGATCGGCCTCAACTGGCGGCAAGTCCGGATCGAAGGCCTTCTCCAATTCCACATCTTTTTCAGCCAACAACGGCTGCATGAAATTTAATTTTTCCTCCAGCAAATTCGTAATCGACACCGCGGCGCGCTGCGGCTTCGGCATTCGGGCGAATTGTAGATACTCCTGCAACACCTGGGTGATTCGCAATATCTGTGAACGCATTTCGCGCAGAAGCGTTCGGCATTGTTCCGGAGAACGCGCACTGGAATCAGCCAGGGTGTTAAGCTCCTCACCGAGCAAATCCAGATTCAGCGAAATTGACCCGAGTGGATTGCGAATCTCGTGGGCGACCTTCGCCGCGAGCGAACCAACCACTGCGAGCCGCTCCGCCTGCAGCTTCGCGTGCTCCAGCCGTCGGCGCTCTTCCATTTCCGCTCGCAACGCGGCGGTTCGACGCTCGACGGTTTGCTCAAGAAAATCATGCGACTCGCGAAATGCTGTCAGCAGCCAGACGACAACAAAAAAGAATGCAAACAGCATGATTGCGTTCCAAACAGGAATCAACGGATGGTGATAGACGGCACCGTTCAACAGATCGCTTATGAGCCATGCCGCCGTGCACAAGGCGCCTATGGCGAGGCTCGCCAGACGTCCGGCAACCCACGCGGCCAAACACGTCGGAAGCAAATAGAAAGCCGAGATCGCCAATTCACGACCGGTGACATAATCCAGAACGCCCAGGGTAATCGCCAGCGCAGCGGCCGCGATTGACGCCAGCACCTTTGATCGTACCGAAAACGCTGCGACAGCTTTCATGCAGGGCGACTAGCCGACGAGTTTTGACAAGCCTGCTCGCACATCCGTTCACGCTCCGGATTTTCGCAAATCCGACTCAGACGGGCGAGCGACGCGGCGCGCGACGTTATTCGCGCGATGGGCGAAGGCGCTGGCAGTCTCAGGCTACGGATGGTTTGAGCCGGGATTTTTTGTGCAGAAGCGGCAGAACTTTTTCCACCAGCGCATCCGCAGTGATGCCGTATTTCTTGCGAAGAATTGGGACGGCGCCGTGCTCGATGAAGTGATCGGGCCAGCCGATGCGCACCACTGGGGTGTTGATCATTTGCGAGTGCAGATGTTCCATCACCGCGCAGCCAAAACCATTGTGCAAAACGTGATCCTCAATTGTGCAGACGACTTGCAGGCTGCGCGCGAAAAATTCCAGCGTGCCGGTGTCGATCGGTTTGATCCAGCGCGGATTGATTAGCGCGACCGAAATTCCTTTCTCTTCGAGCTTGCGCGCCGCTTCCTGGGCCACTTCGAACATTGCGCCCAAGCCGAAGATCGCCACGTCGCGCCCGTGTTGCACGACTTCAGCTTTGCCGATCTCCAGAAGCCGCGGCTCCCGTTCAATTTTCACCCCGGGACCGGATCCTCGCGGATAACGAATGGCGATCGGGCCGGAATTGTAGTGCAACATGGTCCAGAGCATATCGACAAATTCGTCCTCGTCCTTCGGCTGCATATGCACCCAGTTCGGGATATGCCGGAGGTAACCGATGTCGAACAACCCGTGATGGGTGGGGCCGTCATCGCCGCTTAATCCTGCGCGATCCATGCATAGTTTCACGTTCAGGTTTTGAATGGCGATATCGTGAATCGCCATGTCGTAGGCGCGCTGGAAAAACGTGGAGTAAATCGCGAGGAACGGTTGCAAGCCTTGCGTGGCCAGGCCGCAGGCAAACAGCGTTGCGTGCTCTTCCGCAATTCCCACATCGAAATAGCGGCTGGGATGCGCCTTGGCAAAATGCGAGAGCCCGGTCCCGCTCGGCATCGCCGCGGTGATGGCCACCAGTTTCTGATTTGTCTCCGCAAATTTCGCCAGAGTCTTACCGAAAATTTCCGAATACGTCGGTGTCGGCGTCGGCGCGGTCTCGCCGCTCTCGATCTTGTATTTGCCGAGTCCGTGAAACTTGTCGGGTTGCTTGAGCGCAGGCGCGTATCCTTTTCCTTTTTGCGTTAGAATGTGCAAGAGGACCGGTTCTTCCTGCGTCTTCAAAAACTCAAATGTCCGGATGAGCAGCGGGATATCGTGCCCATCGATCGGACCGTAATAACGCAAGCCAAGTTCCTCGAATATGACGCTCGGCACCAGCAAACCTTTGACGCTTTCCTCGACTTTATGCGCGAAATCAGCTACCGATTTACCGGCAATCGCTTGCACAAAATGCCGCGCTTTCTCGTGAAGATGCGCAAAGGTGGGACTGGTCGTAATGGTGTTCAGGTAATTTGCAATCGCGCCGACATTTTTCGCGATGGACCATTCATTATCGTTGAGCACAACGATGAAACGCTTCGTGTGCGCTTTCACGTTGTTGAGCGCCTCGTAGCTGATCCCGCAGGTGAACGCGGCATCGCCTGCGACCACGACGATATGTTCGTTGCCGCCGCGTAGGTCGCGACCGACCGCCATGCCGAGAGCAGCGGAAAGCGCCGTGCCCGCGTGACCGGCGCCGTAGCAATCGTGTTCGCTCTCCGTGCGCAAAAGAAAACCGTTGAGACCGCCGTATTGGCGCATCGTGTGAAAACGATCGAGCCGCCCGGTAAACATTTTGTGGACGTAGCCCTGGTGACTCACGTCCATGACGAACCGATCGCGGGGCGTGTTAAAAACGCGGTGCAACGCAATCGTCAGTTCGACCACGCCAAGATTCGGCCCCAGATGCCCACCAGTTTGCGAAAGGATCTTGATCAATTCGTCGCGCACTTCCTGCGCGAGCTGGGACAGGTCCTGTTCACGCAGACCCTTGATATCGGCGGGCGAACGAATCCCATCGAGTAGGCGCTTGGGCGCGGGAGCCGTCTGGGCGGACTCAGAAGAGTTGGATTTCGTCATTTGTGCTTCGGGTCTCGTCGGCCACGGGGGCCGGAGTCTCCGGCTCCTGCGTAGGCTCGAACTCTTTAACTACGGTTTTGCCTGCGCTGTTGCGGGCAATGATTTCGATCTTTTGCTCGGCCTTGGCAAGCCGTTCCTGGCAAACTTTTACGAGGTTCATTCCTTCTTCGTAACGCACGATCAAATCCTCGAGCGGCAATTTACCAGACTCCATCTGCTCGACGATTTTTTCGAGGCGATCCATTGCGCCTTCAAAATTAAGTTCTGGCTCACGCGGCTTCGATTTGCTGCTCATGGGGAGAACGAGGAATTAAGCACAGGTTAGCCAGGAGAAAAGGGGCGACTTCTGGCGCGCATTCAACCACGGATTACGCGGATTGAACGGATCGGGGAGCGCACCCGCCTCGCGTGCTGGTTTTCGGCGCCTTCGCCGAAACCTAACGCTGTGAGTTGTCAGTGTTTTTCGCCAATTCCTTTTTGAGGGCTTGGGATTTCTCGCTCATGCTTTCAACCAATGAGCGTGCTTTCTCGCGTTCCGGAGATTGCGGTTTTTTCTGTAAATCGCGGCACCACGCAGCAACTTCTCGAGCCAAGAACACTTTCGCTTTTTCTGGCTGGCCTGTTTCGAGTTCATTCAGCGCTGCAAGACTGACAGGACCTGCATAGTCATGAGCTGAGTAGATCTTCGACGCGATCGCTTGAAGGTCATTTCTTATCAAACGCTGATACACTGGCTCGGCTGCGCCAAAGCCAACTACTGCCCCAATTACTGCTCCAATAATTCCTGTGACAAGAATTTGGATCCAAGTTTTCATGCGGTCACACGACGATCTGCTTTCTGTATGCTTCGGCGTCTTTCAGTTGTTTGAGATCATCGGCGTTGTCGATTTTGAGAACGAAAATCCAGCCCTGGCCGTATGGTTCGCGGTTAATCAAGCCGGGGTCTGCTTCGAGCGCTTTGTTTACTTCGACGACTATTCCTTTTACGGGCGCGTAGATGTCGGTCGCAGCCTTCACTGATTCGACGACGGCGATTGCTTCTTTCGCGTTCGCCTGCCGATCCATTTTCGGCAGCTCGACGTAAACGACGTCAGTCAATTCTGATTGCGCGTGATCGGTGATGCCGACCCGGATATTCTCGCCCTCGTGTTTAATCCATTCGTGGGTCTCGGTGTAAAGCAAGTCGTCGGGAACGTTGGTCATTTTTTGTAGAGCGGTTTCTTTTCGATGGTGGCCGGAAATTTTTGTCCGCGAATCTCGATATCAATGTCCGCGCCGATCTTCGCGTGCGCTGACGACACATACGCCATCCCGATGCCCCAGTTCAAGCTCGGAGAAATCGTGCCGCTGGTCACTTGGCCGATGAGCTCGCCATTTTGGAAAACTGCATAATGCGGCCGCGGCGGCGGGCCTTTCTCTTTCATTCGAAACGACACCAGTTTTTCGCGAAGACCGTTTTCTTTTGTCTTCAATAATGCGTCGCGCCCCATGAAGTTCGATTTGTTTAGATCGACAAAGAAACCCAGTCCCGCCTCGATTGGATTTCGCTCCGGCGAGAGATCCGAACCATTGAGCGGATAGCACATTTCCAGCCGCAACGTGTCGCGCGCGCCGAGTCCGCACGGCTTGGTCCCAAACGGTTTTCCTTTTTCGAGCGCGGCATTCCAAAACTTCACTGCATCAGTTGCGCGAAAGAAAACTTCAATGCCGTCCTCTCCGGTATAACCTGTGCGCGCGACGGACACGGCGGTTCCGTCGAAAGAAAAATCTGCAATATGGTTTCGCAGTGGAATCTCGACATCTTTACCAAACAGCGCGTGAAATAGCTCGCCAATTCGCGGGCCTTGAATCGCGACTCCACCAAATTCTGCGCTGCGATTAAGTAGCGCGAGCGTCTCGCTTGCGCGATTGCGTGGCAAGCCGGAGGCATGCCCTACCTTGTGCTTTTGCAACCAGGCGAAATCTTCTTCGGTCCCCGCCGCATTGACGACCAGCAGAAACTTCTCTGCGCCGATGCGATAAACGATCAAGTCATCAATGATGCCGCCGCGCTCATTCAGCAAAAACGTATATTGCCCTGTGCCAATATCGAGTTTGTCGATGTTGTTTGTGAGCATCGTGTTGAGGAATTCGCTGGCGCCCGCTCCTTCGGCAATCAATTGTCCCATGTGCGAAATGTCGAAGATGCCTACGTTATTTCGCACCGTCTGATGTTCCTCGATGATGCTGTTGTATTGCACCGGCATGAGCCATCCCGCGAATGCGACTATCTTCGCGCCGAGCCGCACATGCTCATCGTAAAGCGGCGTTTTTTTCGGCGCGACTTCGCTCACGCGCCAAGCTAGACCGCACCAATGGTAGCGCAAGCCGCGTCAGTAGAGTAGCGCATGCCTCCGGCTTGCGGTCAGGCTTCGCCATCGGAGAGGGAGCCCCTTGAAAGACGGTTTCAAATTTCGCAAGCGAAGACGCATGCGCTACTTTCGCAAGAATGAAATGGCTGGATAAGCTCGAACGCCGCTTTGGTTTCCTCGCCATTCCCGGCCTGATCCGCATCGTGATCGGGTTCACCGTGCTGGTGTGGGCGCTGATGTGGCTCAACCCCAATTTCCGGTTCGCGCTCGCTCTCGATCCGGCGCGCATTCGTCACGGCGAAGTCTGGCGTCTGGTCACTTACATCTTTATTCCGCAAACGCTCAGCTTTTGGCTGGTACTGGTCCTTTGGTTTCTCTGGTTCATCGGCGAAGGCCTCGAACGCGTGTGGGGCCCCTTCCGGCTTACGCTTTATTTTGTTGTCGGGATGGTGGGCACAACGATCGCGGCCTTTTTCTTCGGCAGCAATTTCTCCAACGGCATGCTGATCGCGTCGTTGTTCTTTGCCTTCGCGCGATTTTATCCCGACGAAGTCATTTACATCCTGTTCATTTTGCCGGTGAAAATCAAATGGCTCGCCTGGGTATTCGCCGCGTTTTTGCTGGTGGGATTTGTTCTGGGCTCGAATTCGTATCGCGCTGCGCTCATCGCCGCTTTCGCCAATTACTTCATATTCTTTGGCCCGGAGATGATTCACCAGGCGCGGCATCGCGGCGAAGTCTCGGCGCGCAGGAAGCGCCATGCGCGAAGTTCTCGCAGCGAGGCAGAGCCACTGCACAAATGTGCGGTCTGCGGCGCAACCGAATTGACCGATCCGAACCTTGAGTTCCGGGTCGCCCGCGACGGCGAAGAATACTGCATGGCGCATTTGTCAAAAGCGCAAACACCCGGGTAGCACACGCGTCTCGCCTGTTGGTTTCGGCGTCGCCCGAAACAATCTTCTCTTAGACTTCATCTTTGGTTTTGCGTGATGGAGAGGTGCAGGAAAAGTTTGCGATCGCGGGACGCGCTTGCCAGCAGGCGAGACGCGTGCGCTACCCTTGACCGGAACTCTTCGCGCCCGAGACTACTCCGATGACTGATAAGAACACCGCGCTTGTTCCCGAGGAAGGCTGGCATTGTCTGCATCTGTTTTACCGAATCGAGCATGGCCAATGGCAGTTGCTCAGCCGCGAGGAGCAAAACGCTGCCAAGACGAATCTCTCGTCGCTGGTGCAGGAAGTCCGCGCGATGGATTTAACGCAATTGCTCACGCTCGGCATGGTCACGCCGAAGGCCGACATCGGTTTCATGCTCATCACGCCCGATCTGCACAACGCCAACAGGATTGAAAAGCGGCTGTCGCTTTCGTTAGGCGCGGATGTGCTCACGCCGGTTTACAGTTACCTGTCCCTCACCGAGGAAAGCGAATACATCACGACCGAGGAAGAATACGCGCAGATCCTCGAAAAGGAACAAAACATCAAGCTGGAATCCGAAAAATTCGCCGAAGCGATGAAATCGTTTCGCGAGCGCATGAAACATTACCGGCAGGAACGCGTTTATCCGACTCTGCCTGAGTGGCCGATTGTGTGTTTCTACAACATGAGCAAGCGACGCGGCGAACAACGCAACTGGTACGCGCTGCCGTACGACGAACGCCGCAAACTGATGAAGGGACATGCGAATGTCGGGCGCGAATTTGCCGGCAAAGTAAAACAGCTCATCACCGGTTCCACCGGTCTCGATGATGCGGAGTGGGGCGTGACGCTGTTCGCCCGCGACACATTCCAGGTCAAAGCGATCGTTTACAAAATGCGCTTCGATCCGGTCAGCGCCGAATACGCGGACTTCGGGGAATTTTACATCGGCATCCAATTGCCTCTCGACGAATTGTTCCGGCGACAGCAACTTTAATAATCTTCCTCTTCCTCTTGCTCTGATGTCTCCAGCCGGACTAAGATTAAGATGCAGAGGAAAAGGAAGATTCGCTCGGATGGGTGACAGAGCGGTTGATTGTGCACGCCTGGAGAGCGTGTGTGCTGAAAGGCACCGGGGGTTCGAATCCCCCCCCATCCGTCCAAGGCGGCTTCTACGTTTCCTTTGGTAAACATATTTCTACACGCCTAAATGTCTATGCGTCCCGCCAGAGCAATCCGTAAAGGTTCATTCGCCGGGGGTGATCGAGAGGCACAAATCCCATCCCGACTGCGTTTGAAATCTTCCGAGAACTTGGCCTCGCAGTTTCCGTAGGACCATTGAAGGAAATGACACCAGGAAGCAGCTGCGCCATCTATACCCCGATAAGGCTTTCGGCCTGTGAACATTGCTCCGACTCCGTTCCCCAAGGTTGAGACCGTCGCCGACTTGGTAGCTTTCCAAGCAGCGGTCAGGCCTGACGCAATTGCTTTGACGTCTACAAACCGCGTCTGGACCTACAGGGAACTGCACGAGAGGGCGAGTGCGCTCGCGGATATGCTGCGGATTTTGGGCGTCGGTCCGGAGGTGGTAGTTGGATTATGCATGCCGCGTTTGCCAACAATGGTAGTTGGCGCGCTGGGGATTCTGAAAGCTGGAGGAGCGTACCTGCCCTTGGATCCAGCCTACCCTGCGGCGCGGCTCGCTTTCATGTTGGAGGATGGGCAAGTTCCCGCGGTGGTGGCCGGAGAACTCATACAGGAGCGAGTGCCGAGGGGTGTCTATCACACAGTTCTTCTGGACGATTTTGGGCGAGTGGCTGACTTCCCTCCTCGTGGGCAGTCCGTTCCCGTGATGGGAGGAGCAACGCCTAAGAACCTGGCCTATGTGATCTACACCTCAGGCTCTACGGGCCAACCGAAGGGTGTAGAGATCATACACGAGAGCCTGTTGAACTTAGTACACTGGCATCAGCAAGCCTTTGGTGTGAAATCCGCCGATCGCGCCAGCCAAGTCGCCAACGTGTGTTTCGACGCAGCAGTGTGGGAAATCTGGCCATACTTGGCGAGTGGCGCGAGCGTGCACTTCGCTGAGGACGAAGCAGTGAGCGATCCGCAATTGTTGCGAGATTGGCTCGCTGCGCAGCGGATCACAACCGCTTTCATCCCGACACCACTTGCAGAGTATCTCCTGGCGCTGCAATGGCCATCCGAAACTGCTTTGCGTACTATGCTCATTGGAGCAGATACACTGCACGTTTATCCGCCAGTCGGACTGCCATTTCTGTTAGTCAACAACTACGGCCCGACAGAATGCACGGTGGTGGCGACGTCGGGTGCGGTTCATCCGAACTCTTCAACCGATCACCTGCCACCAATCGGCCGTGCCATCGCTAATACGGAGGTCTACATTTTGAATGAAGCAGGCAACCAAGTGCCCGAGGAAACGATTGGCGAACTTCACATCGGAGGTATAGGTGTGGCGCGCGGTTATCGAAACCGCCCGGAGTTGACCGCGCAAAAGTTCATTCCGAATCCATTCAGTGTCAGACCAGATGAACGGCTTTTCAAGACGGGAGATCTGGCGAGGTTTTTGCCCGACGGCCAGATCGCCTTTGTCGGGCGCAGCGACGAGCAGGTGAAGATCCGCGGCTTGCGCATCGAGCCGAACGAAGTAACGGCAGCGCTCGATGCGCATCCGGGTATCCGGCAAAGCGTGGCTGTGGCTCGCGAAGTCGCCCCACGGGATACACGGTTGATCGGCTATGTAGTTCCCCTGCCGGAATCTCACCTGACCTTAAGTGAGTTGCGCGATTTTCTGCGCGCCCGCCTGCCCGACTATATGGTGCCAGCGACATTTGTTAGTCTGGAAAAACTCCCGCTGACGCCGAACGGAAAAGTGGACCCATTGTCTCTACCTGCGCCGGATAAGAGCAACACGTTGCTCGACGAAGCACGCGCTGCTCCCCGGACCGAGATGGAGAAGACGGTCGCCGGCATATTGGAGCGTCTTCTCAACTTAGAACATGTTAGCGTGGAAGAGAACTTTTTCTCGCTCGGAGGGCACTCGCTGCTGGGGGCACAACTAGTTGCGAGGTTGCGCGATACTTTTGGTATTGAGATGCCGCTGCGCGTCATATTTGAAGCGCCCAGTGTGGCAGAGTTATCTGCTGAGGTCGGCCGCCTCTTGCTCGCAAAAGTTCAGAGGATGAGCGATGAAGAGGTTGAGCATCTCCTCGATGCGACAGTACAACCTTCCTGAAATGGCTAAATCCAGTGCCGCGACTAAGCCGAGCAGCAGGGATGTGGAGCTGAGCTTGTTTCGTTTGCTTGACCCGGACGTTTTGGCAGATCCGTATCCACTCTTCCACCAACTTCGCTGCGAGGACCCGGTGCATTGGGACCCGTTCCTACACTCCTGGGTGATCACTCGTTATTCGGATGTGATTCGAGTGCTGCGCGATTTTTCGGCACAATGCACACCGTCGTCAGAATATCTCACCAAGATCGGGCTCTCGTCTTTGAACCCCGTAGCCCAAGTGATGGTGAAGCAGATGCTCTTTCTGGATCCTCCGGCGCACACCCGTATTCGCAGCCTGGCTGCTGCGGCCTTTACTCCGCAGCGGGTCGAAGCTCTGCGGTCTCATATTCGCGAGGTCGTGAACAATTTGCTCGGCAAGGTGAAGTCGAACGGACGCATGGATGTGATCGCCGACTTGGCCGAGCCGCTGCCGTCCATCGTAACCGCCGAGATGCTGGGTCTGCCGGTTGCAGATCATCGCCAGTTTAAGTTGTGGTCGCAGGATTTCGCGGAGGTATTGGGGAACTTCCAACAGAATCCCGACCGAGTGTCGAAGCTTGTGAAGACCACGGAAGAGATGACGGCATATTTTCGTTCCGCCATGCGCAAGGGAAACTTGCGCCGGGACGGCTTGGTTAGTTCGCTCATGAATGCGGGGGTCGCAGGGGATTGGCTGACTGAGGATGAAGTGATCGCCAACTCGATCATAACAATGGTTGGCGGGCAGGAGACCACTCCGAACCTGATTGGCAATGGTGTCCTCGCTTTGCTGCGCAATCCTGATCAACTCGAAAAGCTCCGGGCCAACCTTTCTCTGATCCCCTCAGCTGTGGAAGAGCTGCTCCGATATGAGAGTCCCAGCCAGCAGACGGCACGGCTGGCTCCTGAGGACACGATGTTGGGGGGAAAACAGATTCGAAAGGGACACGTGGTGCGCGCGGTCATGGCAGCAGCGAACCGTGATCCCGAACGTTTCCCGGATCCGGACCGCTTGGATATCACTCGCCAGGATAACCGTCACGTTGCCTTTGGATATGGCGCACACTTTTGTTTTGGCGCGCCCTTAGCGCGGATTGAGGGCCAGGTTGCTTTTGAGGAAATGATTCGCGAGCTTCGGAATTGGTCATTGGAGGGTGGCCCCCTCGTCTGGCGGACCAACCTGGGGTTGCGTGGCCTAACGTCATTGGCGATGAACTTTACGAGTAGCGCGACCTAGTCTGGGGCGACCGCTCACAAGCACACGAACACTAGGTGAATGTCATCGAACAGCAGTACGAGTGAAGGGTTTATACGATGAGAGAGCTGTCTGAGGCCAAGCGTCTCTTGTTGAAAAAGTACGTGCGCGGCGATGTTTTGAAAACTGCAGAGGACTCAGATCGAATCAGGCGCCGGCCGCTGGGCCAACCTGCGCCGTTGTCGCTGACTCAGGAACAAATTTGGCTGCGTGCCCAAAAAAGCGCGGGCCTTCCTCCTTTTGACAATCATTCCATAATCATTCACCGGCGCGGCACGCTCGACGCGAGTGTCCTCGAACGAAGCTTCACCGAAATCATTCGTCGCCACGAGGTATGGCGAACGACCTTCGATTCCGTGGATGGGCAGCCCGTGCAGGTCATTCATCCGGCTCCGCTAGCAGCTCTGCCAGCTGTGGTGAATCTCCAAGAAATGCCGTCACCGGAGCGAGAAGCAGCGGCACTTCGACTGGCGACCGAAGACGCTCGAAAACGCTTCGATTTGAAGAAAGGCCCGTTGGTGCGAGCAAAATTGATCTTATTGAACGAGGATGAGCATTGGCTCACACTGACAATGCATGAGAGCGTGACTGACGGTGTAACCGTCAACACTATATTTCCTGCCGAATTAGTCGCTCTTTACGAAGCATTCAGTGCGGGTAAGCCGTCTCCGTTGACCGATTTGCCCATTCAGTACGCCGACTATGCTTACTGGCAGCGACAACGCATGCAGAGCGGAGCATTTGGGAGCCAGTTGGTGTACTGGCGAGAGCGATTGATACCAGAACCACCCTCCCTCCGATGGCCTGCCGACCGTCCGCCATCCGCTTTGTCAGCTTACCGTGGTGCACTCCGTCCATTCATAATTCCGAATCAATTGGCGCAACGACTTAACGCGATGAGTCGGCGGGAGAACGTTACATTGTTCATGAGTCTGCTGGCCGGTTTGTCGGCGCTTCTTTACCGCCACACCGGTCAAGAAGACATGGTGGTCGGTACTCTCGCGCCCTCCGGCCGCAAGCGGTCCGAGGTCCAGAACTTGATGGGATATTTTCTTAATCCGGTCGCTTTACGCATGAATCTCTGTGGCAACCCAACGTTTCGTGAACTTCTTCGAAGGACGCGGGATGTTGTTTTGGGAGCGATTGCCAATGATGATGTGCCGTTTGAGTGCGTGCTGGCCGAAGCGGGGCTTTCGTCGGACCCAAACCGATGTCGGCTCTTTGAGGTAGTCGTCTCTCTTGCGCCCGCGACCCCGGATCTTGGAGTTGGTTGGAGCCAGACTTTCATGGACGTCGAAAGCGGTGGGGCAAGATGGGGTTTGTATTTGGAGTTGAGCGAGAGGCCCAACGGTCTGCTCGGCCGAGCTCAATATAATCCGGATATGTTCGACGCGACGACCATCGAACGAACCCTTCAAAAATGGCAAAGGTTGCTGGAAGCAGCTGCTTCCAGCTCCGAATTGCGCGTTTCCGAGTTGCCCCTATAGAGCGCCCCATGAACAGCGGTCTTAGGCAATCGCAATCGACGACTCAGGCTACGAACGGGTTCAAAGCTTCGTGCGAACCTGACGAGTTATTATTCCAGCTTCGGAACGAAAACCCTGAATTGCGGTTGGAGGACGCTTTTGTCGTGCCATGCTGGTTTGTCCAGCAAACAAGCTGGCTGGAAGATCCTTCAAACTCGGACAGTGCGGTCTATAACTATCCACTCCTTTTCCGGATTCGCGGGCCGCTCGACGAAGGCGCCTTACAAAAGAGTCTACAGGAGATTGTGCGACGCCACGGAGTGTTTCGATCTGTCTTCCGAATGAGGAATGGAGACTTGGTTCAGATCGTTATTTCACCGCAGAAGCAAACCCTTCGCATGGTTGATTTGTCGAGGTTACCCGAAAGCGCCAGAGAACCCCGATTTCACCAGCTTGCACTAGAAGAAGCCGCTCGGCCGTTCGATCTGGCACTAGGTTCGTTGCTTCGCGGCACGCTATTGCGACTTGGGGTGGACGATCACATTCTGCAACTTACAACTCATCACATCGTTCATGACGACTGGTCTACAGGCATTCTCTCACGCGAGTTGTCCGAGCTTTATCAGGCGTTCACGGCCGGCGTCGAATCGCCACTGCCCGATCTGACTTTCCAATACGGTGACTATGTACGATGGCTGCGAGAACAACTCCAGGGAAACGCCTTGCAAGACAAGTTATCTTACTGGAAAGAGCAGCTAGTCAGCCCTACAGGCTTCCAGCACTTGGCGACAGACTTTGCGCGCCCAAGAAAATCCGACACTGGCAACCGCGGTGCCCGTGAGGGCCTCGTGTTACCGACCGATTTAGCGAACGCACTGAAAGAGTTAAGTCGCCAGGAGCGTGTCAGCTTATTCATGGTGTTACTGGCAGGTTTTCAAGCGTTCCTTCATCGTCGTTCAAATAATGAAGAAATCGCTGTTGCTTCCTGCGCGGCAAACCGGCCCTTAGCGGAAGTCGAAGGACTGATTGGTCGCTTTGGCAACGACATCCTTCTTCGCACCAACTTATCCGGCAACCCAACATTCCGCGAGTTGCTCATGCGCGTGCGCGAGGTCGCTCTCAATGCCTACTCGGATCAGAGTCTGCCTTTTGGAAAGGTGTTAAGCGAGATCACGAATAGGGCCGATCCCAATCGGAGCCCACCATTCCAGGTGATGTTCATTCTCCAAAATACACCGCGTGAAAATTGGGAGATTCCAAGATTGAGCGTAAAGTGGCTCCCCCTGTATGCCGGGACTGCAAAGTACGATCTGAATGTCTGGCTCAAAATCGAGCCGATGCTGGAAGTAATTCTCGAGTACAGAACGGAGCTGTTCCGAGCCGCGACAATAAAACAGATCCTTGAGGACTACGAGACAGTCCTGCGAAAGATGGTGAAAGATCCCAGGGCACGGGTGAGTAACCTTCTCATTCCGAGTAAACCCCGGCCTGCTCCGGCGCAACGCATGTCTACCGGCGCAAAAGAGGTGGTTGCAGCAAGAGAGAGCGTTACGCCAAGTGGTGAGGTGCAGTCGCGATTGGTGGAGCTTTGGGCAGCAGCCTTCGGGATGCCGGTTGGTGTCGATGAAAACTTCTTCGAACTGGGCGGAGATTCGCTGCTGGCAGCGCGCCTATTCATCCAAATTGAGAAGGCCTTCCAAATGGAGTTGCCTTTGGCGGTGCTCCTTAAGGCACCGACAATCAGGCAACTGGCAGGCATCATAAGTGCACCAATAGTGCACTCGTTACATTCGTCGCTTGTGCCGGTCCAACCCCATGGAACAAAGCCACCTCTTTTTTGCGTTCATGCGCAAAGCGGCGAAATCTTTCAATGCCGGAACTTGGCGCTTTCCCTGGGGGCGGATCAGCCCGTGTTTGGGCTTAGGTCCCAGGGCCTTGGCGGGGAAACGCCGTATCTTACCGTTGAGGAGATGGCGAGCTATTACTTGAGAGAGATTCGCACTGTACAGCGGAGCGGGCCGTATTTTCTAGCTGGCTATTGTTTTGGAGGCATGATCGCCTACGAAATGGCCAGACTTCTCAAGGCTCAAGGTCAGGACGTGGCGTTATTAGTGATGTTCAATACGCCTGCGCCGGGTTCTTTAAAATGGTGGCCGTTCAAGCCGAGCTACCCCGTGAAGCGAATCGCGCGCGAATTGAGAAAGCTTCGCACCCTCAGTATCCAAGAAAAGGTGGTGGCTCTTCGTGCCAAAACGATCGAATTAACCCGGATTGCCTCAGGAAGTTTCAAAGCTGCTCTGTGGCATGCCCTCGCGAAGTCCTCTATCGGCATCGCTGAGAGAGAGGTACACGGATTTATGAGCGTTACAGACAGCAATATCTCGGCGGCCAAAGCCTATGATCCGGGGACTTACGCGGGACGCATTATCTTTTTCCTGACTAACGACGATGACGCGACGTTGCTCTCCGCGACCGACCCAGTGGGCGGTTGGAGGGCTTTGGCGGAAAACGGAATCGAATTTTACACCTTCGCCGCCGACAACCCGCCCACGTCAATAAGGCAGGCGCCGAACATGGAATTGGCCGAAAAGTTGAAGTCCTGCCTCGTTCAGGCGCAAACTCTACACGAGGAATCCGCGCCGAAGCGATAGGCGATCATTCACAGCCACTTTGTCGAACGCTCCAAAAGCTGGTTCGCACCTAAAGCATCTAAAAGCGAAGTCGCGGCCTTCCACGGCTGCTGTCCCAATGTAACCCGGCGCAGGCGACAAATGTTGAACACTCCAGCGTCGAGAGACCCCCGGATCGCCCGAAGCTTTTAGGATCGCAGGTTCATTTGGAGTTAAACTGACTTCGACATGGTCCAACGGGAAAGAAAGACCTTCTCCGAGCGCCTTTAAATAAGCTTCCTTTCGAGTCCAGCCACAGTAAAAAGCCTCCCTTCGCCGATCCGCAGGCAAAGAGCGCAATTTCTGGAACTCATTCGGCGAAAAATAGCGCGCCGCCAAATCTTCGACGCCAACATCCGGGCGGATACGTTCCACATCAACTCCGATTTTATGGCCACGCGCAAAGCCAAACAAAGCCAGATCATCGGAATGGGAAACGCTAAACCTTATCGAAGTGAGAGTTTCTTCACCGGCGAGACGCGGCTTTCCGGAAGGACCGTAAGCAAACCGAACTCGGTCGGGCTCAATCGTCAAGTATCCGCCTAAGAGACTACGCAACGAACTCCGGGCGGCGACATAACGCTGTGCATCTCTGATTTTCCGGAAGCGACCGGCACGTTCTTGTTCGTCGAGCGAGAGAATGGATTTGAAGTAGCAGGATTTCTCCGCAGATATGCCTAGGTGCACAACCCAAAGATGCACTTCATCGTGGCCGAGAAACTTTGTGAGAACGCGGCTTCGGCGCACGTTATTGAAATCCTCCATGAATCGCTCAGCTCGACCCGAAGCAATTAAAGAGTCTCTCTGTACTTCCACGCTCGTTCACGATAATCTACACGAATCGACCTGCAAATGTTGATGGTTGACCTGAAGGGATCGGTGCATGGACGTGAAGTTTCGATGATCGCTTTCATCAGATCGCGTTCGGATTCGACATTCTGTAATACGATCGGCAGTATCAGTTAGGCCAGACCGATATTACGTCGGCTTAGCACCTGTAAATCCTGCCGTAGTTTCACCATGCTGCCATGTGAAAGGACGCCGCGAAAGATTACGCCAGGGTAGATCATGCAATCTCGGCCGATGACCGAGCCGGGGTTGATCACGGCGTTGCAGCCGATCTCTGTTCTGTCGCCGACGATCGCGCCGAATTTTCTTAAGCCCGTTGGAATGTCGCCATCTGGAGTGCTAACGGCGATCTCGCTGTGATCGAGTTTCACGTTCGAAAGAATCACGCCCGCGCCCAGATGAGTGTGATGGCCAAGAATGGAGTCGCCCACGTAATTGAAATGGGGCACCTGCACGTCATCGAAGAGAATGCAATTTTTGAATTCGCACGAGTTGCCCATCACGACGCCGTTGCCGACGATCACATTTTCGCGCACGTAACAGCCGCTGCGAATACGGCAATTTTCGCCGATCCACGCCGGGCCTTTCAACACCGTGCCCTGTTCAACGATCGTTCCTTTGCCGACGAAAACATGATTGCTGACGAACGGTTTGCCCATCAGCTCGCCCAATACTCCAGGTTTTAAACGAAATTGCAGGTAACTAGCAATTTGTTTGAGCGCGTCCCAGACGTAATTCTGGTTTTCGAACAACTTGGGATGAGCCGTATGTTCGAGGTCAAGAAAATCGCCAGGCGCAAACATGTTTTAATGCTCAAGATGACGAATCGCTCCCGCAGTTGCGAGCGCAAATTCTGGGGAGCACAGGCTGCCAGCCTGTAGTTGCCGGTAGCCCTGCCGGCAACATCTTCGCGCAATTAATTCCGAGGTGACGCCGTTTCCCCCCCGGTCTCGGCAAGCTGCCGAGACCTACAGGCTGGCAGCCTGTGCTCCCCAGATCATGGCGCTCCGCGCCGCGTGAGCTTCGGGCCCTCTTTGGTGTCGCGGACTTCCCAACCGAAGGCAGAGATTCGCTCGCGCAATTCGTCGCTTCGCTTCCAATTCTTCTTGCGCCGTGCGTCCTCGCGTTCCTTTGCGAGCTGCGTCACTTCCGGCGGAACCACGATTTCAACTTCGGGTTCAAGATCGAGAACACTGTTGATCCGTTTCCACCACTCGAGCCATGCGTTCGCTGAGGCAGCATCCAGTTTGCCTTCGTCCATCGCGCGATTTGTTTCGCGAATCGATTCGAACAAAAATCCGAGCGCCGCGGAAATGTTCAAATCATCATAGAGCGCTTCTTCCAACTCCGTTTTTTCAATTGGGCGTTTGACGGTTTGCTTTTCCCCAACTTCGCGCAGCCGCATCAGCCACTCATCAATCCGGTCCAACGACTCGCGTGCCTCATTCATCCCTTCCCATGTAAAATTGAGCGGCACGCGATAGTGCACTCGCAACAACGCGTAACGCAGCTCGCGCCCGGTGTAACCTTTCGCCAGCACATCTGGCACGGTGTAAAAATTGCCTAACGACTTGGCCATTTTCTGGCCGTCCACCAGCAAATGCGCGCAATGCAACCAGTAGCGGACAAATCTCTTATCCGTAACGCCTTCGCTTTGCGCGATCTCCGCTTCGTGGTGCGGGAAAATGTTATCGACGCCACCGCAGTGAATATCGATCTGATCGCCTAACAATGCCGTGGACATCGCGCTGCACTCGATATGCCAGCCCGGACGGCCTGATCCCCAGGGCGAATCCCATTTCACGTCGCCGTCTTCTTCGTCCCACGCTTTCCACAACGCGAAATCGCCGATGTGCTCCTTGTCGTATTCGTCGTGCTTTACCCGGCCGGTCGATTGCAACTGGCTGAGATCGAAATGCGCGAGCTTTCCGTAGCCCGGAAATTTGTTGATGCGAAAATAGACTGATTTGTCGTCGGCCTGATAAGCTAGCCCTTTCGAGATGAGTGTGCGGATCATCTCGATCATCCTGTCGATGTAACGCTGGTCCGTGGCGCAGGGAAATTCGTCGGCGCGTTTGATTCGCAATGCCATGGCGTCTTCGAAGAACGCCTTTTTGAATTGCTCGGTGAACTTTGCGAGCGGGACGCCGGCTTCGCGCGCGCCGCGGATGGTTTTGTCATCCACGTCGGTGATGTTCATCGCCCGATGCACCTTGTAGCCACGCAATTCGAGGTGGCGCTGAAGCAAGTCTTCAAAAATGTAGGCGCGGAAATTTCCGATGTGCGCCCGGCTGTAAACGGTTGGCCCGCAGGTGTACATGCGGATCGGGCGCTTGGCGGGATCGCGCGGTTCGAATTCTTCTATCTCGCGCGAATAAGTGTTAAAGAAGCGCAGCGCCATCGCTAGTTGGTCATCCCGAGCGTAGTCGAGGGATCCCGTTGCGATAGCTTAAGGGTAACTCCTCTGGATTCCTCGACTCCGCTTTGCTCCGCTCGGAATGACAAAATGTTCATTTCTGTTCGACCATTGCGATCGCTATTGCGGCGATGCCTTCGCCGCGCCCGATCGATCCGAGCTTTTCGTTGGTCGTCGCTTTCACGCTCACGTTCAATTGGCTCACGCCGATCGCAGCCGAAATTTTTTGGCGCATCGCCGGCACGTGCGGCACAAGCTTTGGCGCCTCGATGATAACGCTTGCATCAACGTTGACCACGCGCGCTTTTTTCTCCGCGAGCAATTTGGTCACGCGCTTCAAAATCTCGATGCTGCTGATGTCGCGAATCGATTCGTCCGTGTTTGGAAAATGCTGACCGATGTCGCCCGCGCCGATTGCGCCGAGCAACGCGTCCGCGATCGCATGCGACAAAACATCCGCGTCCGAGTGGCCTTCCAGACCGCGCGGGTGCGCGATCTCGACACCGCCGAGCATCAGTCTTCGTCCCTCCGCGAAACGATGGATGTCGTAACCGATGCCGCAACGAATCATCGGCTTCGCCTCCTTAAATGGTTAAAACGTTGAAGCGTTGAAGTTGGTAATGCGTGCATCACAGTTTCAGATCGATAACGCCATTTGAGGCCCTAATGCTGTATTTGCCCTTCATATCCGGGCGCGGCCGAAGATCGACAGTGCCGCCGGCATTTTCAATGAGGAGCCAGCCTGCGGCGATGTCCCACAAGCTGATTCCCGTTTCAACGTAGGCGTCGAATCGTCCGCACGCGACGTAAGCCATGTCCAGCGCAGCGCTGCCGAGCACGCGGCATTTGCGCACGCGATGAATCATTTGCTCAAGCAACGGGAAATTCGCGTTGATAGTCTCTCCGGTCTTGGCGAGCCCGATGGAAATAACGGCTTCCGCCAGGTCCGCGCGCTCACTGACATGACAGGGATGTCCGTTCAGTTTTGAGCTCTCGCCTTTCTGTCCACTCCACATCTCTTGCCGAATGGGATCGTAGATCACGCCGACCATGATCTCGTTCCGCAGACGCAACGCAATGGAGACGCAAAAA
>QHQA01000198.1 GCA_003219695.1 Verrucomicrobiota bacterium
CAGTCGCGGATTTTCTGGACGATGGCTGATGACGGTTTGCTACCAAAGTTTGTGAGCAAGGTTCATCCAAAATTCCGCACGCCGTGGATCACGACGATAGTGACTGGCGTTGTCGTCGCTTTCTTCGCGGCGCTGTTCACCGTGCGCGAAGCGGGCAGCCTCGTTTCCATCGGCACGCTGCTGGCCTTCGTGATCGTCTCAATCGGCATCCTTGTGTTGCGACTGCGTGAGCCAGAGCTGCCGCGCACATTTAAAACGCCGGCGGTGTGGGTCGTCGCCCCACTGGGCGCGCTGTCGGCGCTTTACCTGATGGTCTCTCTCCCGTGGCGAACATGGGAACGGCTCATCATCTGGTTCGTCATCGGCATGTTCGTTTACTTTTTCTATGGCGTCCGCCGCAGCAAACTCGCTCAGCCGCGGGTTATGGCGGATCATTAGCGACGGCAAAAACGCTTCGCGAATTTAAGGGGAGGACGGCGAGGGTCATCTATTTAGACTTACGAGCCAGCTGAGGCCCAGTCGCCTTCGAATCCGCGTGATGAACTGATCGAGCCGAGTCCGAGGAGCGCACGGGTGCGCCTTGCGAGCTTTTCGCTATCGATTTCATCACACGCAGCCAATGAGAGTTGGGAGGCGCGTAGTCATCTAACGAGAAGGAGCTGAGCCACCCAGCACTTTGAGGATTCTGCTGCGCATCATCGAGAGCCTACAACAAAGTGCTGGGTTGGCTCCAGCGATTGGTTAGGCGTTCTTTGGGTCATTGGTTGGCTGGCAAAAATATTCAGGACACTCGCGTTTGAGCTCAGCGATGAATGCGGAGTACCGTTTTTGCGCCTCAGGAAGATTGCGCTCTAGAAATGCAGCCCAATCCATCTTGCCGTTTTTCGCCTCCTCCAGAGAAAGGTGCATCACCCGGTCGTTGAGCAGCGTCGAATCGTGCTTGGTGAACAGCCAGCTCTTGCCAATGCTGGGAAGAAAGTCAGAGGCGGCAATGTCGCGGTTCCCACGAAAGAACTCATTGGCCTTTCGGAGGAAGGACAAAGATGACTCCAAAAGGGCATTATGAATTGTCCGGAACATTGGGTGACGCGAGACGCACTTGTCTGCGCCCGAAGTATAAAACTCGTGAAAAGCTGCTGCCTGCTTAAACACGTAGTCCAAGTCTCTGAGGAAGCGGCGCCGTTCTTCAAAGGTGCTCATACGCCCAACGAGATATGGATGGAATTTTTCCGTCTAATCCGCTTACTCACCTGGGAAAGAATGCGACAAAAGCGCAGTCACGCAAATGGGCGTCAGCTAGCAAACCCCGTGCCCGACAAAATCAGTACTTGTATATGTCAGGGTAAAATCGAATGCCCGCCTCCGGTCACGTCGGCATGTCTTGCGTTCGCAAACTTGCGTCATTTGTCTCGTTTTTCCCACCGTTCAATCCGCTGATTGACATCGCCCCCGCTGAGTTGACTCGCCTGAATCAATTGCGTCATCGTCAATCCGGTTTCAGCTAATTCTCGTTGCACGTAACTCCATGCCGTCCCACCAACTCCTTCCGCGGCTAGCTTTCCGCTTGAGCCAGCCGGATAAATTTCCCACACAATCTCCAGAGCTAGCCAGATCCGGAAATGTACGCCCAAAACGAATCCGTTGGTTTTCCTGCCAATACGATCGTTCTCGTTGATGATCCTGTTGGCTACTTGCCATCGCTCCTCAGAATCGTCTGGTAATTGCGCGGCTGAAACTTCATCGCAGCCACGTTTGATTTCGGAGCCGATCGTCACCACCTGTGCTTTAGCTGGCGCATCTAAGTTTGACTGCGCAAACGAGCAAAGGAACGGCGCAAAAATGAGCACTAAGAACTTTTTCATTTATAGCTTTTTTGAGGGATGAGTGTGCACAGATTTCCAGCGTTTGAACTGGAAGGTGCGTGTTGAAGTCATCTGAAAACTAGTTATCGGAACGGCCAGCGATTGGTTGTAGCGCTTGGTTAGGCGCGTTTGCGCACGAGGGCAGATGGGTTAGAACAAGGCTGCGGATAATCGGAATACATCGTCTCAGATTGTCGAGGTCGAGTTGGTGCCCTGAATCCCAAGTCAAATGTGCAGATGCCTTCGACGCTCCGTTGTGGAACTGTGCGAGCGCGTCAGCAGTTGCCGCGTCTAAGGAAGCGACGTCCACAAAGCGACCGCCCACATCAGTAATCTTAACTTCGTCAGTTGAACCATTCTCTGCGTGATACCTGCGATTCTCGACGAGCATTAAACCTCCCTTGCGTCGGATTCCGAGGCCGAGGAATTGGAGGAGCAGTCGTCCAGCAACAATACCGGCCTCTACGAAGGCTGAATCTCGCGTCCTGCTTGCCGGCATCGCAGCTTCGGCGAAATCGAGCATAGCGAGACGATACGGAACATCGATCTTGAGGAAGCTTTCGATAACCTCACGCGAGAGAGGATCGGGGATTCCGTTTTGGTCAATCCGACGTGGCATGGCTTAGGCGCCTAACGAGAATTCGAACCAATTTTTGGACCTCTCAAGAGAAATGGCCAATTTTTGGGTCTAATCCGGCTTGAGTTTCGTGATGGGCGGAACAGAATCGCTTCCATGCGCCCAACAGTAGGCGTCGGCTCATCTGGACACAAACCTAAATTGCTCGACCAGGTCCGGGATGTCATTCGACGCAAGCATTACAGTATTCGCACCGAGCAAGCTTACGTCGATTGGATCAAGCGCTTCATCATTTACCACAATAAATGTCATCCGGCGGAAATGGCGGAAGAGGAAGTCGCGCAATTTCTCACTCATCTCGCCCGCGACCTAAACGTGGCCGCTTCGACGCAAAACCAAGCGCTCAGCACAGTGCTGTTTCTCTACAAGGAAGTGCTCAAGCAAGAAATCGGCTGGCTGGAGAAAGTCGAACGCGCGAAAAAGCCGGCAAAACTGCCAGTGGTTCTCTCTCGTTCGGAGGTGAAAGAAATTTTCGCTCACCTGCATGGCACACCGAAGCTTATGGCCGGTTTGCTTTATGGAAGCGGATTGCGTTTGATGGAGTGTATTCGTCTACGGGTCAAGGACATTGACTTCGCGCTGGCGCAAATCACGGTGCGTGACGCGAAGGGCGGCAAAGACCGCGTTACTATGTTGCCGCTAAATCTATCTGAACCATTGCGACGCCGCGCGTGAATGGGCATGGCAATATGTTTTCCCTTCCTCGCGCATTTCCGTCGATCCGCGCAGCGGCAAAAGACAGCGACATCATGTTGCCGAAGGAATTTTGCAAAGCGCCATCAAAAAAGCAGTGGACGCCTCCTGAATCGTGAAACGCGCAAACTGTCACAGCCTGCGGCACAGTTTCGCGACGCATCTACTCACCAAAGGCTACGATATTCGCACCGTGCAGGAACTGCTTGGTCACAAGGATGTGAGCACGACGATGATTTATACGCACGTGCTCAACAGACCTGGCATTGGTGTGAAGAGCCCGCTCGATTGAATGGAGACCAAACCTCGTCACACTAGACTACCATTATTTTCGCTGGGTCGCTCCAGGCGCCCATGACGCCTTTGAGTCCGCAGGTGCGCACACGCACCCAGGCAGTCGTTCCCGGCGTGAAGCCGCTAAGGACAGCTTTGCCGCCGCTGAACATGCCGGTCGGTTTCCAACCGCTCTCGTTATTGGGATCGGTGGTGTTGGTCTGCACTTCGTTGACGCTGCGTGGGCGGTCCGGTCGACAACGGGCGACTAATGAACCGCTCAAATCGTCCTGCCGCAGAACCAGGTTTTGCGGAGCGGGTGGCGGCGAGGTATCGGGTGTGCGCGCGGTATCGTACGATGGGAAGCCGCTCTTATCCACGATGGTGGCATCGCCTTTTGCCACAATGTTCACGTAATTGCCTAGTTCGTTGAGCGCATCTTCGAGGTCGTTGCGCGCGACGTTAAAGCCGATTACGTCGGCGGTGGCGCCGCTGGCTTTTTTGCTTAGCGCCGCGTCGGCTGTGTCGGTGAGCGTCTGGAAAGTCGCCATCGCCACCGGCGGGCCCGGAAAGGTGGCGGCGTTTGCCGTCATTTTGTCGTGGATGTTTTGGGCGGCCGGAATCAATTCCGCTCCGGTGTAAGCGCTGAAGTCAATGCTCGCTTTAGTCATAGGTAATGCTTTCTGTTGCGGCGGTCTATGACCGCCGACTGTGGGTTAGGTAGGGTTTTTGGCAAAAATCGGGGAAGGTTTTCGGCAGAAACCAGAAGCGGCGGCGGGAAACCGTCAGGCTTTTCGCGAAAACGGAGAGCATCTGCCGGAAAGCTGTGAGCATGCGCGCAGAAACCGGCAGGGTCTTAGTCAAAACCGTTAGCGTTTCCCGCACAACCGTCAGGAGCTCGGCGCGCGAGTCAGCATTTCGAGGAAACAGGTCAGCGTTTCGTCGAAAATTGGCAGCGTTTGCAGAAAACCCGGCAGGACTTCCTGCAAAGCTGGAAGTATTTTGGGCAAAGCTGGCAGCATCTCCCTGGAAACCGTCAGCTAATTTTTGATCTGCCAGCGCTCGTGTGCCGATCACCATGCCGGGGAGTCTGCGGCATTTGGCCTAACGAAGTAAATACGCCCAAACGCGTACGGTTATTTCTCGCCAGATCGCCGTCGCTTGAGGCGTTCGATCAATTCGTAAAGCTCTTTGATCGACAGATTGCTCTCATAGAGTTTTCGCTCCCAATATTTGGCGATCACGGCCAGGCGGGATTTGCTGCCGAACTTTTGCCGAATATTTTGCACGTGCTTGCGAATGGTCTCTGGGCTGGCATTCAGGATTGGTGCGATCTCAGCGTTTTCTTTACCGCGCGCGACCCAGTAGAGAACATCGTCTTCACGCACGGTGAGCTTCGGCAACGGTGGGACTGCGTCGGGCTCCTCGTATCGGAATTTCTTCGGTGCGGAGGACGCGCCGCCGTCGCTCGCGTCCATCTCCGGCGCACCGGCCTCGGCTTGGACATTCGATCGCTTTTTCCGACGCATGACGCGCCGGAGTCTCTAATTCTGGCTGAGCAGCGGTAAATACGCCCAAACGCGTACGCGGTGGAATGTGTTGTTAAGATTCGCGTCAGCTACGCCAGCTGCTTTCGTCGAAGCCGCGCGATGCGCTGGTCGCACTAAAGCCAAGAATGGCCTCCGTGCATTTGCGCAGCGTTTCGTTCTCGACCTCTTCAATAAACTTACGCTGCGCAATCTCGGTTTCAGACGCCGAAAGATCCATCGCGCGAAAGATTTCCCGCTCTTCGGGGCTCAATTTGTTGCGCTCCTTGTTTCTCAACGAGCGCTTCTGGAATTGCGAGATGATTTCGGCCAAAGGGGTGCCATTCCCTGCGCCGAACAAATCGAGAAGCCGCTGGAATC
>QHQA01000200.1 GCA_003219695.1 Verrucomicrobiota bacterium
CAAGCGGGCAAGGTGGATCATTCGTTGCGTGAGTTGGTGGCGCAACGAGTGTTCTCGATCGCCTGCGGCTACCCGGACGCCAACGATTCAGCGCGCTTGTCCGAGGATCCAATTCACAAACTACTTGTGGATCGCGATCCAATCGAGGGTCGCGACCTGGCTTCGCAGCCGACCTTGTCTCGTTTCGAGAACGGAGTTGGGGTAAAAGAACTCTATCGCGTGGGCGAGTTCCTGGCCGAGAGTGTGCTCCGGCGTCACGCCAAGCGGCTACGCCATCGCGGCTATCGCGTCACCATCGATCTGGATCCGACCGACGATCCCACGCCCGGCGCACAGCAGTTGTCGTTCTTCAACGGGCACTACGACACCTGGTGCTACCTGCCGGTGATGGGTTTTGTCAGCTTTAACGACGAAGCCGAGCAGTATCTCTGCGCCGCGGTGTTACGGCCTGGCAACGTGACGGCGTCGGATCGCCATGATTCCAGCGCCAGGAAAACATTGGTTCTGGTACGGCGGCAGACCCTTTGAGGTGTGGTTCTCGCGCACCGAAAACACGCACGAACGGAGTGGCAGGCGAGTCGAGTCGCTCACGTTCCGAACGTTGGGTAGAAAACGGTTCTTCCTCCAACAATTCGCGGACGACGTTGTGAAGTGTCACCTCAAGAGACAAGGCGTGCAGTCGTATTTGTATACGTACAACGACGGTTGGGATTACGTGGAAGGCTATTCGCCGCGCCTGCTCGAATCAGTGGTTTTGGAGCCGGGAGAAAAAGAACACATGCTGCGAGACATGATGCAATTCCGGAGATCGAAGCAACGGTACGAGCGCTTGGGCGTTCCTTACCATCGAGGCTATTTGCTTTATGGGCCGCCGGGAACAGGGAAAGCCTCTCTGGTCTCCGCACTGGCTGCGCACTTTGGCCTATCGATCTACATCATCAATCTAGCGGATTTCAACGATCGCAGTTTGATGAGTGCGGTCAACAACGTCCCGGCGAATTCAGTCTTGCTGTTTGAAGACATTGATTGCATGAAGGGCAGTCAATCGCGGATCGAATCAAATTCGGGCGCTGGGCAGAATGGTGGCGCGACGCCCGGCACAAAAGACTTTGCGCCGAACCAGAATGGCGTGACGCTATCTGGGTTGCTGAATGTGCTGGATGGTTTTGCTGCGCCGACTGGGGTTCTGATTGTGATGACGACGAACCATGTCGAAAAACTGGACCCAGCCCTTCTGCGTCCGGGAAGAATTGATTACAAGCTTTACCTGGGAAAAGCGAGCGATCGCCAAAAGGTAGAGCTGTATCGCAGGTTCTTCCCGGAGTCTACCGAAGCCGCGGCGTGGGAATTTGTGGAAGCCTCGGGGTCCGCGGAGACGATGGCTGAATTTCAAGGCCTGCTGCTTGCCTTGGAGGTGAAGTCGTTCGAGCGGCGAGAAGAAAGCTCGGATCGAGTGGCGGCAAGTCACGGGATCCTTGCATAAGTTTCGCCGGTGGTGAAGACGAGGGTTACTTCGGACTCCGAAAGTCGCAGGTTCGAATCCTGCCATGGCCTTCGAGCCATGTAGCTCAGTGGTAGAGCATCGGAACAAATACCGTCGTCGACGTATTCCCCGTCGAATTTTCAACCAGTCGGACCTTGGCCATTGGCCAAGGTCCCATTTGCTAACTGCTCCTGCGAATAGCCAATCTGTAAAAACTGCGAGTTGAAAGGAGGCCACTCATGGCCCGACTGAACATGCTGAATCTTAACTTTGGACCTCGCACGCACGAGGGCGCGCCTGCGCGTCACATCTCTCTGGAGCTGCAACTGCGCCGCTCGGTGCTGGCGTGCCTGCTTTGGGAGAGCCAGTTTTATGAGGACGGAGTCGAGATCGCCGGCCGCATTGCCGAACTCGTTCCCAAGGTCGCGGCCGAGAAGGTGGCGGCGCTGGCAGTCGAAGGACGCGAGCGGAGGAAGCTGCGTCATACGCCGCCTCTGCTCGTCCGCGAGATGGCTCGCCACAAGACGCACCGCGCCCTGGTCTCGGAAACGCTCGCCCGCATAATCCAGCGTGCCGACGAACTGGCTGAGTTTGTCGCCATTTACTGGAAGGACGGACGTGTGCCGCTTTCCGGTCAGGTGAAGAAGGGGCTGGCGTCGTCGTTCCCGAAGTTTGATGAGTATCAGCTCGCCAAGTACGACCGTGGCGGGCCGATCAAGCTGCGGGACGTGCTCTTCCTCTGCCACGCCAAGCCGCGCGATGAGGCTCAGGCGGAAGTGTGGAAGAAGCTGGTCTCCGGAAGCCTGTCCACGCCCGACACGTGGGAAGTTGCCCTCAGCTCTGGCGTTGACAAGCGCGAGGCTTGGGAGCGTCTGCTTCGCGAACAGAAGCTGGGTGCACTCGCGCTGCTTCGCAACCTTCGCAACATGCGCGAGGCCGGAGTGGACGAGTCGCTCGTGCTCTCCGCGCTTGGTTCGATGAGCACGACACGCGTTCTGCCGTTCCGTTTCCTGGCTGCGGCTCGTTACGCTCCGCAG
>QHQA01000199.1 GCA_003219695.1 Verrucomicrobiota bacterium
GACGCAACGACGTCGAAGAGCCTCTTGAAATAATGGTAGGGCGAGGTGCGCGCCAGTTGAAAGCCAGTCTGGAGCGGCCAGAACGGATCGACAATACCCAGCGGGAGATAGCGCCAGTGAGTTTCGTAAAATGATTCCAGCGTATACACGCGCGTTTCCTGAAATTGCGCGTGCACCAGGCGCTCCAGCAGTCGCGTGTTAAGCGAGCTCGCACTCTCAGCGAGGATGATGCCGCTATAACGATTGCCGAGATTATTTAACTTGGCCGCAAGGTTTCCCTGCACAATTGGCGACCCTTCCCCGGCGATTGGCTGGCCCGTGCGGTCATCGTTCACATCCACAAATTCAAGCCGTTGTTGGGCATTCGGTGACTTCCGGTAGGCCTCATAAAAACGCGCCGCGGCTGTGCCGCCGCCAATGACGAGGAACAACCGATTCGCGCTGCTGGCAACCACATATTGCCAAATCCACCGCCGATAGGCCAACGACATCGGTAGGAAAATCGCGAAGCTCAGCAGCAGCACGCCGCGACTCGGTTTCATGGTCTGATCGAATGTCGCCGCAGAGTAAATCAACATCGCGCTCACCACGGCCGCGGCGATAACGGCAAGAAGATGCTCGGCCGCATAACCAAGGGTCAGCTTCTCCACAGTCCGATCATAGCCGCCCACAAAATAAAGCGCCGCCACAATGACCCCGAGCTGAATCAGGTTAACGATGAAGAACTGAAACGGCGTGGCATAAAATGCGTCGTATCGAAACCAGCCTGCCACTCGATAGATGGCGACCCAGCTCACCACATCCAGAAAGAGATACAACAGTGCAGATGACCATTCATGGCTGAGAAAATGCGACCAGTGGTCAGTCCGTCTGCGGCTGGCAATTGGCCCCGCGGGCTCCTCTCTGGCTGTGGAGCGCTCCTCATGCAATCCAAGGATTTCCCCGGAAAGCGTCTGCGATTGTTCGTTGTTCGCCATGAGGCCGCCAATTATATGCTTAATGGCAGCGAAGTGAAAGATCACTTTATGCCGGGCCACGGTAATGCACCAATGCCGCCCCGCGCTACCCTTGACCCTCCGATCGGCGTCCATAACCTGAGACGCGCGCCGTTCGACTGGCGCACGTTCGCATCGTGAATATTTTGGCTGCCTTTTATCGCTCGTCGGTTGGGAAGAAAATGATCGTCGCAGTAACCGGCATCATTTTGATTGTTTTTGTCATCGGACATCTGCTCGGGAATTTGCAGATCTTTGTCGGGCCGGATTGGATCAACGGTTATTCGCAACATCTGCGCGACCTCGGCCCGCTGCTTTGGGCAATTCGTTTATTCCTGCTCGCAACGGTCCTTGTCCACATCTGCGTGACCATCCAACTGGCAATGGAAAACAGGAGTGCCCGGCCCGAGCCCTACATGGACAAGCGCTACGTCAAAGCAACCTTCGCGTCGCGACACATGGTGATGAGTGGGCTGATCGTGTTCGCATTCATCGCTTATCACCTCGCGCATTTTACTTTTCGTAAAACCGATCCGCGGTTTGCGCTGCTCAAACCCGATCCTTTCGGCCATTACGATGTCTATTCGATGATGGTCTATGGTTTCCAAAATTATTTCGTGTCGGGCTTTTACGTGCTGGGGTTGTTTTTGCTGGCGCTTCACTTGAGTCACGGATCATCGAGCTTTCTTCAATCGCTCGGCTTTAATGACAAAAAGCTGAATCCGCGCCTCGCGCTCGGTGGCCGGATTTTTGCGTGGCTGATTTTTGCCGGCTACACGTCCATTCCGGTCGCCATTCTCCTTGGCCTCATCAAACCGGCGCAGCAATTATGAGATGGAAAATCCGAAATCCCAATATCGAAATCCGAAACAAATTCGAAAATCAAAGACCTTGAATGCTAACCCCGAAAACGCAAAGCCTTACGACCTCGAAGAGCGGACGGCTGTATTCGCCGAGCGGAGTCGTGCGTTTGTTAAAAGACTGCCGCAGACCATCGGGAATATCGAGGATGCAAAGCAGTTCATTCGTGCCTCAGGTTCCATCGGCGCTAATTACATCGAAGCAAATGAAGCGATTGGGAAAAAGGATTTTGTGATGAAGATCAAGATTTGCCGCAGAGAAGCGAAGGAAACTTGTTATTGGCTGCGCTTGCTTGATGTCGATGGCGATCTCGAAAAGGAACGCCACCGACTCTCATCTGAGGCAAGAGAACTAACGAATATCTTCGGCGCTATTCTCCGCAAATGCGAATAACAGTGGTTTGGAGAATTTCAGAATTTTCTGATGTTTGTTTCGGATTTCGATATTCGAAATTCGAAATTGCTGCCCTCGGTAGGTGATATTGAAAACCCGGAATATCGAATATCGACACACATGATTGGAACGCTAGATCCAAAAATTCCGCCGGGGCCGCTTGCCCAAAAATGGCGGAGCCATCGAGACCATTTGCGATTGGTCAGTCCGAACAACCGGCGAAAGGCTGAGATTATTGTGGTCGGCAGCGGCCTCGCGGGCGGATCGGCGGCGGCCACTTTGGGTGAGCTCGGTTACCGGGTGAAATGTTTTTGTTTCCAAGATTCGCCGAGACGCGCGCATTCAATCGCAGCGCAGGGCGGGATCAATGCCGCAAAAAATTATCAGAACGACGGTGACAGCGTTTACCGATTGTTCTATGACACGATCAAGGGCGGCGATTTTCGGTCCCGCGAAGCGAATGTGTATCGGCTCGCAGAAATCGCTAACAACATCATCGACCAATGCGTGGCGCAAGGCGTGCCGTTTGCGCGCGAATATAGCGGCTATCTGGCGAATCGTTCCTTCGGTGGCGCACAGGTGTCGCGCACCTTTTACGCGCGCGGCCAGACCGGCCAGCAGCTTTTGCTGGGTTGTTACCAGGCGCTCTGCCGCCAAATCGCCGCAGGCACAGTGCGGATGTTCCCGCAGACCGAGATGCTCGATCTCGTAATCACCGATGGACAAGCCAAGGGAATTATCACGCGCAGCTTGCTCTCGGGAAAAATCGACAGGCACGCGGCCGATGCCGTGGTGCTCGCCACCGGCGGATATGGGAACGTGTATTACCTCTCGACCAACGCGCGCGGCAGCAACGTCACCGCTCCCTATCGCGCTTACAAAAGAGGCGCACTCTTTGCCAATCCCTCCTTCACGCAAATCCATCCTACCTGCATTCCGGTCAGCGGCGAGCATCAGTCCAAGCTTACCTTGATGTCCGAGTCGCTGCGGAACGACGGACGGGTATGGGTTCCCACACGCAAGGAGGATCGCGAAAAGGCGCCGGGTGAAATTCCCGAAGCAGATCGCGATTATTATCTCGAGCGAAAATATCCGGCCTACGGAAATCTTTCACCGCGCGACATCTCCTCGCGCGCGGCGAAGGAAGTTTGCGACGAAGGCCGCGGTGTCGGGCCCGGCGGACGCGGTGTCTATCTCGATTTTGCCGATGCGATCAAACGCTTGGGCGAAGGTACGATTCGGGAACGATACGGAAATTTGTTTGAGGTTTATGAAAAGATCACCGGCGAAGACGCTTACAAAGTGCCTATGCGAATTTACCCAGCGGTCCATTACACGATGGGCGGTCTGTGGGTCGATTACGATCTGATGAGCAATGTGCCCGGTTTGTTTGTGATCGGTGAAGCGAATTTCTCCGATCACGGCGCGAACCGGCTCGGGGCCAGCGCGCTCATGCAGGGCTTGGCTGATGGTTACTTTATTTTGCCCAACACACTGCCGAATTATCTCGTCGGTCAGATGGGAAAACGACCGTCGCCAGATTCTTCAGAGTTTCGCGAAGGAGAGGAAGCTGTCCGCGGCAGGATCGAGAAGCTCCTCAGTGCCAGTGGCACCCGCTCGCTCGATTCATTCCATCGCGAGCTCGGTCTGCTCCTCTGGGACAAATGCGGAATGTCGCGCAGCGAAAAAGGATTGCGCGAGGCGCTCCGAAAAATTCCCGAACTGCGCGAACAATTCTGGCGCGACGTGCGCGTCCCCGGAGACGACGAAGATTTTAACCAGTCCCTGGAACGCGCGGGACGCGTTGCCGATTTCCTAGAGTTCGCCGAGCTGATGTGCATGGACGCCCTCGATCGCGACGAGTCTGCCGGAGCGCATTTCCGCGAGGAACATCAAACCCCGGATGGCGAGGCGTTGCGCGACGACGAGAACCACGCCGCGGTCTTCGCGTGGGAATTTCAAGGCGACGACAAACCCCCAAAACTCCATCGCGAGCCATTGCATTTCGAAACCGTGCATTTGGCGCAAAGGAGCTATAAGTGAGCGATTCATGCGGTAGGGCGCGACCGCCGGGCGCGCCGACGAATTCGGAGGACGGCTCGGCGATCCGTCCCTACCACTATCAACCATGAACTTCAGATTGAGAATCTGGCGACAACCTAACGCGAAGTCACCGGGCAAACTTGTTGATTACGAAGTGCGCGACATTTCGCCGAACACGTCGTTTCTCGAAATGCTCGATATTTTGAACGAAAATCTGCTCCGAGGCGGCGAGGAACCGATCGCGTTCGACTCGGATTGCCGCGAAGGGATTTGCGGCACCTGTTCGCTCACAATTAACGGCGAGGCGCATGGTCCCGATCATCCCGGGGCGGTGTGCGAGCTTTATATGCGGAAATTTCGCGACGACGCGACGATCACGGTCGAGCCGTTTCGCGTCGGCGCTTTCCCAGTAGTGAAGGATCTGGTGATCGATCGCAGTGCGCTCGATCGCATTGTGCAGGCCGGCGGCTTCATTTCCGCGCGCGCCGGCTCCGCGCCCGAGGCGAATTCAATTCCCGTTCCCAAACACGACGCGGATCTGGCGATGGAAGCTGCGGCTTGTATCGGCTGCGGCGCATGCGCAGCCGCGTGTCCGAATGGGTCCGCGATGCTTTTCACTTCTGCAAAAGTCTCACATCTTGCGCTCTTGCCGCAGGGGCATCCCGAACGCGAAAGCCGTGTCCTGAAAATGGTGCAGGTGATGGACGCGGAGGGCTTCGGCAATTGCACCAACACTTACGAATGCGAAGCGGTCTGCCCCGCTGAGATCAGCGCTAGTTTTATTGCGAAGCTGAATCGCGAATACGCGCGAGCCCAGTTCCGTCAACGCATCGGCGAATAATCTCACGCGTCAGCGCGTTTCGCACACGCACGACCACAATTCCGGATCGAGTTCTGCCTTCGCGCGGGTGGCGAGAAGCAGCGGATTGGCATTTTCGTGCAGCACCGCGATTACTGTCGAACCCGAACCGGACATCAGTGCTGCGCCGACCTCTGGCTGCTTGAGCAACCACATCTTCAGGTGCGCAAGAAAAATAAATTTTTCAAAAACCGGACGCTCGAGATCGTTCACGAACGTGTGGCCCGCGAATTTCTGCGCTCCATAATGAATCCCTGGAATTTCACGGGAATGTTGCCAGCGCGAGTAGGCGCACTCGGTCGGCACGCCAAACTCGGGTTTCAGCAGGAGAACTGAGAATTGTTTGTGCAATTTAATTGGGCTAACCACTTCGCCGCGTCCCTTGCAGAGCGCAGCAGATTGAAAAATAAAAAAGGGAACGTCCGATCCGATTCTCGCTGCGATTTCAGCCAGTGTGTCACCCGACAGTTTCGTCTCGAACAGTTCGTTGAGCGCAAGCAGAGTGGCAGCCGCGTCGCTGCTGCCGCCGCCCAGACCGGCGGCGGCAGGAATTTTCTTCCGGAGCTCGATGGAAACGCCGCTCTTGCGCTTTGTTTTCTTGAAGAACGCTTTCGCCGCGTGCACGACAAGATTCTCATCGCCATGCGGCACCGTTGGCTCATCGCAGAGCAACTCGATTCCGCCTCGGCTGCTGCGCTTTTCAATTTCGATCTCGTCGTAAAGCGAAATCGGCGCAATCAGCGTCTCGATTTCGTGAAAGCCGTCGGCGCGCCGGCCAAGAATTTTCAGTGAAGGATTGATTTTCGCAGGAGCGAGGACTTGCATCGGTAACGATTCAATTGTCATGTCGCATTACCATTCTGTCATTCCGACCGAAGTGGAGGACTCTCTGACTTTGAAGACCCAATATTAGAGATGTCTCGACTTCGCTCGACATGACAAGTTGGACATGGGAATGACAAAAACCGCCGACAAAATCATCGTTGCGCTGGACGTCGCGACAAAGGAAAAAGCACTCGAGCTCGTCGAGAAACTGCGCAGCCAGATTTCGTTTTTCAAAATCGGACTGCAACTTTACATAGCGGAAGGTCCTGAAATCGTGCGCGCCGTTTTGTCCGACGGAGCCAAAGTTTGGCTGGATCTCAAGCTGCACGATATTCCGAATACAGTTGCGAGAGCGGTCGAATCCGCGAGTCACCTTAGTGTGCACATGCTCACCATTCATTTGAGCGGCGGCAGCGAAATGATTCGCGCCGCCGCTGCCGCTGGTGCAAACAATGTGCTCCTGCTGGGCGTGACTGTGTTAACCAGCGCGACCGAACAAACGCTGCGCGAAATTGGAATCAGCAATGCAGTGGACGGCCAAGTCTTGCAGCTTGCCAGGTTAGGTGTCGAAGCAGGAGTCGGTGGCCTTGTGGCCAGTCCGCATGAAATCAGGATGCTCCGCCGCGAATTTGGTGACAAAATCAAAATCGTCGTGCCGGGAATTCGCCCGAGCGGATCGGCGGCTGACGACCAAAAACGCGTGATGACTCCGCGCGAGGCGCTCGATCAGGGCGCAGATTATCTGGTCATTGGCCGGCCAATCACGGCGCATCCGCAGCCGAGCGAAGCCACACTAAAGATTTTGAAAGAACTAAGCTGATGCCTGTCATTCCGAGCGGAGTCGAGGAATCTCTTGATCTCTCCGAAATAGTTAGAGATGTCTCGACTCCGCTCGACATGACAAGGAGGCTATTCGCCACACTCCACGTTTATCACGACGTCGCTGCGTGCTCAGCGGCAATGAACATGGCCATCGACAAAGCGCTGCTGGAGCATGCCAGAGTTCCATCGATCCGGTTCTATCGGTGGCACTCCCCTGCTCTGTCGTTTGGATATTTTGGAAAATTTGCTGATGTGGCGCGTTACGAACCTGAGCGGGATTTGGTCCGCCGCTGGACCGGCGGCGGAATCGTCTTCCACGGCGAGGATCTGACGTACTCGATTGTAATTCCGGCGGACGCCTCGATCTTCGGCGAATCATCAATGGCGATCTACGAAAACATTCATCGCGCTTTGTGCAGAGCGCTGAATGCCAGCAGCGAACGCGCAGTTGTAGCCGGGGGCGTTGACCCCGGCGGCGCGGAGATTGCGATGGGAGCCGCGATCACCGATCGCGGCTACAATTGCTTCGCGCATCCGGTGCGAGCAGATGTGATGATTGACAACCGCAAGATTGCCGGCGCGGCCCAACGCCGAACGCGCCGCGGTTTGCTGCAACAAGGCAGTATTCAAGGCGTCAATCTTCAGAACAGCCTTGCGGAACGATTTGCACAGGCTTTATCAACGAATTGCAGCGAGCATAAGATTACTCGAGAAATTTTGAATCGGGCGCGAGAATTGGCTCGACAAAAATACGGGACCGATTCCTGGCTGCGAATGAGGTAGCGCATGCGTCCTGCTTGCACATTCTAGCAAGCTAGAAGCTTGCCCTACTCTGCTCGCCCCGCTATTCTCGCGGCGTGGAAGTCTCCGCACGCTCAACCAGGTCGGGCGCGATGGGTGTCAGCCCGCTGGCGCGCGTGGCGCGGCTGGTTCAGCCGCATATCGAAAAAGTCGAGGCGCGCATTGCGCAACAGACGGCGGCTTTTGATCCGGCACTGGAAGGCTATGTTCTCTATGCAGTAGGCAGCCGAGGCAAACGGCTTCGGCCACTTCTGACTCTTCTCGCAGGCGGCGCCACCGGCAAGATCAACCCGGAGCACGTCGATCTTGCGGTGATCGTCGAGCTCATCCACATCGCTACACTCGTACACGACGACGTGATGGATGAAGCGGAATGTCGTCGCGCTCAGCCCACCGCGAATGCGCGCTGGGGAAATTCGCTGAGCGTTTTGCTGGGCGATTGCCTCTTCGCACACGCGCTGACGTTATCGACAAATTTCCAAAACTCCGACATCAGTCGCGCCATCGCGCGCACAGCCGCGACGGTTTGCTCCGGTGAGATGATCCAGACGCAACGCCGGTTCGATCTCACTCTGACGGTGCAGGATTATTTGCGCATCGTTGAAATGAAAACGGGATCGCTTTTCTCCGTCGCGGCCGAATTGGCTGCGGTGATCAGCAAGGCCGACCCCAATGTGGTCGAGACATTCAAAAATTTCGGGTTTCAAATCGGGACGGCGTACCAGATTTACGATGATTGCCTCGATCTTGCCGGCAGCGAGAGCTTAACTGGCAAAACGCTCGGGACCGACCTGCGTAAAGGAAAGTTTACTCTGCCGGTTTTGATTTTTCTGCGTTCGGCCTCGGACTTCGAGCGGGAGCGCTGTTGCCAGCTCGTGCTCGAAGAACAAATCGAAGAAATGATTGAGCTTCTGAAGAATGGCGCAAACAACGGGGCACTAAGCGAGTCAATCGCGGCTGGCAGCGATTTGATTCGCGAGGCCCAAGGCGCGCTGGATGGAATTGTATCGAATCCTTATGCCGACGGACTGTTCTCCCTCGGCGCCGCGCTGTGCGAAATGTTCGATCAACTTCGCGTCTGATGCCGCAGCACCCGGGTTAAATGTCGCAACTCAAGATTCGTGAGATGCCGGCGCAGGAGCGGCCGCGAGAAAAGCTGCTTGCGCGCGGCGTATCCGCGCTCAGTGACCCGGAATTGATCGCCATCCTCTTGCGCACGGGATTGCGGGGCGCGAACGCAGTTGAAGTGGGACGGCACCTCCTCGAGAAATACAAATCTCTCACCGGCATCAGCCGATGCAGCGTGAAAGAACTGCGAAAGGTTCCCGGAATCGGGCCGACAAAAGCTCTCGAGCTCGTAGCTGCGTTTGGCTTGGGCGAACGGCTTGCCCGCGAAACGTTGTCGAAACAAAAGCTCGATTCACCGGAGCTCGTGAGCGAGCTGGTGGGACCCGAGATGCGCCGGCTGCGAACTGAGTCGTTGCGCGTCATCTTGCTCGATACGCGGTACCGCCTTCTGCATATTGAAGAGGTTTCCCTCGGCAGCCTCAACGAGAGCATCGCGCATCCGCGCGAAATTTTTCGGCCAGCGCTCACTTACTCCGCTCACGCCGTGATCGTCGTGCACAATCATCCTTCCGGCGACCCGTCGCCGAGTCAGACCGACCACAGTCTCACAAGGCGTCTGGCCGAGGCGGCAGAGCTTTTGCAGATCAAATTGCTCGATCACATCATCATCGGCGCGCCCTCCGAAGGAAGCCCCGCGTATTTCAGTTTTAAGGAAGCAGGCGTTTTGTGAGGATGAGGTCTTCAGAAGCGTGTGTCTTGGGTAGCGCACGCGTCTCGCGTGTTGGTTTCGGCGTCGCGCCGAAACAGTCTTTCGTTGTGCAGTATTTGGTCAGTAGGCAATACGCCAAGAAAAGACCGCGACCGCGAAGACGCGTCCGCCATCACACGAGACGTGTGCGCTACCCGGACCCTGCTCGCGTCGTTTGGCGCGCGATACAGGCCTAAACTATCGTACCATGGCTTCGGCAAAAATTCATCCGACAGCTCTTGTTGATCCTGTCGCGCGAATCGGCGCCGCCGTGGAGATCGGACCGTTCTCGATCATTGGACCACACGCCGTGATCGGTGAGAAAACGGTCGTGCAATCACACGTTGTGATCGAGGGCGAGGTTACAATTGGCAACGGAAATTTCATCGGGCACGGTGCGATGATTGGTGCGCCGCCGCAGGATGTTTCATTCTCACCGGAACGAAAAACCAGAGTGGAGATTGGGAACGACAACATCATCCGCGAGTACTGCACCATTCATCGCGGCAGCCCCGAAGGCAGCGCCACGAAAATCGGCGACGAAAATTTCCTGATGGCCGGCGCGCACATCGGTCACAATTGTGTCATCGGAAACAATGTCGTCATCGCAAACAATTGCTTGTTGGCTGGGCATGTGCGTGTCGATGACGGCGCGTTTCTCGGCGGTGGATCGACATTTCATCAACACATGCACATCGGACGCCTGGTGATGGTGCAAGGCAGTTCCGCTTTCGGAAAGGATCTGCCACCGTTTGTCATCGCAGCAGAGCGCAATTACGTGTTCGGCTTGAATGTAGTCGGGCTTCGCCGCGCTAGGTTCAGCGCAAAAGACCGAGAAGAAATCAAAGCAGCGTTCAAACTTATTTATCAAAGCGGGCTGAACATCTCGCAGGCGCTTGAAAAAGCGGTGACGATGAAGTTCGGCGCGCCAGCCCGCGAATTCCTGGACTTCGTCGCCAACGCAAAAAAACGCGGCATTTGCCCGCTCAAACGCAGGGGCGACAATGAGCTAGCGGTCTAACGAGGATTAGACGAAGATTCGTGATTAAAAGCGAACTTTCTTCGCTTGGTAGGGACAGCGGGCCGCCCTGTCCGGACGCCCCAGCGCGGCGTCGCTACCTCATTCCAATCAATGCGAGCATGCGGCCGGTTTTTCCTTTTTCAGCGCGATAGGAATAGTAGCGCTCCAAATCGCATGCTGTGCAGACGCCTGAGTCGTGAATTTCTTTCATGCCAAGCGCGCGACATTGCCGGATGATTTCTGCTGCGAAATCGACTTCGTAATGAGGGGGACGAATGCAAGGGCTGAGCTGCACGATCATGCTCGAGGGATCGGAGCCGAAGCGATCAATCATTTGCCTGGTCGCATTCGGGACGACGCCGAGCTCGGTGCCTTTACGCCCGGAATGCACTAAACCGATGGCCGGCGTTCTTGGATCGACAATGTAAACGGCGCAACAGTCGGCGACGCGAACGCCCAGCGCGATACCGCGTTGATTGGTGATGATGCCGTCGGAGGCGGGGAATTCCTGCTGTGGTAGGGACGCCGCGCTGCGGCGTCCGCGGTCAGCGCGGCGCGCCGACCCTACCTCATCGACAACTGCAATCTTGTTTCCGTGAATTTGTTTAGCGGTGAACAACGGCCAATCGCCGACGCCGATTGCGTTGCGAATTTCGCGATGCGCGGCATCGAGCCGGTTTAGCGCTTCAGCTTTATCGTGAGAAACGTCGATGCCGGCAATTCGTTGCGTGAAAACGTGGCGACAGATTCCAATCGCACTCAGGGCGGGAAATTGTTCGAAGGGAAATTGCATGCTCTACGCTCCAGATTCCAAGCTCCAACATCCACGCAGAATTGTCATTCTGAGCGTAGCGAAGGATCTCTGTTGTTCTCCCGCGAAGGCGTTGGTCCGAGATGTTTCGCTCCGCTCCAACATGACAACGAAAGGCAGCCACGCTGTTGAAGATTTAAGCCGCGTTGGAGAGCTTGGACGTGAAATTGAGCTTATTTGGAAAACGAAGTTCTAGATCTTCCGGCCGGAATTTGCAGCTCGCTGTCGTCACCGTGTTTCGGTTTTCCTTCCGCGTCCACGCCGCTGCCGGTATAATAGGTCTTGGTTTTGGTCGCGTGCGGCGCCAGATCGGCGAACATCTCGTGATAGACGCTTTGCGCGCCTGTGGCGCGGTCGAATTCCGCCAAGGAGGAGTTGTATCCGAAGAGCGCTTGCAAGCGCGTCGATTGCGCGGTGAGCAGTTGCACCTGCGCGTTGAGCACATCCAACTGCACCCCCGCACCTGCGTCCAGCCGCGCCTAGGCCAGGCGCACCGCTTCCTCAGCCAGCTCGACATTTTTCTCCTGGCTTTTAATCAGCTCCTGATTCTGCTGCAAATTTGAATACGCGGTCTGTATTTCCAGCTCCACCTGCCGAACGTCGTCGTCGTAAATGATCTTGGCTTCCGAAAACAGAGCGCGCTGTTGTAGGACCTGGCCAGCAATCGCGCCACTGTCCCAGATTGGCAGGCTGCCCTGGACCGTTGCGAGCCAACCTTTTGAAATATCATGCCAGCTTGAATTGGTCGGCGAGCTCACCCATTCGCCGCCGCCCGTGGTGGTGATGGTGGGGAGCCACTGGCCCGCCGTCGCGCGGACTTGTTGGAGCTGGTTCAACACGTTTGCCCGCGCTTGTTTGAGAAACGGGCGCCGCTCTTTTCCAAGCTCCATTGCATCGGCCAGCCCAATGGTGCGCGGGATATAAGGCATTTCACCTACCACTTCCAACGGCGGATTTTCGCCGCGCCGCCGTTCAAAATTCAGACCGAGTGTCTTGGCCAGTTGCAACTTCGCTATTCGATAATTGTTTTGCGCGGTGATCAGTAGCGGGAGTTGATTGTATAGAGCCACTTCTGCTTGCAGCACGTTAAAGCGCGGAACGGTTCCAGCTTCGAAGCGGTTCTGCTGGT
>QHQA01000001.1 GCA_003219695.1 Verrucomicrobiota bacterium
CTGGGCTATTTTAATCGCGAGACTGGAGTGAACACAGTCTTATGACTTTGTCCCGCGTCATTGAAGCGCTCCTGTTCAGCGCGCAAAAGCCGCTCTCGATCCGCGAGATTACCACGGCAATCAAGAGCGCAGAGGGCGATCCCGCAGGCGCGGGACCTAACGAGTTTGCGCGCGTGCGTGAAGCCGAAGTTGCCGCCGCGATCGAACAATTGAGAACGGAGTACGTTGAGCAGGGCGGCGTTTTTCAACTGATCGAGAAAGCGGAAGGCTGGCAGCTGGCTACCGATCCGAAATACGCGCCGTGGGTACGCCAGCTTTTCCCCGCGCTGAAGCCGGCGCGTTTGAGTGCGCCTGGTTTGGAAACGCTGGCCATCATTGCCTATCGCCAGCCCATCACGCGCGCTGATGTCGAAGCAGTTCGCGGCGTGAATATCGACGGCGTGCTGCAAACATTGATGGAGCGCGGCTTGGTTAAAATCGCCGGGCGCGCCGAAATCCCCGGGCGTCCGCTTCTGTATGAAACGACACAGTTTTTTCTTGATCACTTCGGGCTACGCAATCTCGACGAACTGCCAAACGTGGAAGAACTGCGGAGACGTGATCTGCCGAGCGCGCGTTCTGTGGCCGATGCGGCAGGATCAGCGACTCCGACCGCAACGCAGGAATCGTAATTCTTGTAGCCGTCGCCCTGTGGGCGACGCCGTCCGGGCATGAATGGTTTGTTATGGTTGCGCTTCGCACAGCGAAGCGGCTACAGCGGGTTGTTTCTTCTCGCGTTTGCAACGTCGTCATCTGTCTCTGCGGAAATCCGCGGTGCTGATTGCGTCCGTGCAGCAAAATATTCCGAGAGCAAACGCGGCGTCTCCATGCTGGTGCTGCAAAATGGCCGCACGATTTTTGAGCATTATGCGAATGGCGGATCGGCGAGTGGAAGATGGCCGATCTTTAGCGGCACAAAAAGTTTTTGGGGAATCGCCGCGCTGGCGGCTGCGCATGACGGGCTGTTTAGACTCGATGATCTCGTCTCGGACACCATCCCTGAATGGAAGAGCGACCCGCGCAAATCGCGAATCACCATTCGCCAGTTGCTTGACCAGACCGACGGCATGTGACAGAAACGCCATGGCTATTCGGTTGCCGGCGCTTGCTGAACCGGGTGCGTCTTTCATCTATGGCCCAAGCCATCTACAGATCTTTTCCGAGCTGCTGCGCCGGAAACTAAGAGGCCGCAGCACCATCGCATACTTCGAAGGACATGTGTCGAGTCGGCTTGGCCTCCATCGCCTCAACTACAAAAAAGATGCGCGCGGCAATCCGCTGCCGGCGACAGGATTTGAATTGACTGCGCGCGAGTGGGCGCGACTGGGCGAGCTGGTCCTTGGGAACGGCAAGTATCACGGGCGGCAAATTGTTCCGGTAGCTTTGTTGCGCGACGCGTTTACCGGCTCGCAGGCAAATCCATCGTATGGACACACATTTTGGTTAAATCAGCAGGCACCAGGCGGGCGCGAGGAGGACCTCGAACGCATGCTCGATTTACCATGGCAAGCCGCGCAATGGACAGACGTCTGCATTTGCAAGGATGCGCCGGCCGACATGGTGGTGGCGCTTGGCTCCGGTTATCAGCGCTTGTTTATTATTCCGTCGCTAAAGGCAATCATTGTGCGGCAGGGATCAAACGCAAAATTTTCCGACGCGCATTTCCTGCGGCTCGTGCTCGGCCGCGGGAGTTGACTTCAAAGAGCATTTCCTGAACCGTTCACTGCTTTATGAACAAATTCGGACTCGGTTGCGGCGTCTTTCTCCTGATCCTGCTCTTCGTTGTTGTCGTTGCTGCTCTCGCAATTGGCGGCTGTTACAATCGCCTGGTGCGTTTGCAGCAAGCCGTCGATCAAAGCTGGGCGCAGGTGCAGAATGTCTATCAGCGTCGCGCAGATTTAATTCCGAATCTGGTGAACACAGTTTCCGGCGCGGCGAATTTTGAGAAATCGACGCTAGTGGAAGTGACAAATGCGCGCGCCAGCGTTGGGCGTGTGCAAACGCAGATCGATCCGAACAAAGCGCCCAGTGACGCCGCGCAGCTCGAAAAATTCCAGGCTGCGCAAGGTGAATTGGGTAATGCTCTATCACGGCTGCTGGTCGTCGTAGAACGCTATCCGGAGTTAAAGGCGAACCAGAATTTTCT
>QHQA01000201.1 GCA_003219695.1 Verrucomicrobiota bacterium
TCAATGAGACTGCGATGCCGGGCTATACGCCTTATATTTATCCGCATCCGCTGGTAAGCGGTTCTCCGACGCCGACGCCTACGCCTACACCTACATTTACACCAACTCCGACGCCCACACCCACGCCCACGCCCACGCCGACACCGACACCGACGCCCACGCCGACCGCCACAGCTACATTTACGCCGACTCCTACAGCGACTGCTACCGCAACAGCGACAGCCACGCCAACTGCCACCGCGACTGCCACAGCTACTTTTACGCCTATGCCGACGGCTACGTTCACTCCAACGCCGACTGCCACCGCAACGGCCACCGCAACTCCAACGCCGACCGTAACTGCAACAGCTACAGCTACCGCAACGCCGTCTCCTTCGCCAACGGCTACGCAGACTCCAACGGCTACGGCCACGGCTACAGTGACTCCGACAGCTACGGCTACGGCTACGCCTACACCAACCGCGACAGATACGCCGTCGCCGACAGCAACGGCGACGGCAACGCCGACGCCAGCAGATACAATCACGCCAACTGCGACGCCGGTTCCTAGTCCGACGCCGTCTCCTTCGCCCACGGCTACGGAGACTCCAACGGCCACAGCGACGGCAACGGCAACGCCGACAGCAACAGATACGCCTACGGCTACAGCTACTGCGACTTATACGCCTACGCCCACGGCAACGCCGACGCCGACAACGACTCCAACACCTTCTGCGACCCCTACACCGACGGCCACGTACACGCCTACGCCAACGCCAACTCCGACGCCGACTCCGGCGACGACGCCGCCGGCACCGACACAATGCATGGCGATGGTGCCCAACTTGTTAGGGATCAGACTGAATCAGGCTCAAGCAGTGTGGAACGCTGCGGGATTCATGACGACCGTGAAAATGGACGGTCCTCCAGGACAAAAAGCCGTTTGGCAAAGCATGTCGCCCGGGTTAATGGCCAGTTGCTACAGCACGGTTACCGTCAGCAGTCACTTGCACTTAAATCGCTTTGGCGCGCGCTGAGCGCGAGTGACGGCGTTGGACTGTTCTGCAGCGATTATGGCAGCGGCCGCCCTCATCGCGACGTGTGAATACGGCTTTCGAATCGCCGGCTCGATGGGGTCCAAGTATCGGCCGCTGAGCGGTTGAATGGGAGGGGCGATCGACCTCAATCGCCCGGTGGTTCAGATGAACCACCGGGTAGCCACCCGCCTGTGCTACGTTACCAGTTCGCGCGCTGCAGCGACACGTTGTTCTCCAAAAGGTAAACTTGTCGCCGAAGTAGTTTTAAGCGGCCCTTAGCTCACGGGAACGATTTGCTACCGTCAATTTGACGCGCCCGATTCCGTTACGCAGGGAGTTGTTTCTTCGGAAAAGACTGCGTGAAATCCCGCGCACCGCCAGCGGGATGCCTCATAAAGGGAATTCTAATACCGACACCGAACGCGGCCAGATTGAGTACGATCATAACAAGAGCAAATAGATACATTCCCATAGTCAGTCCGATTGCGGCGTGCATAGCCAAAATGCAAACCAGCCACAAGAATCGGGTCTTCTTCATCCAAATGAAAACTGGGTAACCGACCTCGATCAGACAGATTGAAATTCCAAGGACCGGCAGGGCGTATTTGAATCGGACCAGAATGTCCGGAGAAATGAGATTAAACGGCGGGCGTATCAGCGATCGCCAGAGGTTGGAGCCGTTCCACCAACCGCTGCCGAGAGATTTTGCCAAGCCTCCGAAAAAATAGACGAAGCACAGGTGCACCTGTAATACGCGCCGCCAGAAGCCCAGGAGCCGCGGGTCCCTCAGTTTTGTTTTTACCAGCCGGCGGTCCACGGAGTATCGGTCTGGCAACGGCGACAACATCAAATAAAAGAGCGCCATAGTCATGAAGTTGTACGCGCCATATGCGAGCAATCCCCCGCTCTCAGCCGCGCACAGGTGAAGGAACCAGGCAATGATGGCTGCCGGGCGGCAGAAAAGTCCCAGCAGCAGGCAGCATCCCATGCAAAGCAAACAAGCCCAGGCAACGGAAAGCACTGTTTCTTCTCCGATACCAACGTGCCGGCCGAGAAAAACCAGCCAGCCAAGTTTCGGAATGAGCGGACTGTCGAACGAGGTGATGGCCTCTCCCAATCGGCGGCTGACAAGACCTTTGCCAGTTCCGGAAAACAAGGAGTGCCAGTCACTCCTTAAGAACAACGTATAGACAACTACTTGCAGGCCCAGGCCGATACGGAAAACAGCAAGCCACTTGTCTGTTTCTGGAGGAAACAGAAATTCAATTACGCGTTTCCATACGTCTGAGGCGGAGCCCAGCGGGGTCATGGTATTGGTGTTGATAGCGCAGCAATGATTACGCTAAAGCGACGCGAAGACGTTCGCGCATTCGCGAAAGCTTCCGCGAAACAGGACAGACATCGCCCATGCGTTTCGCACGAAGTGCTTTTGGAGTGCGATGCGTCGTGCCGCCGCCGAAGCCCTATGGCGCGCAGGGGGCTTCGCATCACCTTCCACTGCTCCCCTCCTCACGCAGACTGAAATCGTAGCTGAACATGGGTTGGAACAATTCGCCTTTGCCATGCTCAAAATCACTGATGCTCGGCGGGCTCACCGATCCGAAAGTGGCCCGAATTTTTTTCACGCCGGGGTGTTCGCGCAAGACAGACAAGGCGAGCATTTTGACCACGACTTCCCGCAATGGCTCGTAACGGGCATCCGCCAACCGGTCCAACAAACTGTCCAAACGCAGAGCGGCCGCCTTGCCCCTCACATGCGGCGACTCATATTCTACGCGTCCATCCTGATAATAGAGTTCCAAGGTTAACTTGTGGTAATTGGGGATATTCGGCGCAAAAAAAGTGTATCCCGATTGGATGCCGGCGGCGTGCAGATAGGTCGCTACACTTCGCCGGATCGGATTGGACGCAGCCGCCTGTTTTCCCAGGAGCCATGCTGCCAGCAGTTCAGCCTTGCGCGCGTACGTATCGAGCGCTGACGGCAATATGGTAGTGCCTTCCGCGACAAGCGAGAACAGCCCTGCAAAGCAAACTGCTGTGATAAGAAAGAAATGTATTCCGAACCAGGCCGCGTAAACGCGCTTCGAAATCATCTCAGACTATTCTTACAGAAAATAATGAAGGAAACGAAGATTTGTTTTACCGATTGAATCTTAGAAAAACTTCGTTGTCTTTGTTTTCCTTCTATCGGTCTTTTTCCTCTGATCGATACGGGAAAAACCGCGGGTTCGCCGGTGGCCCATCCTGGCATCGGCGATCTCGCACGTCGGCCTGTCTCGCCGTAGCTTTGCGCGCAGGCGGAAGCGTGGGCGAGCGCGGCTGCCGATGGGACATTTGACTGGGAAATCGATTTCACGGTACAGAACGCAGCCAGTCCCGAGGTTTTCGGGACTGGCGAACTAATCCGCTAGCTAAACCAGCAGCTTAAAGCGCCGCTGCAACTGATTTCAAGTTCTCAGTCGCGGCCTGGCTCTCGCTGGTTCCTGGAAGGACCATTTCGACGCAGTGAATCCAGCTCCTTTGATCGGCGTAAAACAGCGTAGCCTTATCCGTTTGAATACTCTTCAACGAGCGAGCCGCGGAGTTTTGACTCGGGGTGTGGATTGTAAGGGCGCTAACCCCCACAACGGCCACAGCCACAAGTATTCCCGCGACAAGACGTTTAGTGATTGCAGCTAAGGGTTTCTTCATAAGCCGCGACGGTGTGGCTATCTTCCGGTAATGTCAAGCAAAAAAAATTATTATAATGGCAGTTTGGGCAGTCCAAGTCAACCCGCTGGGCACCTGAAAAAGCTGTGGGGTTTCTCCCTACCAGCGCCGGGACCCACAGATTTCTCGGATGACCCCAATAAGGAACCCCCATAGGTGCACGGGCTCGCGGAGCTCGCCCCTCCATTAACTGCGCTGTGCGCTCGGAGGATTCCTACTTTGGCGCGAGCGAGGCAACGATTGCCTCAAAACGCGGATCGCCCCGCAGCGGGTCCCAAAGCGGATTGAGACGCAAATAACCGTAGCTAAAGCCCGCCACCGGAAGCTTTGCTCTCTCAGTCAATCGTTCAATTGCGCGGTCCTTATCGCCCGCCCACGCATAAATAATCCCCAGATATTCGATTAACCTGGCGCTCTCGATAGCGCTTTTCCTAACTGGCATGAGCTCAACCGCGCGCTCACCTTCGCGGATCGCGTCCTCCTTGTTTCCCAACGCGGCATCAACCACACCAAGCGCGCAGAGAGCTTGTGCGTAGCCTGGTTGATCACGCAACGTTTCCTCGAGTTCTTTTCGCGCGTTCGTAAATGCGTCGCGGGCTGTCAGCTCATCGCCCCGGATTCGGGCTACAAGGCCCTTCCACCAATTGCACGGGAATGGAATATTCTCCTCGTTGCATCCGCCCTCAGGCATAGCGTCAAGCGCGCGCTGGGCCGCGGCCGCATCGCGCTCGCGCAATGCAAGAAAGAGCCACTGGTTAACGAGAACAGGCGCTGCGGTCGGGTCCTCAGCCAGGATTGTCTCAATCATATTGTGCAACGGTCTAGGGTCTGCGCGCCATTCGAGATCAACCCAAGCACGCCGCACCCGCGTGGTAATGTCCTTTGGAGCAATCTCCAACGCGCTGTCCAGGGTGGCAGCCATCTCTTTGTAGCGGTGCAAACCTTCATAAGTAATAGAGATTTGCTGGAGTATGGAAAAATTCCGCGGATCCAATCCCAAAGCCTGCTTCATTTCCTCGAGGGCTTTTTCCCAGCGCCCCTGACGCCGGTCGATGTAGCCAGACATCAGGGGAATTCGATATTCGTTCGGCAGCGTCCGCCGGGCGGCAGCCAGCTCCTCCCGGGCTCGACCGTAATCCCCATACGCCCAGTAATGGTGTTGAGCGGAAGCCAAATCCGTCTCTCCAGATTCAGGGCTCAGGCGGCGAATGGATTGCATGGCTGTTTCGGCCAGTTGACGACGCGCTTCGGTGTGATCGAAACCGAGGAAGTAAAGCCGGTCATGCGCTCCAGCCAGCAGATCATAGGCAATAACGAACGATGGGTCGCGCGCCACAGCCCGGTTAAGCAGTTGCACCGCCTGGAGTAAATCTTCTTTTGCCCGTGTGCTAAAGGCAATGCCATCGACCCATTGTTTGCCTTGCAGGTAGAGATCGTACGCTACGAGATCGGTTGTTGGCGCCTTTTGGATGGCGGCTTTCTCGATAGACGAGACTTTCGTTTCAACCTCGTCTGCGACTTTTAGGGCGATCTCGCTCTGGATGGCAAACTGGTCGGTCAAATTCCGGTCGTATTCCTCCGTCCAAATGGGAGTATCGGTGCGGGTATCAATCAATTTGGCATTTAAATGGATTCTGCCAGCTTCCCTGCGCACGCTGCCTTCAAGCAGATATGGGACGTTTAATGCGCGCCCAATTTCCCGCGGCGTATTATGCGCGCCACGATATCGTGCCACACTGTCATGGTTGATCACCTTGAGATTAGCTAATTTCGCCAGCTTGCTCGAAACGCCGTCATAGACGACATCGGCGAACAACGTGTTGTCTTTATCTCCGCTAAAACTTTCAAAGGGCAGCACGGCAATACCCGTTGCTGGTGGAGCGCTGGCAGATTCGCTTTTCCAAATCAGCACGCCCACCACGGTTCCGAGCGCCAGCGACAGCGCGGTCATTACCGCAGTCATCCGATTACGCCGCGACCAGCGCCAGAGGCGGACGGGCAACGAGACAGGGCGCGCGATAATCGACCGGCCACCAAGCCAGCGCTCGAGGTCTTCCGCCAAATCGCCAGCGGAGCGATAGCGCACGGTCGGATCGCGGTCCAAACATTTCGCGCAGATTGTTTCCAGATCCCTGTCCAGTGCTGGGACAAGCGAACGCAATTTCGGTGCAGGTTTTTGACTCGCCTCCTGGATCACCGCCAACGCGTGGTCGCCTAAAAACGGCGGACGCCCGGTGAAAAGATCGAACAACACCGCGCCCAGACTATAGACATCGGCCGCGGGCGTGAGCTTCGCTGATTCGGCCAGTGCCGGATTAGCCTGTTCAGGCGCAATGTAACCAGGCGTGCCGAAAATGGTCAGGCTGTGAGTAAGATCGCTGACGCTATCGAGCCATTTGGCCAGACCGAAATCGCTCACCAACGGTTCGCCGTGTCCATCGAGCAGAACGTTCGCCGGTTTCAGATCGCGATGCAGGATACCTTTGATGTGCGCGTATTGCACTGCGCGCGCGACCTTGACCATTAACGCCGCGGCACGGCGCGGCTCGCGGCGGAGAGCCTGCGCGGCTTCGACCAGGCTGCCGCCAGCGGCAAACTTCATGCTAAAGAACGGGAGCTCGTCTTCGCACTGGCCCACTTCGTAAATGGGCAGAATATTTGGATGATCGAGGTGCGCTGCCGCCTCCGCTTCGCGCCGGAAACGCGCCAGCGTCTCCTGTGAATCCGCGTGATACGCAAGGACGCGTTTTAGTGCAACGATGCGGCGCGAGTGTCGTTGCCGCGCGCGATAAATCACGCCCATCCCGCCGCGCCCGATCTCTTCCAGGATTTGATAATTGCCGAGCTGCCAGCCGGCGTCGCGCACATCGATTTCACTGAGTACGTCCTCGAGCGTTTCTGCGTTGTTGCTCTCGCCGTTCTGATTTGTTTCCGTCGAGGTTTCCTCAGGCAGGCCTTGAGAGAGCAGACAGCTCAGGCAAAGTCCCCGTTTGACGCGCGATCCAGATCCGCACTGCGGACAGACTGGTTCCTTTTGTTGACGCCCTGAAATAGGAATGCAGGCGGAGCTCATGAAGGGACGATGAGACTAGGAGAAGGTTGCAAACGTTGCAATAAAAAAAACAAAAAAATTTTCAACAGTTTATTCACACGATATAAGCCGGTTTTTCATGATAGAACACCGCGGCGTTCTGGCAATCGGACGCTATGCTGATCGAGCGCATGGTTTTTGCCCTAGGGAAATAAGTGAGTTATTAACAGCAGCGTTCACACAACGCTCGAGGACCCATGTGATAAATACGGAAGGAGTTGCTAGGCTTCGGCAGGCAAGTGGCAAGGCGCGACGAAGGAGCATCACCAAAGCTTTCGGGGATGTGACTGAGGCGCACGTCGCCACCAGTCTGCAGCGCTTAAGCCCGGAGACTTGCGGATCTTGGCAACGCACCCGTTCCATATTTATGAGATGGATTCTACTTCCTTAACTGACCGTTTTGTAATGGGGACCGCACCCACGGTTCGGAAGGTGACAAATTTTCAGTGGCCCATTTCCGGGCAAATTGCCTGAGTTCGGCCGCGTTGCGCAGGCTTAGCTTGTGCCTAATTTTTTCGCAGTGGCTCTCGATGGTCTTTCGGCTAAGGTGAAACTGCTCAGCAATCTCCCGTGCGCTATATGAAGCACCGAGTAGTCGAAACACCTGGAGCTCGCGATCCGACAGGCGCTCTACCCCGAGACCCGAGGCGACTGGCTTTTCACGCAAGGTTCGCTGGACTACAGCTGCGGCGACTCTTTCGCTGAAATATAATTCGCCGTTCAGGACTTTGCGCGCTGCTCGCAGCACCTCTTCTGTGGCGTTCTCTTTCATGATGTAACCAAATGCGCCGGCACGGAGCGTGCGTTCGGCGAAGATCAACTCGTCGTATTGTGAGAGGACGAGCACCTTTAGATCGGGATGCTCGACGCGCAATGTTTTGATCAGGTCAAGCGCGTCGCCGCCTTTCAACCGCAGATCCAGAAGCATCAGATCGGGTTCGGATCGCTCCACGAGCCGTTTGGCGTCCGAGGTGTTATCAGCGACTCCAACGCAGGCGAGGTCTGGTTGCTTGTCGATTAACTGCCTGAGGCCATCGGACAGCACGGGATGATCCTCCACGACAATCGTGCGCGCTTTCTTTTGGCTTTCTTTTCGTGAACTCATGGCAGGCCAAAAACCGCCGGCTGCGGTTGCAGCGGCACGCGGCAACTGCCAATTGTGCCTTCGCGGCTTTCGCAACGCCGATCGACAAGATTCGGCCTAAAACTGAAATTGAGAATCAACACCAGCGTGCGCGGGCCGTAGATATTCCACGCCAGCCATCGCCGGCCGGCATGAAGATAGAGTCGCACGAAACCGACGAGCGAGACAATGAGCACCCACGCAGGCAGGTGTATCCAGCGCACAAGTGCTTCGTATTGGCCGACGGTTTTGGCATGGATCATTGCTAACTCGAAGCCTGCGATGGCCGCCGCAGCGACAGCACTGGATGAAAAGAGCAAATGCACCGAGTTCTCGCGTTGTTTGTGCCAGACCACGAAATAGAACGCCGCAAGCGTCAAGCACGCCGCCGCAATCATCGACCAGAGAATGGTGATCCAACTCATTGGGTAACGAGAATAGCGACTTGACTCTGCGGTTTCGGCGGTTTCTACAAAAGCCACTACATCATTGTTCTCCGGGATTTGCGGAGCGAAGTTCGGGGAAAAGTTGAAATTTTTTAGGAGAGACCGCGGATTTGAAGCTCCCTCATCTCCCGACTCGCTCGCCGCGTGCCCTCGCGGCTTTGCGTTCCATCCCGCCGATCCCGTCGGCTCGATTCACGAATAACACCGATTCGAAGATAGGAAGAGAACCAGGAAACCCAAGAATGTTGGAGATGGAATTTGATCCCGTCACGAAGGAATCCCGTTCCTGGCAGCGCACCCGTCTCCTTGGCTCACCGGAGGCCTGGCATAGGCGGCGGGTGCTGGTGACTCCGAAATCTTTTCGTGGTCGTCGGTCGCTTGACACGAGATGCTCACCTCTTTATTTCGCGGCCATTGGCGTGGTTCGCGACGGACCGGAAAACGTTTTGTTTCGGATTTCGAATTTTTCCAAGCTACTCCGCGGCAGTCAATGCCGCGCATAAATAGCGGAGTTCATCGTCGATCTCATCGGTTTTCTCCACGGTCCGACCGACTTCTTCACGGAGCAGCGCCCGGTAGCGAACTCGCAGCTGATGGACGAGGCGTTTTACTGAGGCTTCGGGAATGCCGAGAGTTTTTGAGAACTTGGCATAAGAGACGTCATTCCGCTCTGCGGCCAGACAAGGACTTAGCATATCGAAAACGCGCCGGCGCCCGCGCCTCTCGCATTCCTCACCCAATCGGCTTAAGGCGCGCTCGACCACCGTGGCCGCCCAGCGCACATCGAAAATTCGCTCCGCCGACCATCTCTCCGATTCCCGCTGGGAGACCGAGAAATGCGATGGCGCTTCGGCTATCCAATCGTCCCATGAAACAAACTGCACGTCGCCACCGCGTTTCCCCGCGCGACGCTTCGCTTCCGCATCGCGCAAAAAGTCCTGCAGCGCTTTGAGCACCAGCGAACGGAAGCGCCCGCGAGTCGGATTGGCGCGCTGCAGAAGCTGACCTTTAAGTACCGTGACAAAAAAATCTTGCGTTAGGTCTTAGGCATCGGAAGGCGAATGTCCCTGGCGGCGAATGAAAGCGAAGACCGGTCGCCAGTATATTTTGCAAAGTTCCGCCAGCGCCTTTTGCATCTTCTGCTTGTCGCCATGCGCATCGGCGCAGGAAAGCACGACGCTCCAGCGTGTCGTAACAAAACGACCGGGCGAGGGCCGACGGCCAGCAGGATCTTCTGGGGTCACGGGCGCTAATCATCTTATTTACGTGACTTTTAGCAATCACTAATTCCTTAGGGGCAATTCCCCCAAGTAAGCCGTTTGAACTGCTAACGCCTGCCCGCCTTCGCCAAGGTCTGCAACGTAGCAAAGCAAAAATCTCCACAACTGTGGATTCAGCGGACAGCGCGCGGATGTGTTCCGCCAGTCGAAATCCCGCGCTGGCGTAGCGGTGCTTGTGCCAAGCACCGATCGGGCGTTTGACCCGCGTCTTCGAAGCGCCTTTGCCGAAAGCTGCGGCCGCGCCTTCGAATTAATGCCGCAGAAAGTGCCGAAGTCGTCCGCCAGCGAGAACGAGTGGCGGTCTATCCTTTGTTATCCCTGCTTTTCCTGGCGAAGCTTTGGCCGTCCACGAAGCCGGTCTTGTGACTCGACTTAATTCGGTACTTGATACAACTACCGTTACACCGGTCGCGCGAGCACGAACGGCGTTAGTTTCCTTTTCCTCCCGTCGCCGGCGCAGCGGAAAACATATTCTTCCACACGGAAGGTTTTCTCCACCCATTTGGCGGCGCGCTGACGCAGCTCCAGGCCAGATCTCAGATGAAGCTTGCGTTTGATGTTTTCGCGATGGCTTTCAACCGTTTTCACGCTCAAATCCAACGAGTCCGCGATCTGCTTCGTGCCGAGTCCTGAGCCGAGCAACTGGAAAATATGCATCTCGCGATCGGACAAGTTCTCAACAGCATTGGCCGATCGGGGGGGATGACTATTTTTGCGCCGCCGCCGGAGCGATTTCTTGAACGCGCTCAGGGCAACCTCGCGGCTGACATAAATGCCGCCTTTCACAATATCGCGGATGGCGGCTGCCAGCTCTTCTCTGGGAGCCCGTTTCATCACGTAACCGCGCGCGCCCGCGCGCGCGGCGCGCTCGGCGAAAATACTTTCCTCAAACGCGGAATACACGAGAATGCGCAAATTGGGCTGTTCCGTCCTGAGTGTCTTAACAAATTCCAGGCTGTCACCCGTGCCCAGTCGCAGTGCAGTGACTAGCAATTGCGGCTTGCATTCAGTGATTTTTCTATGCGCGGCCGTTATGCTATCCGCTTCGCCGCAGACAACCATGTCCGGCTGAGAATTGAGATAAGCGCTGATCCCGTAGCGAAGCAGCGGTTGTTCATCCAACAGCAGGATGCGTACTTTCGCCGGATGCTCGCTTGAATCACTCATGCCTATGCGCTGGTTCGCTATTGCACTTAAAAGGAGGGCGCCGGGAGAGTTTACCGCCCGACGCTACCTCCTTTTGACTTAGCTGCTTAAATTTTTGGGATTACTTCAGGAGCTTTATTTTCGATTCAATGGTCCATCGCTCACATAGTTCTCCGGGAATTGCGGGGCGAAGTTCTCAAGAAAGTGAAATTTTTTTTGGAAACCGGGATTTGAAACTCGCTCATCTCCCGACTCGCTCGCGGCATGCCCTCGCGGCTTTGCCTTCTATCTCGCCGATCCCGTCGGCTCGGTTCACAGATTTCGAGATGAAAATTCAGAAGGGCGAAAAGCGGGAATCTAAAGCTCTGTATCCGTGTTATCCGCGATCTTGGCGCTACCGAAGCCAGGAACAAGAAGGGGTCACCGCGGCGCGCCGTCCCTATCTTTTCGGCACGAGAGAGCCGTTGCCTTCGTCGAGATAAATTGTGGAGCCGACGCGGGAGATTTGAAGCGATTGCCGCCACGTTCCACCCGGGAAGTCCTTTGTCGCTCCAATTGTTGTACTCTCCGCATTTGGCTGGGTGATGCTGCTGTCTTTGATTGCTTCGGAAAGAATTCGCCCGTCGAATTCCTTTGCTGTCGCAATTCCGAGGACGCGCAGGATCGTTGGCGCAAGATCGGCATTGCCGGTTGGCAAAACGTCCAGCTCGCCGCGGCGAAAATGTGGACCAGCGGCGATTAGTGTGTTGTGCATGTCGAACCGGCTCAGCGTGGCATGTGTCCCCTTCCCTGCACCGCGTTGCCAGTCGGCGTCAATCATTCCCTGAACGCCGAATTGATTTTTGGCATCGCTCCAACGGAATGACATCACCACATCGGGAGCATCGATGGATTCGGGCGGATTCATCTTTGCTTGATTAAGATCGAACGTTCCTGGCAGTGCGTTTCGTGTGAAAATCACTCCGGCAAAATCCGATTGCTGCAAAAATTCGACTAGCCGACACGTAAGAGCCTCGTCATGCCCGACAACGTAAAAAAGGATGCTCCCGCCGTTGCCAGCCAACACGATTTCTCCGGGTTTCGGTTGATCCTTAAATTCAGTCTTCGCGGCGAAGCCGGCGTCGTTCAAAATTTTTGGTAAATCGATCGAGCGCCGGATTGTGGAGAAGCCATGATCGGACACGACGAGCACATCTGTTGTTCCGCGCGATTTTCGCCGATCTAATGCCGCAAGAACAGTCGCGAGATTTTCATCAGCGGACTTAATTGCGGCCAACGCGGCTGGCGCTCCGGGCGCTGTGTCGTGCTGGGTAAGATCGGGTTCGCCTAACCAAAGAATCGAAAGAGCCGGGACTACATCTTTCCAAAGCGAATCCGTCAGCGCTTTGGTCGTCCAAGTGTCCTGTTGTAAATGGCCGGATGGAAACGTTCCAACCGCCGCAGTGATTGGAGCCAGTGCGCCGCTCGGCAGCGATTGGCCCGCGAATAGCGTGACGCTGTTTTTCGCGCGGACCTGCGAAGGTAGTGCATGCGTCCCGTCCACCACACGACGGATTCGCCGTGGCGAACTTGCATTGTCTGCGAAAGGTAAGCCAGAGGCATGCCCTACACTGCGGTCGAGTAGCAGCCCGACAGTTTTTGCAGCCGCAATCGCCGTGCGACCGCCCGCGCGTTGGACGAGTTCGGCAATCGTTGGAACGGAAATATATTCACTGCGGGAAAGTTCATCGCCTTTCCTCACGACCGCTGGAGTCTCGACGTCGATCACGCGATGATGGTCGATGTCCGGCCGATACACATGGTTTGCAATGATCCCGCTCCTGCCGGGATAAACCCCGGTCACCGTCGCCGTGCCGTTCACCATCGTCGCGCTGGGATAAACGGCGTGGTGATTGCGAAAAGTGACTCCCTCGCGCGCGAGCTTCCAGAGCGTGGGCGTGTTTTGTTCGCTGACAAAATCCGGCCGCATCCCGTCCCAGACGATAACCACAACATGCCGGTCAGGTTTGGTGGATCCAGCCGCAACGGCAGATGCACAGAGAAGCCAGAAGAGCAACGAGATGATCCGCCGCATTTGCGAATGATAGAACAAGGAGCGGCGGTTTCCCAACCGCTGCGCTTTCAAAGAGAGACCGCTGCCCAAGTCGTCCCTCCTTGTGTACGCTGCGCAGGCGTGCGAGTGAGTTTTTCGTGAGAAAGATTTGTGGCTCCGTCTATTTTTTGGGCACCGCGACCCTACTCGCCGCTCCGCTCATCCCCACCGCGCCCGGAACCAGCTGGCGATACAACATGACAGAAGAAATCGGCGCGGGCCTTGATATTCCCAACGCAAAAACAGACGCCGACGGCAAAATTCACGCTCCAGTTTTGTATCGCATCGAGGGGACGGAGAACGTTGACGGGAAAGATCTTCTCAAGTTCGAAATGCACCGGGCCGGCGCCATCACCAACACAGACCTTCTCACGGTGGATGAACATGGAATAACTTGCTGGGCGCGGATTAATCTGGACGGTGAACTGATCAAATTTAATCCACCGCAGACAATGATTGCCACGCCGCTGAAGCGGGGCGCAGCCTGGAGTTTCGACGGCCAGGCCGGCGATTTGAAAGTGCATCAACGCTACGATGTGACCGGAGAAGAAAATATCGAGGTGCGGGCGGGCAAATTTCACACGTTCCATATTCAGGGAGAGCAAAGCGCGCCCAGCCAAATGACGATCGACCGCTGGTTCGTGCCGGGCGTTGGAATTGTGAAAGACGTGACCACTATGCGCGCTGCGAATGGCGATTTGCTTCAGCGCATTTCGCTCGAACTGGCGGAACGCCCGAAAATCGAGAACAAACCGGAGGTGAAATCGGACGCAGTGCCAAAGAGGCTTTCCGTCAGTCTCGCGCAGGAACAGTTCGGCAAACCGAGCACGGTGTTTTCGTCCGACACGCCTCAGATTTACGTGCGTTGGCAAAGCCAGCGGCTGCGGAAGGGCGCAAGAGTGAAGGCCGTGTGGATCGCAGAGAAAATTGGCGAAGATTTTCCGCCAGATTACAAGGTGGACGAAGCTTCCGCTGTCGCTGAAGGCCCAACCGCACACGGCTCGTTCACGCTGACACGACCGGAAGACGGATGGGCGCCTGGCGATTATCGCGTAGAATTTTATATCGACGACGTTCTCGTTGACACGGTGAAGCTGAAAATTGTGCAGTGAATGTGGCGCAGAAAATCCTGTCTGCGCGTACCAACTTGCAGGCGATTGCCTGCATCAAAGAATTTTTCCTGAATCCAAAGCAGCGCGCCGGTGCATCAGAATGACAGGAGGCATATTTCACATGAAGAAGATCGCGATTCTTTTTCTCGCGGCCTGCGTCGTTCTGGCTGCTGGATGCCGATGGCCGGGGATTCGAGGCAACGGCGATATTAAGACCGAGGAACGCGCAATCGGCGCTTTTACCAACATCGATGTCAGAGGCGCCTTTGTAATCGAATGGCAGAATGGAGCGCCCGCGCTTCGCATTACGGCGGACGAAAATCTGTTTCCTTACATCGATAGCAGCGTTTCCGGCGACACACTTCGCGTGCGTGTGCACGAGCACGTCTGGCCCACCCATGAAATCAACGTTGTTATCTCTAGCCCAACGCGGACAGCAGCCAGGATCAGTGGCGCGGTAAAGCTTACCGTGAAGCAGTTGAACGGACCAAGATTCGCGTTGGAATCCAGCGGTGCATCGCGCGTCTCACTGCAAGGGAACATTAACCAGCTTCTGGTTGATATGACCGGCGCAAGCGAGTTAGCAGCGAGCGCCTTGCAAACGAAAACCGCGGAAATCTCCACCACCGGCGCAGCCGAAGCAGAGATCGCAGTCGCCGAGACCTTAAAAGTGGCGATCACCGGCGCGGGCAAAGTTACCTACTCCGGCAATCCTCCGACCATTGAAAAACACATCACCGGCGCGGGATCTATTCGGCACAAAGAGTGAGGCTCTCAGGGCAAAACGCCCAACGCTCAACGCCGAACATCCAACGCCTGACCTCAGCGGTGATTTGCTCCCGCAGGCCTTGGAAGTTGGGCGTTGAGCGTTAGACGTTTGCTGTACAACTTGCATCAGAAGAAAGAGATCGTCGCAAATGCCCAGGACCAAGTTCGTTTTAATCGGCAGTGGGTTGGCTGGCGGGTTACTCGCGGCCTACTTGGGCCGGCGGGGACACGATGTCGATCTCTACGAGCGGCGCGCGGATCCGCGCGAAGGAAACATCGTCGGCGGACGGTCGATTAATCTGGCGATTTCAACGCGCGGAATTCACGCGCTCGAACAAATCGGGATCGCCGATGAAGCCTTGCAGCACGCCATCCCCATGCGCGGCCGAACGATTCATGACAAATCTGGCGCCTTGCATTTCACGCCGTACGATGTCGATCCGAAAAAGTGCATCAACTCGATCGGACGCGCCTCGCTCAACACCACAGTAATCGAAGCAGCGCAGCGCTATCCGAATGTGCGTGTGCATTTCAACAATCGCTGCACCGACGTAGATCTGGACTTGGCGGTTGCCCACTTGGAAACGGCAAATGGCACGGAGACGGTGCGCGGCGACGCGGTCATCGGCGTCGATGGCGCCTTCTCCGCTGTGCGCAAATCAATGCAGCAGAAGATCGGCAATTTTCAGTACGACGAAAGCTATCTCGCGCACGGCTACAAGGAATTGACCATCCCGCCCGGGCCCGATGGTTCGTGGCGAATCGAAAAGAACGCCCTCCACATCTGGCCAAGGAAAAGTTTCATGATGATTGCCCTGCCGAATCCAGATGGCTCGTTCACCTGCACGCTCTTTTGGGAATTTGAAGGGTCACGCAGCTTCGCCACCACCAAGACTGATGACGATGTCCGCCAATTTTTCGACGACGAATTTCAAGACGCCGTGCCGCTCATGCCGACGTTGCTCGAAGATTTCCGGCAAAATCCAACCGGCTCGCTCGTGACGATCCGGTGCGCGCCGTGGTTTTACCGCGATAAAGTTTGTCTGCTCGGCGATGCCGCGCATGCCGTCGTTCCATTTTACGGCCAGGGCATGAACGCCGCATTCGAAGATTGTGTCGTTCTCGACGAATGCCTGGAGAAATTTCCGAACAACCGCGAGCGCGCGTTCACGGAATACTTTTCCCGGCGCAAAGAAAACGCTGATGCGCTTGCTGATCTGGCCATCGGCAATTTCATCGAGATGCGCGACAAAACCACGTCGCGCGCCTTTCGCGCGAAGAAAAGGCTCGATCACTTTCTCGAAGCCGCGCTGCCAGGAATTTATTTGCCGCTTTACACGATGGTCACTTTTACACGAATACCCTATTCCGTGGCGGCGAAGCGCGCCCGGGCGCAGGACATGTTGGTTTACACAAGCTTGATTGTCATTTCCGCGATTCTGATTGGCGTGGCAGCCTTTCTTGTCGCCCACTGACGCTTATGTGTGAATTCGATAATGGTTTTCATTGCGGGAACTCGAGCACGCTAGTTACCCTCCTCGTTGTCGCCTCGCTGCTGCACGCACAGGACAATCCACTGAACGATCCTGATCTCAAAGCGATGTTGAAGCAGGCAGAAGAAATGCAGAATGAGGCCGCCAAACTTCAGAAACAAAATCCGACGTCGCCGGACACAAAGAAGAAACTCGCTGAAATGGAACCGAAGGCGAAAGAAGAGGAAGCGCAACAGGGGCAGGAGGAAAAACGCGAGAACGAAAAATTGCAGGCGGCGCTGAAGAAACAATTCGATGCGCCTGGCCCCGTCGCGTTCCCCGACTGGACTCCGCCCACTCCGCAGTTTAAAGCCAACGGCGCGCCGACAAGAAAAATTGTAGGTGCGGAAGTCCGCATCGTTCAAACTAGCTCCTCATCGCTAACGCCATAGAAATTGGCAGACAGCTGGAAAACGGCGGCAGTTGCAGCAAAGAATCTTAATCATGGCCGTAACGACATCAGCGTTAACGGCAAGATTACAAAGATTATGTTTCTCAGCACCCGCGCCGATCCTGTGCAAGAAGTGAAACTCGAAGCCAGCCGGGAGCCGGGCGACAAAATCACCCAGGTCGAGATCTCCTCGCCTCTGCCCAAGCCAGACATCGAGAGCGAATAACCGTCTGCGGTTTGCAGCAAGGCATCGCGTCCACGACGCAAAGTTGCAATTCACCTGGGCTGGGATTACCAAATTCTTATTATGGCTGATACATATGTTCCACTAATCAGTTCCGGAGTTGCCGGGCCGCTGGGCGTTATGCATCTCCCGCGTCTTTGGCAGAAAGTCTCGCTGGAAGAAAAGGGTAAACTTGCTTCCGGCTATCCTGGCGTCGGTAAGGGTTTCGATGCGATGACGCTTGCCGCACTCGGACTCGAAGAGCAGGCGGTAAGAGATTACATCAGGCAGAACAAGCCGACTTATCCCGAGTTCGAAGCCTGGGTAAAGAAGAACGGGAAATCAGTAAATCGAGAGTCGATCGAAAAGCACAACGCCGCGGTGCGCGGTTACAATCACGACGACGAAACGCGCAAAGGTATTCTCGGCGCGTGCGGCATCGCTGATGACGCAGCTGCGCCGAAAGATGCGGTGAACCTGAATAATCTCGACGATTGGTACGAGTTTCACCGGGCGGTGCTGGTGTAGGCGGGTCAGGAAAACGTCGAACGTCGAACTCGGAAAGACTTCGCGAGCAGGCATCCAACACTGAACATCGAACTCAGAGAGCTTGGAGGTCGGTCTGCTCGATTCTGGATGGTTGATCAAATCAACGCAAGATCAGGTTTTGTCATCCAGCATCCAGCATCTAGAATCCAGGATCGATGCACGCAACGCGAACAGAAGCGCCGCCATTTCGCAAGACGACGGAAACATTTCGGGCCGGGGCCAAAACCCTGCCGCAGTCGTATTTCATTTCACCGGAAACTTTTGCTGAGGAACAGGAGAAGATTTTCTCCAGGCATTGGGTACTGGTTGGACACCAGACCCAGATTGCACAGGCCGGGGATTACTTCACCGCAGCAGTGGCCGGTGAAAGCGTAGTCGTTGTCCGGGATAAACGCGGAGAAATCCATGGCTTTTACAATGTGTGCCGCCACCGCGGATCAAGACTCGTTGAAAACACAGACGGCGAGTTGTCGGCCGTAATTCAATGTCCATATCACGCGTGGACTTACGCGCTCGATGGGCGATTGATCGGCGCGCCGCACATGAATGAGGTCCCGGGCTTTGACAAAAGCAATTATGGGTTGCGCTCGGCGAACCTCGCTCTCTGGGAAGGATTTATTTTTGTGAATCTAGCAGACTCTCCTGCTCCACTGCAGGAATGGTTTGCACCGTTAGCCGGAAAATTTTCCCAGTGGAATCTTCCGGCGCTGCGCTCGGCGAAACGGATCGATTACGATGTGCGCGCGAATTGGAAATTGGTCTTTGAAAATTATTCGGAGTGTTATCACTGCCCGGGCGTGCATCCGGAGCTTTCGAAAATTTCACCATACGACTCGGCGGAGAATGATCTGACTGAAGGCCCGTTCCTCGGCGGATTCATGCGGATCGCGAAGGGCAAGAGCCTGACGAAGAGCGGAAATGCCTGCGCGTTGCCCGTGGGCAATTTCGGGGACGAAGATTTCCGCTTCGTTTTCTATTACTCCATTTTTCCGAACATGCTGCTGAGCCTTCATCCGGATTACGTCATGGTGCATCAACTTCAGCCGCAATCACCGGAGCGCGCTTTGATCTTCTGCGATTGGTTTTTTCATCCGGAAGCGGCCGGGGTAACCGCCCCCGGCTATAGATTTGATCCAGATGATGCCGTTGCGTTCTGGGACATGGTCAACAAGCAAGACTGGCATGTGTGCGAATTGAGCCAGCAAGGCATTTCCTCTTGCGTGTATGAACCCGGGCCGTACTCAGCTCGCGAAAGCATCCCAGCAGCGTGGGATCGGGAATACCTTCGTCACATCGGGTAGAAAACGCCGAACGCCCAATGTCCAACGCCCAATGTTAAAGTACGAACGGCGTCTTACTCTTGCTCGTGCTAGGTCACTACAGCGATCGCTCTATCCGGCATGGCTTCGGCGCGTTGAAGCGTTAAAGCGTTGAAACGTTGAAGCGTTGGAGCGAGCATGAACCTATGGCTTCGCTTACCTACGCGAGTTATCTCGATTTGGAGAAATTGCTTTCGCTTCAGAAGCCGCGCTCGAGCCCGCCGGAGCACGATGAAACGCTGTTTATTATTATTCA
>QHQA01000203.1 GCA_003219695.1 Verrucomicrobiota bacterium
CCCGCAAGAGCGTTTCTTTGCCATGGACTTTGCGCAGCCGCCCAATCCATTTTTCCACCGCGTGCAAATCGTTGCTGAGCGCTCCAGTCTCGCGCACTTCTCCCTAGATGACATGCACGCTACCCGATTACCCCTGCTTATCCTGATTGCTACGTTTGTCTTTGCCTTTCAACTCGAAGGCGCAGACACGGCTATTGTTTCTGTCGGCGGCACTTCTATCGTTTTGCCGATACCCGAAGGCTTTTTTCGCTATGACGGCAAGAGCACAAAAGTTGATAGACTTCATCAAGGGCTACTCCCAGCAAGCAACCGTATGCTTGCCGAATTCTGTTCAGAGGAGAGCTTGGCCGAGGTGCTTCTAGATCGCTTTCCAAAAATCGAACGCCGTTTTAACGCGCAGGCGGAGCGCAGCCTTGAAACGCTTTCAGTGACCCCTGAGTTATTCAACGAGATCAAGCCGGAATTGCGCAAGAGCATGGCAGTTTCAGAAAGCTATCGGGACGTCATCAAAGAACTGGAGAGGAATACAGCCTCAGCCGTTGCAACGCAATTCAACTTACCAATGACCATGAAAGTCGGCGAGATGATTCCTCTCGGAATCTTCGATGAGACGGACGAATCGGTATGTTTTTCAGTCTTAGGTAAGGTGCATGTACCTACGCTCCCGGACGATTATGTCTCAATCACGGCGGGTTGCATTCTCAGAGTTCGAGGCCGTGTGTTCTATCTCTTCTCTAGCTCGCCGTATCACGATAAGTCAGATATTGCGTGGGCGCGACGAAGCCTCCAAAACTGGAGGGACGCCGTCCTCAAAAGCAATGCTCGATGACAGTCCAGAGGCCAACCTTCGATTGCAACATAGGTTATCCCAAAATCGATATTTTTTCTTGCCATGAGTTCGGTTTTTACTATTTCATTGCCAACTTACGACAGGGCAGCCGCAATCGGTGCAAACGACAATAGTCCTTAGAGACTCGGCTCTATGAATCTAAAAAAAGCAGGGACCCCATGGACGGGCCTTCTTCTGATGGCTGATTGCTTGGCCAGAAATGTTAATAGGCAAGGCTGCGCGCCAACCAGCATCACCAGATTCCATGAGCTGCTGCATATTGCTGCTGAATCCTACTTGTCGGATTTTAAGCAGGTTAAGCTGGTGTCCGACGATGCTAGCGGCGAGTGAGGAAACCGAGGTGTATGACAAAATTCGCGCCAGAAAGTGTAGCATGCGGTAATTGTCGGCATGTGTTCACCCATCACACCCTTGCCAGCACTTACACTTTTGGCTCTCCCGACCTAGATACGCGTCCGCCGGAGATGCAGCGTTCCACGATGCATGCGTGGGTTCAGCGTTGCCTGTCCTGCGGTTACTGCTCCCACGACGCGAGCGAATTTGACGAACGATTTCGACAGGTGATCGAGGGCAGCGCGTACCGCTCGCAGCTCACTGATACCCGTTACCCGAAGCTTGCCTCCGAATTCATCTGTACAGGAATGCTCGCCGAGGCGGCCGAGCAGGGAGCAGACGCTGGCTGGGCGTATCTCCACGCGGCTTGGGCGTTGGAGGATGCGAATAAGGACGAGCTCGCTAGAATTTGGCGCGGGAAGGCTGCCGACAAAATTCTTGCTGTTCTTGGCGACGGGCAGTTATTCGCAGAGCAGCCGGGTGCATCGGAGGCCATCATGGCCGACTGCCTGCGGCGTGCCGGTCGCGGCGCTAAGGCGCTGGAAGTTGTAGAACGAGGTTTGAGCCAAAGTTATGCAAACGTGATTCGTAAGATTCTGTCGTTCGAGCGAGTACTTATCCAGCATGGGGATACGGGCCCGCACTTAATCAAGGAAGCACTTGAAGCTGGATAGGCGGCAGTCGATCACTGCCCTCTGTCGCCCTGAGGCCCGGGAATAAGCACGAATCGACACGAACAGTTTGGGAAAGTCTTCTCTAAATTAGTGTTTATTCGTGTCCATTCGTGGTTGAAATCACCGTTCGCAGTAATCCGTGGTTAAGAATTCCTCCTGGGACAATCGCTCTGACGAATTTAATGCGACGGTCGCAGACCGCCGCTACAGTTTTTCCAAGCATTCGAGCGCTTTGTCGTAGCTTTTGCGATCCAGGTAATGTTTCAGTCGCGGATCGATCGGCTGCGGAAGCGATTGTTGCAGCTTCTCGATTTTTTCTGAGACTGCGCGCAATCGCGCGATGTGTTTTGCTTCGTCGCGGCGGCTCTCCTCGTCCCGAATCACTGCAAGGCGCTCTCGCAAAGCCTGCGCTAAATCGACCAGAGTATTTTGCATTTGATTAAGAACCACGGATTACACGGATGACACGGATTCATCAAATGACGAAATCCGAATGACGAATTAATGACAAAACTCGACTGTGGAAACACTGGATCGTTGTGATAAGTCGGTCGCGGCAGCCACTGGATTCGATATTTGCCATTTTTGTTCCTTCGGCATTCGACATTCGTGCTTCGTCATTATCTCATCCTTCATCCGCACCCATCCGTGAAATCCGTGATTAGAATTTTTCAGCGGCGGCCGGTTTCAGAGAGTAACTGGCGTTTCGCTTCAAGCCAGTCTGACTCTGCGTCGCCGGGTAAGCCAAATCGGCGGCGGCGTTCGGAGATGAAGTAGGCGCGGAGACGAACGGCGTCGTCCGATGGCTCCGCAGTAATACTTCGTGCTTCGGCGGGTATTGAGATTTTGCCTCCACGCGTTACCGGGATTTTCCTGCGGGCGGCTCCGGAAGTTTTTCGCGCAGCTGATGTCCGGCGCACCGTTGGGGTCTTTTTGATTTTCATTTCGGCGGGCGGTCCGTCGGCTTCGGGAGGCACCGGATTTTTGCTTTGGATAGTTTTCGTTTTTTTCGGCACAGATTGATCGGTATTGGTGGTTTCAATTCGTTTATCGCGCGTCAGCCGGTTGGCAAGTGGTTTCTCGCTCTTCACAAGACGTCGCCTCCAATAGTAATTTAGGCTTCCAGTCCGCCACCGGACGGATTCGCCGTGGCGAACCTGACGGGTCGTGCAAGCTTCCCAGTCCGCCAGCCGGACGGACTCGTCCTGTGGCGAGCCTGCTCATTACCGACCAGGCAAGATGCCTGGTCGACGAGACAGGCAAGATGCCTATGTTACGTGTCACGCGGCCACATAAAAAATCCATAGCAATATGAGACATTTCGTTTTTCGCTGGGCTGCCACGACGATTGCGGTCATGGTTGCTTCCTCAATCATCCATGGAATCCGTTACGACACTGTCGCGGCGCTAATCGGCGCGTCGCTGTTGCTCGGTATTCTCAACGCCTTTGTTCGCCCGTTCCTGTTGATCCTAAGCGCGCCGCTGATCCTGCTTACACTGGGCTTTTTCATTCTGATCCTGAACGGACTGTTGCTGCTCCTGGTGCCGAGCATCGTGGGCGGTTTTCATGTGGATAGCTTTTGGAGCGCGTTCTGGGGCGCGATCGTGATCAGCATTGTCAGCTGGATCTTGAGCGCATTTTTCCGCGGCAGCGACGGACGCGTGCATGTGCTGACGCATCACAGCCATATCAAACGTGTGCGAGGGCGGGTGATCGAGCATGAGTAATGAGGAAGCACGAATGACGAATGACGAAGGAATGACCCGCCTTCGCCCGGGCTACGGCGGGCGGACGAAATCCAAGTGACGAAGGCGCGGGAATTCGCTGTGTTATCGATGTTTGGGTCATTTGATCTTTGTCATTGTTTCGACATTCGATATTCGAGATTCGATTTTCGGCTCGGCGATGCGAGCTTTATGAATCATCGGATATGAGACGTGCATCATGAATCCTGAAACCGCCGCTAACTCAGATATTTGCTGAGCCGGGAGCGGAGTTCTGTGCGCGCGCGAAAGAGGACGCTTTTCACAGCGGGAACGGAGAGATCGAGGACCTCGGCAATTTGCTCGTAGCTGAGCTGCTGATACCTGCGCAGCACCAGCGCCATTCGCTGGGTTTCTGGTAACTGCTGAATCGCTTCCTCGATTGCTTGCTGAAGTTCCGATTCCAAAAGGGACGCATCCGGCGCAAGAATTGTCTCATCCTTCAGCGGCGGATCTTCCGTGCCCGGTTCTGGTTGAAGCGGAACATGGGGATGACGTTTGGTCCGGCGCATCTCGTTGAAAACCAGGTTGCGCGTAATTTTTAAGAGCCAGGTGGTGAACTTGGCGCGCGGCACATAGCGGCGCGCACTTTTCCAGACGCGGATAAAGACCTGTTGCGCGATATCTTCAACATCGGAATTACTCCCAAGCATGCGCGCGATGGTGCCCGCGACCAAAGCCTGATGCTTCTCGATGAGCTCCTCGAATGCGCTGGTGTCGCCCTGGCCCACCAGCCGCATCAGTCGCACGTCCGCAGCGTCCTCTTCCGATCTTCCCTGGGTTCCTCGATCGTTCTCAGACATCGTCACTTAGACGTTTGCACAAGATAATCATTCCCCCAAAAATGGCAGCTCGCCAAAATTCGGCTCGACACCACACTCGTAGCCACGGTCCTCGGGCTGCAAGATCTACACGCCGCTCTCCGCGAATCTTCGTGGCAATTCGACCGCTCTACGCAAGAGCCGCAGGTAATGATTCCGCGAAATTTCAATCCCGCCAAATTGCTGGAGGTGCGGCGTGAGCCATTGCGTATCGAGCAGGACGAATTTGCAGGCGCGCAAATGCTCGACCAGTGCCACGAGCGCAATCTTGGAGGCATCGGTCACACGATGAAACATCGATTCACCAAAGAACGCGCCACCCACCGCCACACCGTAAAGTCCACCGGCCAGCCTGCCTTCTTTCCAAGCTTCGACCGAGTGCGCATGGCCGAGCTCATGCAAACGCGTGTAGCTCTCAACAATCTCGCGGTTGATCCAGGTATCTTTCCGTTTGGCGCAGCCTTCAATTACTTCCGAAAATGCACGGTCGATGGTGGTTTCAAAAACGCTCCTGCGCAGGAGACGTCGCAACGCATGCGGCACATGAAAATCTTCCAAGGGGAGGATGGCGCGCGGATCGGGCGAAAACCATTCGATGGAATCGTCTTCCACGGCCATGGGAAAGACGCCCAGCCGGTAGCCTTGAAGCAGAAGATCGGGGTCGATCATTATTTAAACGTTGAAGCGTTGAAGCGTTAAAGCGTTGAAGCGGCGACAATTTTGTCATTCTGAGCGGAGCGAAGAATCTCTGATCAGTTCCTCCTGCAGAAGTTAAAACGACATCAGAGATGTTCCGCTTCGCTCAACATGACAGCCTAGGACTGATGGTTGTAATGCTTCAATCTTTCAACTTCTTGCAATGAAACATTCGCTTCATAAAATACGCAGATGAAACGCATGCCGATCCTGCTCGCGATCGCATGGCTCACTGCGAGCGGTTGCGCAGACCCGCTCGAACAACGCAGTACGCAGGAAGTCCAACAGCAATTGGAACGCGGCGTGACCGGTCAGGGAACGCTTGGCCCAGAGGAACGGTCTCCCGACGACGCGGCTGCGCAGCATGGCATTCCGCAAACTCATCCGTAGCGCGTGAAGATGGCCGACGCACCGACGCATTCGAAAATTCTCATCCTCGATTTCGGCTCGCAGTACACGCAAGTGATAGCCCGCCGCGTGCGGGAATGCCAGGTGTATTCGGAAATTGTTCGCTTCGATACGCCCGCCGCCGAAATCGCCGCGCTGAAACCGAATGGCCTGATTCTTTCCGGCGGGCCAGCCAGTGTGTATGACAAAGGCGCGCCGCAAATCGATCCGGAGATTTTTTTGCTGGGCGTTCCCGTACTGGGAATTTGTTACGGACTGATGCTTATGGCGCACCACCTTGGCGGCAAGGTCGTATTCACCGGACGACGCGAGTATGGCGCGGGCGGGTTACACATCAAGAATCGGTCGGAGCTCTTCGCTGGATTAGGCAGCCAGCTCGACGTTTGGAACAGCCATGGCGACGAAGTGACGGCGTTGCCGAAAGGTTTTCGCGTTGTCGGGACCACTGAAGGCTGCGACTTCGCCGCCGTCGAAGATCCCCAACGGAAGCTCTACGGATTGCAATTCCATCCCGAAGTCGTGCACACGCCGCGCGGCAAGGAGATTCTGCAAAACTTCGTTTATCACATCTGCCATTGCGCGATGGACTGGACGATGGGCTCTTTCATCGAAGAGGCTTGCGCGCGTGTCAGGAAACAGGTCGGCGCTGACAAAGTGGTGCTCGGTTTGAGCGGTGGCGTGGATTCTTCAGTGACTGCTGCACTGTTGCACAAGGCGATCGGCGACCAGCTGACCTGCATTTTTGTCAATAACGGCCTGCTGCGCGCGCGAGAGGAGGAAATCGTGCAGCGCGTGTTCGGCGAGAATTTTCATGTCCAACTCAAATATGTGGACGCTTCGGAGCGGTTTCTGTCGAAATTGCGGGGCGTCACTGATCCTGAGCAGAAACGGAAGATCATTGGCAACGAGTTCATCCGAGTGTTTGAAGACGCGATCATTGATCTCGCAAAGACTAATGGATCACCGATTACCGATCACAAATTCCGTTTTCTCGCGCAAGGCACGCTTTACCCGGACGTGATCGAGAGCGTGTCAATCCAAGGCAATCCCGCGCAGGTGATCAAGAGCCATCATAACGTCGGCGGATTGCCGGAGAAGATGCATTTCGAACTGGTCGAGCCGCTGCGCCAATTGTTCAAAGACGAAGTGCGCCAGGTGGGCCTGCAGCTTGGTTTGCCGAAAGAAATTGTGTATCGGCAGCCTTTCCCGGGGCCGGGTCTGGCCGTTCGCATTCTTGGAGAGGTCACGCCTGAGCGTTTGTCCATTCTGCGCGAGGCGGACACGATCGTGCAAAGTGAAATGGAAGCCGCCGACTGGTATTACAAAGTCTGGCAATCGTTCGCCGTTTTGCTGCCCGTGCAATCTGTCGGCGTGATGGGCGACCAACGCACCTATGAAAATACTGTCGTGCTTCGCATCGTCGAAAGCCAAGACGGCATGACCGCCGACTGGGTCCGCGTTCCCTACGAATTGCTTGCGCGCATTTCCGGCCGCATCAGCAACGAAGTCAAAGGCGTCAACCGCGTCTGCTACGATATCTCCAGCAAACCACCGAGCACGATCGAGTGGGAGTGAAAATACTGTGATCAGTCAACGTCCACCCACGCCTGACAATCAGTCCACCCGCGCGATGGCGCTCATGAACTCGGAGAAATCTTTTCCGTTGCGCGCAGCGTGATTCAGCGCGTCCAGGCGCGCATCCGTCGCCGCCTCGGGCAATGGAATCCGACATGAATAGGCGCCGTTGGTGAAAACGATTTCGTCCCACTGGATCGAGGAAATCTCGTCGTTGAAACGCGCCACAGCGCGGCCGCGGAAAAATGCGCGCGTCGTCTCCGGCGGATTAAAGATCGCAGCTTTGATCTCCTCCTCGGTCGTAATGCGGCGCATCAAACCTTTGCGCAGCAACTCGTAGTACAACCCGCGGTCGAGATCGAGATTGTGATATTCCAGATCGATGGATTGCAACCAGGGATCGCTCCACGAAAGTTTTTCCTCTTCCTGTAAAGTATCCAGCAGGAACTTCTTCGCCGCCCAATCAATGCGGTCGCGCGCTGCCATCGGCTCGCGCTCGAGGTCGTTGAGGACATTCTCCCATTCGCGCAATATCCATGCGAACTCATCTCCGTCTGGCACGTCCCTGCGCAGCTTGCTGGCGGCGCGCAGATAAATCCGTTGCACGTCGATGGCGGAGATTTTGCGGCCATCCTTCAGTTCGATGATCCAATCGTAAGTTTGATCGCGGCTGATTGATTTGTTGGCGTCCACTGGTTGCGCGATCTCAAGCTGCGGCGCTTCGCCACGTTCGATCAGATCCAGAACTAGGGCTGTGGTTCCGATCTTCATCGCTGTGGCCCATTCGCTCATGTTCGAATCGCCAAGGATCACGTGAAACCGGCGGTAGCGGCTCGCATCCACATGCGGCTCGTCGCGCGTGTTGATCAAAGGGCGGCGATTCATCGTGTCGATGCTCACCACCACGCTGAAAAAATCGGCGCGTTGCGAGATTTGATAAATGCCTGGCTCGCTCTGGCTGCTTTCAGCTTCCACGCCCATCTTGCCGGCGCCTGCGTAAATCTGGCGAGTGACGAGAAACGGCAGAATCCCGGCGACGATACGATCCCACGCGATATCGCGGTTCATCAGATAATTGTCGTGGCAACCGTAACTGTGCCCGGCAAAGTCGGTGTTGTTTTTGTAAAGCCGCACCTCGTAGCCGGGCGGCAACTTCTGATTTCGGCGCCGCGCGCATTCCGCGATGATGCGTTCGCCGGCTTTGTCCTGTGCCGCGATCTGGCAAAGAGTTGTGCATTCCGGCGTGGAATATTCCGGGTGCGCGTGATCGTTGTAGAACCGGGCGCCGTTTGAAAGCACGAGGTCGCTCTTTATTTCCTCGAAGCTCAGCGGCCGGCGTTTGTCGATCTCGTAGTAAGCGGATTCATCCGTATCCTGGAGCAATTCGCGCGCGCGAAAGCCCCGTGCGTCAAGGTGCGGATCTTCCAGATCATAATCCCATTTCATCAGCGCGCCGTGATCGGTGTAACGCCGCACCAACTCGATCGATTCGGCTACGACATCGATCGTGTCAGCACCGCACAGCGTGATGCCGTACTCCGTCTCCAGCCCAAAGACGCGTCTCATTTAAATCCTGCGATTTCCGAGACTACCCGTTCGACGCACCGCTTTGCACCTCAAATCACGCCAAACGGTGCGCGTCCACGAGCATCCGAGACCGGTTTTACGGGCGAAATCTTCACGACGTTTTCCGGGTCGTAATCGATCAGCTTCAACCAGTCTTCGGTGATATCGGTGGTCGGGAAAATGTCGTTCTCCATGTACTCGGCGTTGAAGGCGAGTTGCAGGTCGGTTTCCCGAATGCCTTCCTCCTGTCGAGTCCCAATGGCTCGTTTGATCGCTATCGCTTTCGCGCGCTCGACGATTGAGGCAATGATGGCGCCGCTGATGAGATCGCTCCGAAAGAGCGTCTCTTTTCGGCCGCTGCGCAGTGTCACCTCTAAAAATCTGTTTTCATCCCGGCGCGCAAACTGCCAGTCAACAAACCGCTCGATCAACCGCTCGATCGACGCGCCGATCCCATCCGCTTCCTTTGCCAGCACGCCATCGTAAGGCAGGCCGTCCGTGAGATAGATTCGGTAAATTTCTCGCGTGCCCAGCTTGTCCGGTCGGTTGACCTTGATTTTTCGATCGATTCGGCCCGGGCGCAAAATTGCCGGATCGATCAGATCGGCGCGATTTGAAGCCAGGATAATCACCACGTCGTTGAGCGAATCGATTCCATCCATCTCGGAGCAGAACATCGGCACCAGTGTGGAAAGAATATTCGAATAACGCGAAGCGCGGCGCGTGCCGAGGATCGACTCGGCTTCGTCGATGAAGAGGAACGGCATGAAACCTTCGCTCTTTTTCTCGCAAGCGGTGGCAAAAATTTCGCGCACCATGCGTTCTGATTCGCCCACCCACATGTTGAGAATCTCGGGACCTTTGACGTGCATGAAATATTCGCGCATCTCAGTGCCTGTTTTGTCGCGGAGTTGCCGCGTCAAATTGTAAGCAGTCGCCTTGCCGATCAGCGTCTTCCCGCAGCCCGGTGGACCGTAAAGCAAAAATCCTTTCGGCGTGGCGTGCTGAAATTTTTGGAAAAGATCGGGATGCAAAAGCGGCAGCTCGATCGCGTCTTTGATGGCTTGCAGCGCCGCCTCCTGGCCGCCGACTTTTTCCCACGGCAGGTCCGGCACGGTGTCGAGATAATATTCGTTGGATTTCGTGCTTGAGAGCATCTCCAACGCCATCCGGTAATTTGAATCGACGCGGACTTCGTCACCTGATTTCAAGTTCGACTGCACAAGATCGGCGGAGCGTTGCAGCACCATCGAATGCAACCCGTGTTCGGAGCCAACGCGCAACCGGTCCTTGCCCATCACCTCGGTAATTTTCGTCACCGGGCCGGCTGTCTCGAATCCCAGATCACCGACGATCACGAAAGCTTCGTTGACGAGAACGCGCGTACCCCTTTTCAATTTCGAAAGCGCAATGCGCGGATCGACGTTGCAGTAATAATCGGCGCCTCCAACGACAATGTGCGCCGTCTCCTTCGAAGTGGCTCCGAGAAACGTGCCAATCCGGTTCGCGGGCGAAGTGACTTTTTTGATGACTTCCTCGAGCTTCTCAATCATCCGACGCGCCTCGACCATGGTTTCCTGCTGATCGTAAATCTGCGGCCGCAATTCCAACAAGTCGCGCCGAACCGGATCGCCCGGAGGCAACGATGCGATCACCTGATCGAATGAATCGAGAAGAGTATCCGGAGCCGAGTCCCCAACCCCGTCCTGCAATCCCTCGCTGCGCTCGTCGCTCATTATGGTTTGGGTCAATCCGCCGAACCGAGTGGCATTATAGCGTGGTCACGCACATTCGCAATCTTCACTCACGAAAACCTTTCGGGGTTCGACGCCACAACATACAAAATGTTCAACCGCAAAGTTGATCTGTTGTTGCGCACAGTCCTTCTCCTCGCTCGTAGTCTTGCCAAAAGCGCGGCGACAGTTGCCACTGAACACGGCTGCCTTTACACTTTGTTTTTCGTCGGGGAGCCTTAGCTCAATTGGTTAGAGCGCCGCCCTGTCACGGCGGAGGTTGCGGGTTCGAGCCCCGTAGGCTCCGGATTCTGCAGCTAGCGAACGCACGTCCGTTTTTGCTGCGCCGCACGTTTTAAAACGTAAATGAACAATGGCGCTACAATTTACAATAGGCGGCGCATTATCGATCAAACATTAATGGCGATGCAGGAAGTGGAGCGCTATTGCGCAGCGCATCCCAACAGCCCGGTGGCGATACGTCATCCGAAACTTTCCATTCGCGGCCGTACTTTTATCGTGTTATTGGGCCCAAATATTGAGGAGGGTATCGCCGGCTTTGGCGACACCGTTCCAGCAGCGCTGCGTGCGTTCGACCTGCAATATTCGCGTTCTCTCACCCCGCCTGCTGATCGCGATTAGGATCGGTGGCACCGAACGAGAACCGCCGCCGCGGTACATTTGTCGAAAAGCGACGGGCACGATCACCTAAACTTTGGGCGTGAACTGCGCCAGATCGTAAATGCCGAAGCGCTTCTCGATTGCCGCCACTTTATCTACAACCTTCTCAAACCCGTCCTCGCCGAATAATTCGTCTTCTTTTTTCTCGAAATCTTCACCGAGCGAATCGAATTCGTGTGGCGAAACGATCTTGCGAAATGCCGGGAAGAGGACTGTGTCCTCGCGTGCCTCGTGCGGGTTGTACATGCGGATGAATTGCTGCATGGAATTCATGAGCTGCGCACATTCGGAGTCGTTTTTCAATGATTTGAGATTCGCAAATTGCAAAGTGACGTCTGTCACGCGGCGCCCAGCCTGATGCTGTGTGCGCAGTACCTTGACCAGATCGACAAGTCGATTGGCTTTTTCGAAGCGCGGGAAAAGAAAATCTTCCTCGAGCTTTTCGTGATAATCTTCCACAAAGCTCCGAATGATTTTCGCGGCATCAGCCAATGCGTCCGGCGGAAAATCCTGTTTCGCATCGAGCCGGCGCACCGCTTCGCCGTAAATCAGAAGCACGCGTTTCAGCACGCCATGCTCGCGCATCAAATCTTCCGGCGGCCCAACGGGTATTTCTCCTTCCTCATTTTTCTTCTCGTTTTCCGCGCCACGCAACAGCCTCACTCCCGCCAGGGTTGCGCCACCAAGAATGATACCGCTTCTGAGAAAAACTCTGCGATGAAGAATGCGCCCGGCTTGATGTCGATCGTTCATGTTTGGGTCCCCTGCTCAAACCGAAGAATCGAGTTCCAATTCACTGACGAGCGTATCAGGCACAACAAAATTCGCGGCGATTCACCTTCGCATAATGTGAATGGACAGGATCCGGCTTTGATGGCGCGCAAGCAAATAATCGACAAAGTCGCCAATGATCGAGTTCGGCTTGTTGCCCAGCTTTGTTACGACCCGGCAAATCAAAGTGCGGCTACGACCGTGCCATTCGAGATTGATCGCGCCGTGCGCGGTCTCACTGTGGATTTTCGCCCAGCCATGCGGACGACCCGGACGCTGGTGTTCAGTGGGAATCAAATCGAACCGCCGAAGTTGTGGATCAGTCATGATTTTTTCCCGAAGCGACCCGCGCCCGGTTGTGATGACCTGGATAACCGTTTGCATTTCAAACCTAGGTTCAACAGGAAACCAAGTTCTTTTGCAATCTCGTTTAGCTGGTAGGGCGCGACCGCCGGGCGCGCCGAACGCGACTACCCTTAAGCAGCGAGCGGTACATCACGTAAACATCGACGTATCCTTTTTCCGGATGGCGAAACGCGCCGGGCAACGTGCCGACGATCTTGAAACCGAGCTCTTGCCAAAGACGAATCGCCGGAATGTTCGTCGAAACCACGAAATTAAATTGTATCGCGCGAAAACCGAGCCGCCGCGCTTCGCTCAGACAATGCTCCGCCATGGCACGACCGACCCCCTGCCCGCGCGCGCTGGCTGCGACCATGAACGCTGCATTCGCGACATGCGCGCCGCCGCTGGCCTGGTTCGGCCGCAAGATGTATGTGCCAGCAACGCACTGATCTTGCCTATTTGCTGCTTGGGGCGGCGGTGCGCTCCCTGGGAAGCCAACGGCTTCCCCTACAGACTGTTGATCAAGTTCCGCCACGTACGTGTGTGTGTCAGGCGCAAACCAGTACGCCAGCGCATCCTCGCGTGAAATCGTGGGATCGAGCGCGTAGGTGTCGCTGGCGGCAACGACCTCACGGAAAATATTCCAGATCGCGTCGTGATCTGCTTTGGTTGCTGCTCGAATTTTCATTGTTTGCAGCCGAAATTGTAGGACAACTGCTTCGATCGCCGCAATTGCCGGAGCTAGCGCAGTGCAAGCAATGCAGCCAGCGCGGCGAGTTTTTGCTCGGCGCGCCACGATCCCGCACCAGCCGGGTGGAGCCGGCCCAGATGTTGCAACATTCGTCGCACACCATCAATCGATTGTTTCAATTGCGCGGACGCGCGCGCATAAGCATCGCGCTCCAGTAGAACGTCCGTGGGAATGCGGTGGCGCCGTAAAGCCTCCTCGGTCACCGATCGAAATAGTCGGCCTTCGAAGGTATGCGCGCGAATGTGCGGATTTGCAACGGTAGCCGGATCAATCTGGCTTCCTACCACGAGTGCCGCGCGCTGGATTCGGAAACCTCTTTGCCGATAGCGCGCGAGAAGCGTCGCAATCGATGCTTGGGCAATGCATCGCACCACGCGCTCGCGCCGATTCACTTTTCTCGAGTCGGTCTCCAGTTTTCCCATGGCAGCGTGATACGGCTGCCGCGTTTCAGGAAGGCGCGGCTCCGATAGCTCGATTCGTTGGACGTCGCAGAGCTGAGGCGAATCGGCTGAACCTGCCAGCAGCACAGCGGCCGCCCAACCCGATTTTATTCGAAAACCGAGAGCGGCGGTTTGCGGTTTGGTCATCTGGTTTGAAACGTCACCGGAACAGTCGCTTGCCATCCCTGGCTGGGCGCGGATTTCCATTGCCGAAGCGTCCTGATCGCCGATTGATCGAACGCTGGGTTCCCCGTGGACTTAATGACCTGGATATTCGTCACGTTTCCCTGCGGGTCGAACGTCAATCGGAAGTGGCCTGTCCCCGATTGTCCGGGCAGAGAAGCGCCGGGCGGAAAGGCCGGCGCAGGCGCATAGACCAATCGCGGCCTCGGCGTTGGCCGTGGCGTGGCACGCGCTTCGAGGGCTTCGGGCCAGCGAGCCTCGGTATCAGCCGCAACTCGAGATAATAGTGAATCCAGCGCAGCGGCCGGGCGCGCAGTGGTCTTTTCTCCTGCCGATGTGACAACGCCAATCACCTCACCATTGTCGTTAACGATAGGCGCCCCAACTGAACTGGCCGGAGTCGCTCCTGTAATTTCCAAACGGTCCGAGGCTTCCCCTGCGATTGTCGTTTCACGAGCGCTGCCCTCGCTTCCAGCCAGCGCGCTGCCGACTCTTACAACGCTTGCGCGCGCCGGTACATTGCCTTCTTTGCTTAGCTCGAGAAATGGAACGTGCTTCACGTCGGCTTTCAGGATCGCCAGATCCAAAGCTTTCGAAGCCGCGAGAACTCCAGTCACGTTGTAGATCCCGCCGTCCCCCGTCTTCGCGACGGCATTGACGGCGCCTTCAATGGCGTGTGCGGTAGTCACGAACTCACCATCCGGTGAAATAAAAAAGCCGGTCTCCGTCCTCAACAGATTTCCTTTCGGATCAAACGCCGTCACCCAAATCACGGAAGGCCGGACCCGGGTTTCCAGTCTCGCTAAATCGGACGATGGACTTTGGCCGCCTTGTGCTTCCGGAGAAGCCAGAGTGATTGGTGACGTCGATTGCGACTGCTGCGCCAGTCGCGATTCACCAAGAAGCTGACTCGTCGAATTTCGCGCATACGCGGCGGTCACAAAGACGGCCATGCAAAGCGCGTAGTATCGAACAGCGAGCCGGGTCGGTCTCATGGCAAGCTACAGCATTACAGTGTTGAATACGCACGGCAGTATAATCAAGCCGGCAAAAAATTGCGCCTTGGGCCGCGGCGCATGGTGAATCAAACGGGCGCGAAACCTATTGCCGCTTGAAACTGAACGGCGCGCTCGTGTTTCTTCGCCGCGGCTTTGGTCTTGAATGTGCCCAGATTTCTGCGTTTGCCGGTCTTCGGATTTTTCTTCCGTGAAGACAACCGATACTTGCCCGATTTCAGTTTCCTGATCACGGCTCCATCGAGTACGCGCAGGCCCGCTACACTCCGCGTGTCCGCAACAATGATCCCCACAACACTGGGTGTAGCCAAGTGCGGAGGACCTTCACCGTTGCCAGCCGTTGTTCTCCCCCATCAAATCTCTAGCACAGCGCGCCGAGACTCTCGTAGAGTGCGCGTCTGGTGGCGCGGGCCTGCCTTCTCACCACCTCGAATTGGATCGACATCATGCGCAGTGCAAACGGCAGGAGCGCGCTCTTTTCATGTGGCAGTTGGACGGCCCCGATGTTGCCGCCGCTGATTTTGCGGAATGGCCACTGATCAAAAAGCCATTCCGCGCCATACGACGCAGGCCACGGCGGCGTCTGGCCAGTTTCGGCTGCTTTGCGGCCGATGGTGCCCCACTGAATATCGTGCAGCAGGATCCAACCTTCGCTCCTGACACAAGGCGCCACTCGAAGTAAATCAAGGAGCGGCATCGGGTGGCGATGGTCCGCGTCAATAAAGATAACCCCCAGTTCGTCGCGTTTGGCGATTTGCCAAACAAAAGTCGCATCTCTCGGGGCGTGCAGGCGAATCAGCGGCACAAGCTCCGGAAACGTCTCCGAAATTTCAAAACCAGTCGGGCGCGTTCTGTCGATGGCGCACTCGACGTTGATGTCGATTGTATCAACCCAGCTCGCGCCATCGGTTCCATCTTGGCGAAGCAGAGCGGCTGCGATGAGCCCGGCCGAAAAACCGGTCAGCGTTCCAATTTCGATCACGTGTTGCGGCGCGAGAATGCTGACAAAAGCGGTCAAAAAAAAATAATCGCTCGGTCCAACCGTGCCCGGATGCCAAGTCCGGCGGCGCTTCATGATTGAATCCAGAAATTCTACCTCGCCCGGCGGCGGTGTTTTGCCAGCATGTCCGAGGATCGCCGCCAATCGTGCGTACCCTGAATTGAAATCGGCCAACGAGTTGATCTCGCAAACCTCGGCCGTCCTGGGCGGAGCCGGCCTTCGAATGGAACGAATTGCTTCCCGAAGAATTTTGGTCCGGCTGCCGCGGGGCGCGCGACAAACCGCGCCCAACGCAGTCACCACCGGAAGCTTCATGGCCGCCGCGATTGCGTGATCGATCATAAAAAGCTCGCGTCCGGCTTTTCGAACTTTTCGCAGCCAATCGCGTGCCGCGTGTGAGAGGTCCCTGATTGTCTCCATCTTCAAAGACGCGAACCTCAGGCGTGCGTTCCGCCTTCCTACCGCTCGCTGAGAGCGAAATTTCGCCTGCACCTGAGCAGCAGAAAAATCACCAGCCCAAACAAAACCAGATCGAACCCCAGATGCGCGGGGAAATTCCAATGTTGGCTGGCGTGCCCGAAGCAACCGCAGGTGATGTCGAGACCGCGAACCTTTGCAGCGACCGTGGCGATTATGAAGATCGCGATCAGCACCGTTAGAATCGACAACGCGCCGCGATACTGCCGGCGGAAGACAAGCCCCAGCCCACAAAAAATCTCGAGCCACGGGAGATAAAACGCGAGCGCGACACTAATGGGCCACGGTAGAATTTTGTAATGATCGATGTCATGGGCGAACTGGACCGGATCACGTACCTTAAGCACGCCAGCGTAGATGAAAATTGCGGCAATAATAAGATCGAGAACGCGCCAAAAGATGTTTGATGTCCGATGTTTGAGATCTGATGCAGTTCCACTTGCCGACGTTTGGATGTTCGACGTTGAGAGTTGAACGCCTTGCTCGCGAATACTTTCGGAGTTGGGCGTTTCCCTCATTTGTTCTTCTTCAGCCAGGCTTCCCAGCCGCCCTCAAGCACGAACACATCCGGAAGCTGCGCTTCCTTGCGTAGCCGTTCGGCCACTTCGCGGGCGAGATCGCAGCTTTGAGCGCTGCAATAGACAACCACCTTTTTCCCCGGTGACCACACAGCCAAAAACTGGGGCAACAATTCGTTCCAGCGGTCTTCGTTCAATAAAATTGCACCAGGCACATGATCGCGCGCGAACTCGGCATCGGGCCGAGCGTCGATCCAAATCGCGCTGTCACCCCACTGGCGCGCTTGATCGACGCTAACCATTTGCGAAGGCGGAATTGGTGATTGCCAGGAGATCTTGTCGCGAAAATAGATTGCTTGCCCTACGCCGGGAAGAAGCGAGAACGCTGCGAGAATAAGCGCCTGGCGCAGCAGTGAAAATTTCAATGTGTTTGATCAGCCGGAGCGGTGGGACGACCCGGGGCCGTCGGAGCAACTGGAGCAATCGGAGCTTTCTGACCAGGCGGAGCGACCGGCGCAGTCGGGGCGTTGGTTATGCGCGCGGTCGCGTAAAAGACCTTCGGTGAGTCCTCCGGCTGAATCGTTAGCGTCGAGGCGATAAGGTTGGTCGTTTCCTTGGGTTGCACATCGATTTTGAACTCCCCCTTACCGGTTTCCTCGATCTTGGTTTGAAAATCCGGACTCGATGAGGTGACCTTGATATGGTTCACGGTAAAATCCTTGCCCGCTTTCACCGAGATCGTCTTTGGCTCCGGCTTGTCGCCCTGCTTCCAAAAGACAAACGTCGGGCTGATCTCCAGTTGCTGCGGGATCACGGCCTTGAGCGTCAGCACAGTTTTTGAATTTGTCTGCTCGTCGGTTTCCACCGTCACGGTTTTGACCTGCGTGCCGGTGCGGTCGCCGATGTTGAATGTGGCCGTGATCTCGCCTTTTTCGCCTGGCGGCACTTCGTCCTTCTGTGTTTGCGCAGTGGTGCAACCACAGGAGGCGTGAACAGACTTGAAGTGCACCGGCGTTTTCCCGGCGTTCTGATATTTGAAATGGCCGATCGCCTGTTTATCGGTGGCAGTCGGATGCAGCTGCACGGATGTCTGCTCCCATTTCAATTCGGCGTGCGCGCTGAGACAGGTGATGATCGACAGGCTAAAAACAAGGATTTGCGTTTTCATTTTTTGGAGTAGAAGCGCGTAATATAATCAGCAACCGCGTCTCGCCAAGCGCGAGGTGGCGTGCCGGTCAGCTGCGTGTATCTGGCCGTGGAAAGCACGGAGTAAACGGGCCGGCGCGCGATCCAGTCGGCTATGTTTTTTAGTTTGCGCGCGCCGACGGTCTTTGCTTTCAGAGGAAGACCAGCTTCGTGACAACAATCCAGGGCCCATTGCGCGTATTCCTGCCAAGTGCATTCGCCGGCATTGGCGAAATGCAAAATGCCACCGTAATCGCCTACGCTGTAGCCCGGATCAGTGATCCCGGTGGGAATGCCGGAGCCATGGCCGGCGGTCGTGCGTGGGCCGGGACCACCGGTTCCGGCTACAGCAACGCCCGTAAAAAAACGCGGGAGCATCTCGGCGATATCGCGCGTGTACGTCGGCGTGGAAAATTTGTCCGCGATTGCATCGACTTGCCGCTCTTCCCGCGCTCGCTTGATGATTGCGTCAATAAAGCTCGGCCGATCGGGACCAAAGACCCAAGAGACGCGCACGACGAGATGCCGAGGTACTGGGCTGTCTGTAGGGGACGGCGTTGCAGTCCCGGGGAAGCCATCGGCTTCCTCTACAGTAGCGAGTACATTTTTTTCTCCGGCCAGTTTCGATTGGCCATAGACGCTAATCGGGTTCGCTTTGTCTTCTTCGGTGTACGGTTCGCGTTTCTCGCCATCGAACACGTAATCGGTGCTGAAGTGAATCAGCTTCGCGCCCTTCTCGCGGCAGATTTTTGCGAGAACACCCGGCGCTTCGCCGTTAATCAGAAAAGCGCGGTCGCGCTCTGTCTCGCAAAGATCGACATTCGTGAACGCCGCAGCGTTGATCAGCACATCGAGATTCGTCGCGTTCAGTTTCTCGCGCAGATCATCCAAATTCGACAGATCGAGTTGGGCGTGATTAAAGCTGGAAACGTCGAATTTGTCCTGATATTCCCGCATGAGCGCCGCGCCGAGTCGCCCGCCCGCGCCAACAATCCCAATTTTCATCAGTGGTCAGTGGTGGACGCGTTGAAGCGTTAAAGCCGGAACAGAAACGACAGCCCCGCGCTCCGGTTTAGCTTTTCAAGTTTTAACCAATCAACGTGAGCAAAACTCAATCGCTCAATTCGACGTTCCAGTAAGCGAGATCCACAAAGTGCTTCCAGAGGTCGTGTTGTGGCCCGGAAAACGTGATCTGCACAAACGGCCGCCATTTTGGCCGCTTTGGTTTGCGTATTAAGCTCATGTGCGCTTCGCGCGGAACACGGTTGCCCTTGCGCGTATTGCACGCGATGCACGAGCAAACCACGTTCTCCCACGTTGTGGTCCCTCCCTGATCTCGCGGCACGATGTGATCGAGATTGAGTTCGCTGCGATCGAAAATGTGGCCGCAATACTGGCAGGTGTTCTTATCGCGCTCGAAAACGTTGTGACGCGTGAATTTCACTTCCTTCTTCGGAAGCCGATCGAAAACCAGCAGCACGATCACCCGCGGAATACGAATTTTGAACGAAATCGTCGTGACCACTTCATGGTCCGGTGCGTTGGTCGACAAATCGCGCCAGCTTTCGAAATCGTGGGTCATGAAATTGTTCGCCTCATCGGACGAGACGTCCTGGGCGTGCCCCGCATATACCAGGGAAAAGGCCCTGCGGGCCGTGCAGATGTTCACCGCCTGCCAGAGACGGTTGAGCACCAAAACCTGACTGTTTAGCAGCGTATGCAAATCTCTGTTGGTACCCGCGTTGTTATCCGCCTTTTACGGACTTCCCGCGTAAATTTGCGCGACGGTACCATTGGCATTTTTCGCTGTCAACGGATCGGCTTTAACGTGACGCTGCGCGAGGTTTAGTGTAAAATTCGCGCAAATGAAAACCGCTGAGCTGAAACGGATCGCGCAGCGCCGACCATTCCGCCCCTTCGGCGTGCGGCTATCGAATGGTGCGCGCTATTTCTTCAATGAGCCGCGCCAGTTCGGCGCGCCAAAGGATTTCCACGTTATCTTTTTTTTGGTCAAAAGGAATGGGCGCTCATCGACACGGAAAACATCCTCAAGATCCTGCCGAGATAAGAGCGGCTGATTTTCTACTCGGCTTATGAAAGCGCAGTTTCCAGCCGAGCAGACTGAGTCTGGAGAGTTTCAGCGGCAGGAGGACGCATTTCGAGAATGGATCTCGAATGACGAATCTACACCATACGCCGCAGCGGCGGGTCGGTATCATCTTTACGTTTCGCTCGCCTGTCCGTGGGCGAGTCGCACGGTTATTTTCCGGAAGTTAAAGGGACTTGAAGAAGCGATCGGCATGACCGTCCTCGATCCGATTCGAGATGAGAAAGGCTGGGCGTTTCGCGATCCATCCGGCAAAACTCCGCTTGGTGCGCCGTTTGAATCCACCGATCCGATCAACGGCTTCCATTTCTTGAGCGAAGCCTACAAAGTCAGCGATCCGGACTACGAAGCTCGTGTGACTGTGCCCGCGCTCTGGGACAAGCAGGCGAAGCGGATCGTCAACAATTGTGAGGATGACATCTGCCGGATGTTTAATGACGTGTTTAACGATTTTGCTCCAAATAAAGATACCGATTTTTTTCCGAAAGGGATCGAAGTGGAGCACGCAAAGCTCTCGAGTTTTCTATATGACAATGTGAACAACGGCGTTTACAAAGCAGGCTTCGCCACCCGCCAGCGCCCATACGAGGTCGCCTGCCGCAAATTGTTTCAAGCGCTCGATCAACTGGAGGAGCGTTTGTCGAAGAGCCGTTTTCTTTTCGGCAACCGCATCGTTGAGGCGGACTGGCGATTGTTCTGCACTCTGATCCGGTTCGACGCGGTTTACCACGGGCACTTCAAGTGCAATCTGCGCCGAATTATCGATTATCCAAATTTGCAGAGTTATCTGATGGACTTGTATCAGCAGCCCGGCATCGCTGACACTGTGAGCATCGATCATATCAAACGTCATTACTACATGACGCAGGCGGAAATTAATCCGACCCGCATCGTGCCCATCGGCCCGCTACTCGATCTCACGAAGCGGCACGGGCGCGAGAAGATGGCGTGAGCCATTTGCCAGGGCGGCAATTCTTCATACAGTCGTGCGCTTCAACGCGAAGCGATTATGAATCTTTTCGCCTTAAGCATTCTCAACTTAGGCGTGCCATTCTCGATGGTGTGCGCCGCTATTGGGCTTGTTGCAGCGTTCCTTTTAATCGCGGCTGTCATCCGGTCGCCGTCGGGGACCGAACGGATGCGAGAGATTTCGGCCGCTGTGCAAGAGGGCGCCAAAGCCTATTTGAATCGGCAAGTCAAGACGATCAGCGCAATTGCCGTCGTCATTTTCCTTTTGCTCTTCTTTTTCAAAGATCACCCGACGGCGATTGGCTTTGTGATCGGCGCTTTCTGTTCGCTGGCGGCAGGCTTCATCGGCATGCGCGTGGCCGTGCTGGCGAATGTCCGCACGGCACAAGCCGCCACAGTTGCGCGCCTTAACGCGTTGCGCATGGGTTTCAATGGCGGCTCGGTGACTGGCCTGTTGGTGGTCGGGCTGGCGCTGCTCTCGGTGTCGATCTTTTACACGGTCGCGGCAAAGCTGATCGGAAGCGACGCAGCCATACGCAGCCTGGTGGGTCTCGCGCTGGGCGGTAGTCTCATTAGCGTTTTTGCACGACTCGGCGGCGGCATTTACACCAAAGCCGCCGATGTCGGCGCCGATCTGGTAGGCAAAATCGAAAAGGGTCTCGAGGAAGACGATCCGCGCAACCCGGCGGTAATCGCCGACAATGTCGGAGACAACGTAGGCGATTGCGCAGGCATGGCTGCGGACGTTTTTGAAACGTACGCTGTCAGCTTGGTCGGTGCGATTTTGGCTGGCCTGTTAACACTCGGCGGAAACCCGGCAGCGATTGTTTATCCGTTCGTGCTTGGTGGAATTTCAGTGCTGGGAACGATCTGCGGAGTTGTCTTTGTGAATGTGGCGCGCGGCAGGCCAGCGGCCGTGTTGATGGGTGGGGTGATGATTAACGCGCTGATCTCCGCAATCCTCTTTTGGCCAGCCACCCGCAACCTCTTCCCTGGCGGCGTAACCGTTGAGGGCGTGTTGCGCTCACCGGTCCAACTTTATTTTGCTTCGCTGGTGGGTCTCATCATGACTCCGGTCATTGTCGCGCTCACGAACTACTACACTTCGTCTAACTTCCGCCCCGTCCAAAAAATTGCGTACGCATCGGAGACTGGCCACGCCACGAACATCATCGCGGGCCTGGCAGCGGGAGAACACGCCACGGCGTTGCCTGTGCTCTGCATCGGGCTGGCGATTCTGGTCACTTTTCATTTTGCGGGGCTATACGGAATTGCGATTGCAGTGATGTCGATGTTGTCCATGGCCGGCATCATCATCTCGCTCGATTCATTCGGGCCGATCACCGATAACGCAGGCGGCGTGGCAGTGATGGCCCCCATGCCCAAGGAAGTTCGCGTGGTAACAGATGAGCTCGACGCCGTTGGAAACACCATGAAAGCTGTGACCAAAGGTTACGCTATTGCTTCGGCGGGATTGGCGGCGCTGGTTTTGTTCGGATCGTACGTTGAAGAATTGCGTGGGCATATCACGCGTCGCGGTGAGGTGTTTACGTTTCAATTCTCGCTGAGCGAACCGAAAGTAATCATCGGCCTTTTCATCGGCGGCCTGCTGCCGTTCGTCTTCACGGCTTTTAGCATGGACGCGGTAGGCAAGGCGGCCGGTGCCGTGGTGCGCGAGGTGCGGCGGCAATTGCAGGCGAAGCCGGGAATTTTGACTGGCCAGGACAGGCCCGAGTATGGGACTTGCGTTGACATCGTAACAAAAGCGGCCTTACGAGAGATGATTGTTCCGGCATTGTTGCCGCTGGTCGCAGTGATCCTGGTCGCTGTGATCAAGCCCCTAGGCGCAGTCGTCCTCGGCGGCCTCCTGGTCGGCACAATCGTCACCGGATTATTCATCGCGATCGCAATGACATCCGGCGGCGCCGCATGGGACAACGCGAAGAAATTTATCGAGGAAGGCAACCTCGGCGGCAAAGGCTCGTTCACGCACGCAGCAGCAGTCACGGGCGATACCGTGGGCGATCCTTACAAGGACACCGCCGGACCGGCGATCAATCCCATGATCAAAGTCGTCAATATTCTGGCGATTTTAATCATTCCGATTTTCTTCTAGCTACGGACGATTGACTCCGAAAGTTTCCGGAGTTGACTCCAAAATCTTCGCGCGGCGGCTCCGTCCGCCTGCGCTGCGCTTGACGTCGAAAGCGCAACGTCCAACATCCCAGCATCCAATGAATTCGCGCCTGCAGGCTTTGTTGCTCGTGCTCGCCGTCTGGGCAGTCGTTTATCTTCCGGCGCTGGGTTCGCTCGCCGTCAAAGGAGAGGAAGGACGACGTATCTTGCCCGCAATCCGAATGCTCGAGAAGGGCGATTACGTTGTCCCGCAAGTCGGCAGCAACCCCTATTTTCGCAAGCCGCCCCTGGTGAACTGGCTTGTGGCGGCGTCCTTTAAAATTTTTGGGACGCGTAATGAATGGACAGCGCGTCTGCCTTCGGCCGTCGCGGTGCTGGCAGTGGCGTTCGCGTTTGTGACGGTTGCGCGGGCAAGCCTCGGACCTCGTGGATCGTTGGTCGCCGCGCTGATCTGGCTGACGAATATCGGAATGATAGAGAAAGGCCGGCTGATCGAGATTGAAGGACTCTACGTTTCGCTTTCCGGCCTTGCCATCATTTTTTGGTTGAGCTTCTGGAATCAGAACAAATCCGCGTGGCTGATTTGGGTTCCAACGTCGATTTTTCTCGGGCTGGGGATGCTGGCCAAGGGCCCGACGCACCTGTTATTTTTCTATGGCATTGTGCTGGCTGTTCTTTGGCAAACGAAAAATTGGCGGCTTCTGTTTCATCCTGCGCATTTGGTCGCACTCGCAATCATGCTCGGCATTTTTTCCGCCTGGGCTGTTCCGTTTGCCAGGGCCATGACCATGCAGCAGACGATCCACAACTGGTCAATTCAATTCAGTGGCCGGTTGAAGGGCACCGAATTTCATTTTTTGAGCTGGGTCCTAAATATCCCTCGGGCCCTGATCTATTTCCTGCCTTGGCTCATTTTGTTGCCGTTTGTGCGATTTTCAAAATTTCAGGACGACAAGCAGCGGCAACTCGCTCGTGCTCTTGCCTGGGGGATGGCGGTGCCGTTTCTTGTAGTAAATCTTGTGCCGGGGGCGGTTGCTCGCTACAGCATGCCGTACTTGGTAACGGCGTCATGGCTTTTGGCGATGAGTTATGCTGGTGGTGGGTTGCAGATGCCTGACAAAATTCCTCTGATGAACGAACGCGCCCTGGCCAGGGTGATCACGGCTTTCGTGGTGCTCGGGCTCGTAATCGGCGGAATCGGCTATCCAGTGACTGCGCTTGCTTTACGGAACAGACAGCGGGTAACAGTTGCGGCCGCGGCCCTTAACGCGGCTCTGCCGCCCGACGAGACCGTGTATGTGGTGGATCCGCGCTATGTGCCGGTGCTTTTCTATTTGAAGACGCCGCTCGAGTATGTGAGCACCATTGAGAAGCTGCCAGCCGATACGCATTATTTTCTCGTTCGTGCTCGCGACGAAAAGGAAGCAGCGACAACGCAAAAATGGGCGCCGCGTAAGGCGCGTCCGATCGCTCGTGCGACGGATTACACCAAACGTGAGATGATTCTCTTTGAGGTCGGGCCTTGAAGAGAGATCAAACAGCGCTCTCTACCGCATTTGTTTAGCATGAGGAGCAGAAAAGTACCGACGTTGTTCCTGGCGACGCTGCTCTTGTGGATTCTCTCTGTAATCATTGTTTGCCTTCGCACGTATGCGCATCCCGGCTGGCATTCTGTTTTTCCGACGTACCGGGACGCGGGCGCAGGCTGGATTCACCAGGCGCAGCTTTATGGAGCTCCGGGGGTATTCTTGTATAGTCCGCTGGTCGCCGCGCTTTTTTCGCTGTTTGCGCTTGTTTCCCAGAATGTAGGTGAAGTGCTCTGGAGATTGCTCCTGGGTGTCGCCCTGCCGCTCGCCCTCTGGTTTAATGCGAGGACGCTGTTTGACTTCTCAAAGAAGGAATTCGCCTGGCTTTTCTTACTTATTCTGCCGTTGACGTTGAGTAGCTTGAACAACGGACAGGCCAATATCATCATCATAGTGCTTTTTCTCGTCGCTGCCGGCACCGCATCGCAAGCTCGCTGGAATATCGGTGCCTTTTGCGCCGCGTTCGCGGTTTATTGGAAAATATATCCGATCGCATTTGCCTTATTGCTCGCCGTCGTTTTTCCGAAGAAACTGATTTCTCGAATCCTTTTGACGCTGATCGGCCTGTTCGTTGTTTCGCTCTTATTTCAGAAGCCGTCCTACGTGCTGCAACAGTATGGCGATTGGCTGGTGAATCTTGCCTCCGATCGCCGTCGAGCACATGAATACTACGGGAAATGGCGCGACTTTTATTTATTGCTCCGCCTCCTGGGCATCCCGCTCTCCATCGTGTGGTGGCAGGTTGTGGAACTGATCACCGGAGTCATCGCAGCCGCGATTTGCTTTGTGGGAACGATTCGGCGCTGGCCGAGGGCAACGCTGCTCTTTGGCGCTATGTCCCTGGCCATTGTGTGGATTCTGCTTTTTGGTCCCGCCACCGAAGCGGCTACTTACGCGCTGATCGCTGTTCCGTCAGCCTATTTATTGATCGCGGCGTGGTCTGACGCCTCACAGCAATCCTGGCAGATAATGAGCACCATCACCTATCTCGGCTTCGTTAGCGCGCAGATACTAAACTCCTGGTTTCGAATCAAAGGTGACGTTTATTTCCTCCGGGCGATTCAACCCTGCTTTGCTCTTTGTTTTTGCGCGGCGCTCTTTTTCTGGTGGAAACGAGAGTTGCGTGATGAAGCAGAGCAGCCTTGCACCGCGAGCGAGAGATCGAAGATGCAGTGTTGAGTTCTCGCGCCGCCTGGGCCGGGCTCCTTTTGAGGTTGGCCACCGAAGACGGATTGACAGCCTCGCAAATCAGAATTGGTTAGCATACTAACCAATTTGATCCCTATAATGTCGGACGGCGACACACCTGAAAGCTTGGGTCATTTGCTCCACGGCACCGCTCGTGCGTGGCGGCAAAAGCTCGACGAACGTCTCAAGCCAATGGGTCTGAGCCAGGCCAAGTGGCGGACGCTGATGCATCTCTCGATTGCGCAGGAAGCGCTCACGCAGGCCGAAATCGCAGCGCGCCTGGGCGTGGAAGAGCCCACAGTCGTGACGTTATTGCATCGGTTGGAGAGGGAAGCCTGGATTACGCGCACAAATTCTCCACATGATCGCCGCTGCAAGATGGTGCTCCTCGGCCGGCGCGCCCAGCGTGTGATTACACAAATCAACGCAACAGCCCAGAAACTGCGACACGAATTATTAGCTGATATTCCGGAATCCGATCTCCAAACGTGTATGAAAGTGCTGGCACGGATTCGACAGCGAGCGGAGAAGAACGAGCGGCGGGAGTCCGGCACGCGCCAGCATGCGGCTCGCGTTTTCGCCGAGCATAACGGCCAGACCAAACGGCGACATTCGATTCCAAGAAAAAGCGCAATCTCACGGCGCGACGGAGGGTTGAGATGAAACTTCATACGGAAGTGAGCGATGTTAAGACATTGGATCACGGCGCGCCCCAGCGCTCGAGGAGCTCTCAAATGAAACGCACCCGTGCTGCGAATCAGAAGGTTCCTAAATGGGCCTACTTGCTTTTCATCATTCTGGCAGGGTTTGTCACTTATCGGCTTCTTCAACACAGGGCCGCCGAAATTAAAACCGCTCAGCCGCCGGCGCGCCCCGTGACTGTAGCCAAAGCCATCACAAAAGATGTGCCGGTTTATCTGGATGAGATCGGCACGTGTGCAGCGTACGAAACCGTGCAGGTGCAGGCGCAGGTGAGCGGCAAGATCATCGAGCGCCATTTCCAAGACGGCTCGGACGTCAAGAAAGGAGATCCCCTTTTTACAATCGACCCGCGTCCATATCAGGCCGCTTTTGACCAGGCAAAAGCGCAGGCCGCACTAGACCAGGCGACGCTGAAACGACAAGAGGACCTTCGAGCGAGAAAGGTCATATCGCAGCAGGACTACGACACTGCCGTGGCGAATGCACAGAAATCTCAGGCAGCGGCGGAGGCTGCCCAGGTGAACCTCGATTATTGCTACATCAAGTCGCCCATCAACGGACGAGTCGGTCTCCGCAATGTTGACGTTGGCAACTTGGTCGGACCTTCGACTCCGCCACTCGTCACAATCCAGGGTTTGGATCCGATTTACACCGATTTCACTGTGGCCGAGAACGATCTGCCGCTTGTGCGAAAATATCTCGGCGGGCCAAACGTGAAGGTGGAAACCTACCTGGCGGACGGCTCGGTCGCCCCGCGTTTGGGTGATTTGTACTTTATCGACAACGCAGTGCAGCCCGGCTCGGGAACGGTGAAAGCCCGCGGGGTTACTCCGAACCCTGATCGCGCGCTGTGGCCGTCGGAATTTGTCCTGGTTCGTTTCATTCTGGACATGCTCAAGAACGCCACGCTTGTGCCGTCGCAGGCCGTCCAGGTTAGCCAGAGTGGGCCGTTCGTTTTTGTGGTAAAGCAGGACAATACTGTCGATCTCCGACCCGTGAAACCAGGTCAGCGCCAGGACGGCGATCTTGTCGTGGTTGAGAGCGGCGTGAAACCCGGCGAGACCGTTGTTGTCACCGGCCAGCTCGCGCTTTCGCCGGGAACGAAAGTGGCGCCGCAACCGTATGCTGCTGAGACGTCGGGCACGCTTCAGTCCGGAGAGGTTGGGACTCCAAAAAGCGCAACGTCGTATGAATGACGCAGAGGAACATGACGGCGAACGTGAAGTAAGAGATCGGGATCGCCGTAGATCAAGGTCGTTCGCCGGAGATCAGCCGGAGCCGACGGCAAAGTTAGTTCCAGTCGAAGGCTCGGGACTCTCAGGGCCGTTTATTCGCCGGCCTGTGATGACCGTGCTGCTGACTCTGTCCGTGATTGTCGCCGGGCTCGCGACTTACGGGAAACTTGCCGTCAACGATCTGCCCGCAGTGGATTATCCGGTCATTCAAGTTACCTGCTCGTATCCCGGCGCGGACCCCACGACGATGGCCAACAACATCGCCACGCCGTTGGAGAAACAATTCATGCAGATCCCCGGGCTGGACATCATCACCAGCACTAGCACGCAGAGCAACACGTCGCTGATCTTGCAGTTTGTTCTGAGCAAAAGCATCACCGATGCCGCGACAGATGTGCAGGCTGCGATCCAACGTGCCACGGGGAAATTGCCAATCGATCTGCCGAGTCCGCCCACGTTTACAAAAACCAATCCGAACGATCAGGCCGTTTACTTGTTAGGCCTGATGTCAGATACGCTGACTGACTGGGACCTGTACAAGTACGCGTCCACGGTTGTCGCGCAGCGCATTAACATTCTGCCGGGTGTTTCGCAGGTGAACATTTACGGAGTGCAGGGCGCAATTCGAATCAAGGCCGATCCGTCGGCTCTGGCCGTGCGCGGTCTGACGATGGATGATCTGGCCAGCGCGATCAAAGCGGGCACAGTCTATTCCGGCGCAGGACAATTCGACGGTGCGCATCGCACCTTTGTCCTTCAGCCTAATGGACAGATCGATAAGGCTGAGGGATATCGCAACCTGATTGTGGCGCGCAACCCGAATGGTTTGCCGGTTTACTTGCGCGATGTTGCTGATGTGTACCAGGGTGTTCAGGACGAACGCATCTCGCGCTTTTTCTGGATGCGCGGTTTTAAACCGCCCGGCTCGGTAGTGGTGCTTGCGGTTTCACGACAGGCTGGCGCAAATGCAGTGGAAGTAGCGAACTCCGTCAAAGCGCTGTTCCCTGAGCTGCGCGCGAGTCTGCCGGGTTCGATCAAATTCACGCCGGTATTCGATCGTTCGCAAACGATTGTCAATTCCGCCGCGGAAGTGAAATGGACGCTGATGATCGCGTTCGTGCTGGTAGTGATGGTTATCTACGTGTTTCTCGGTCGCGCTACCGACACACTGATTCCGGCTGTGGCGTTGCCCATGTCGTTGCTGCTCACAGTGGCGGTGATGTACATGCTCAATTTCTCTATCAACAATCTGACTTTGATGGCGCTGACACTGGCTATTGGTTTCCTTGTCGATGACGCCATTGTGTTTTTGGAAAACGTGGTGCGCCGCGCCGAGCACGGTGAGTCGATCGTAAAAGCCACCTTCAACAGCGCCGGCGAAATTTCGTTCACGATCCTGTCAATGACGCTGTCACTCGCTGCGGTTTTCATTCCGTTGGTCTTCATCCCTGGACTGCTTGGCCGCATCTTCCGCGAGTTTTCCGTCACGATCATCGTGGCGATTCTTGCCTCAGGCCTTGTGTCGCTCACGCTCACGCCGTTGATGTGCGCGCGCATCCTGGGTGAGCGCAGGGCGGGCCACAAACGCGCCTGGATGGAACGGCACACCAGCAATTTCATCAAAAGAGTGATCGCTGCCTATGGGCGTGTGCTCGACAAGTTTCTCGACCGCGCGTGGCTCACCGTGCCGATCTTGATCATCTGCATCCTTGGTCTCTGGTTCTTCTTCACCCATTTGCCGTTCACGTTGTTGCCGCCGGGCGATAGCGGTTTCGTTCGCGGCGTGTTCATCGCGCAGGAAGGTTCGTCGCCGGCGCAGATGCGCGCTTATCAAACGGAAGTCAATAAGAAACTGCAAGAGGATCCAGCCGTCGGGCAATTCTTCACACTCGCTGGTTTCTCCTCGCGTACCGCATTGTCGCAGGGGCTGCTGTTTCTTTTTCTGAAACCGCGCGGTGAACGTCCGCCTATCGATCGAGTCATTTTGCGGCTGCAAAAATCGCTCGGCTCAATTCCTGGCATGACAGCTGTGTTAACGCCAAGTCCCGTGTTGCAAATCAGCGTTGGGGCCACGAGTCAGACGCAAGGGCAGTACGCGTACACCATCAGCGGCATCGTGCCGGGAGACGTCTATGCTGTGGCCGACGAACTGATGAAAAAACTGAAACAGTTTAAAGGCTTCTCCAGTGTCCGCTCCGATTACTATCACGACACGCCGAATCTTCGGATCGACATGAACCGGGATCGCGCAGCCACCTACGGCGTTTCTACTTCTTCAATCCAAAGCCTGTTGCGCAACGCTTACTCGCAAAACTACGTCTATCTTATCAAGGAACCGGATGACCAATACCAGGTTATTCTCGAAGTTACCGACAAGAATCGCGCGCACCCTGGGGACCTGGACGATCTCTACGTGCGCAGCAGCACCAGCGGCAATTTCAGCGCGAGCGGCTCAGGCGGCGGAACCATAGCGACGACCACAGGTAACATGACGAACCTCGTGCCGCTGCGTGTTGTAACATCAACAAAAGAAGTTATTGGTCCGCAAGCCGTGAACCATTTGAATCAGTTCACAAGCGTTACGTTCAATTTCAACCTGTTGCCGAACGTCGCCATCGGCGACGCGACCAAGTTTATCGAGGACGCTTTCGCGCAAATCCATCCGCACTATCCGACCGTGCAGGGTATCTTCCAGGGTGAAACGCTCGTGTTCCAGCAGCTGTTCCGTTCGCTGCCACTGCTCTTGCTCGCCGCGGTCTTTGTCATGTATGTGATCCTGGGAATTCTTTACGAGAGCTACGTGCATCCATTCACAGTTTTGTTTCCCGCGATTGTGCCCGCGCTCGTCGGTGGCTTGGCCACATTATATCTTTTCCACTCAGTCCTTTCGCTCTACAGCGTGATCGGACTCTTTCTCTTGTTAGGCATCGTGAAGAAGAACGGAATCATGGTGGTCGATTTTGCCTTGCAACGAATCGACGAAGGCTGGGACTTGCGCTCAGCCATTCACGAAGCCAGCATGGAACGGTTTCGGCCCATTATGATGACAACTCTCGCCGCGCTTATGGGCGCGATACCGATTGCACTCGGGTTCGGGCAGGACGCCGCATCGCGTCGGCCGCTGGGTCTGGTGATCGTGGGCGGTCTAATTATCTCTCAGATGGTCACGTTGTTCATCACACCAGTGATCTATCTCTGGCTCGAATGGTTCCAGGAGCACGTGCTCGACAAGGTGCCGTTCCTCCGCAGCGCTCACTATCATGAGGAGGCTCCACCCGCGAAAGGACAGATGCGACCCGAGCCAGTCGGCGCGCGCTGATTCGGTAAATCTGCATTCTTTATGATGTAGCGTGCGCTGTCTCCAGCGCAGATTCGGCGCGCAAAATCCGCTCAGGACAGCGGACACTACAGCTGCCTTTAGGCTTCAACGATCCAACGCGGCGTTAGCCATCCTTGATTCGAGCTTCGTCATTTGTCATTCGTCATTTATGTTGGCTCATGCGCGCGATGGTTCTCGATAAGTCAGCGCAGCCGCTCCAACTACGCGATGTGCCAAAACCAAGGCCGGGCAGGGGAGAACTGCTTGTGCGCATCAACGCGTGCGCTGTGTGCCGCACTGATCTTCACGTGGTCGATGGTGAACTGCCGAACCCGAAGCTACCGCTGATTTTAGGACACCAGATTGTCGGGCGCGTGGAAGAGATCGGGCAGGAAGCAAATTCGAAATTCCAGATCGGGGATCGCGTCGGCATTCCATGGCTCGGTTGGACAGATGGCGAATGTGCTTATTGCCGATCGGGCCGGGAGAATCTGTGCGATCACGCGCGTTTCACCGGCTACACCATCGACGGCGGTTACGCGGAGTACACCGTCGCCGATGCGCGATTCTGCTTTCATCTGCCCGACCGCTATAACGATGTTGAAGTTGCGCCGTTGCTTTGCGCCGGGTTGATTGGCTATCGCTGCTATCGGAAGACAGGTGACGCGCGCCGGCTTGGCATGTATGGCTTTGGCAACGCCGCGCACTTGATCGCGCAGATCGCGCTTTACCAAGCCCGCGACCTCTTTATTTTCACGCGGCCAGGTGACAATGCTACGCAGCAGGCTGCGAAGAAACTTGGCGCAGCCTGGGCCGGCGGTTCTGATGAGATGCCGTCTGAAAAACTGGATGCCGCAATTATTTTTGCTTCAGTCGGCGCGCTCGTGCCCGCGGCACTCCACGCGCTAGCCAAAGGTGGCATTGTGGTTTGCGGCGGAATTCACATGAGTGACATTCCTTCGTTCCCTTACGCCGCTCTTTGGGAAGAACGCATAATCACTTCAGTGGCAAACCTGACCCGGCGCGACGGCGAAGAGCTTTTTGCTCTCGCACCGCGCATTCCGGTTCAGACGAAGACGGAGACATTCGCCTTGGAAGAAGCCAACACCGCGCTGAACAGATTTCGGGCGGGTGAGCTCAAGGGCACAGCAGTGCTAACGATTACCGGATGACGAAGCTCGAATGCAATGTGCGTGCTATAGCGTGCGACTCGTCCGCCGGAGCACGAGCGAAGGAGGGGTCCTATGCAGACAAATTCAGCGCGCGAGAGAAATCCGTTGAGGGACAGCGGACGCTACAGCCTTGTTAGCGCGCTGGTGCCTGCGCGCGAGTGACGAACGGTCTTACAAGATTACCCGGGCCCCGTTTGCCGTCGTCGGCGACGGAACCCGCCGCGCTGGCGAGCGCTTCTTCCTCTGGTGAGAGGAACGGCTTGAAGCGGCTTTTATCGATCGCTTTCATGAAAGCCTCGTGAGGGGAGACAATGCCTTTTTCCAGAAGCGCCCAGATGGCGTCGTCCATGAACTGCATCCCCTGCGTCTTGCCGGATATGATCACGTCTTGGAGTTTTTGCGTTGCACCTTCTCGAATAATTGCGGCGACAGCGGCATTGGCGATTAAAATCTCGTTGACTGCGATTCGTCCGGGCCGGTCTGCTCTTTTCAAGAGCAATTGAGCGACCACGCCGCGCAGCGAGTTCGCCAGCATGGCGCGGGCCTGCGATTGGCGTTCTACCGGAAAAACGTCCACCATTCGGTCAACCGTCTTGCGCGCATTGTTCGTGTGCAGCGTGCCGAACACCATAAGCCCGGTCTCGGCGGCAGTCAGAGCGAGTGAAACTGTTTCCAAGTCGCGCATTTCTCCCACCAGCACAATGTCGGTGTCCTCGCGCAACGCCGCCTTGAGCCCTGCGGCGAACGAACTGGAATCGCCCGGCACTTCTCGCTGGGTGATGGTGCTGAGCTTGTTGTCATGCACAAATTCAATCGGTTCCTCGATCGTTATGATATGCTTTGCAAAATTTTGATTGATGTAGTCGACCAGCGCAGCCTGCGTGGTGGTTTTGCCGGAGCCGGTGGGACCAGTCACAAGGACCAGGCCGCCGCGTAAATTGGCAAAGTCTTTCACCACCATTGGAATGCCCAGATCCTCGAGTGTGGCGATCTTGGTAGGAATCAGCCGAAACGTTGCGCCGTACCCATCCGACTGCTTGAAATAGTTGCTGCGGAAACGAGAGGCTTCATCCATTTCGTAGGCAAAATCGAGGTCGCCGCGCTGCTCAAAGATTTCCCAGTTATGCGCGCCACAGAGTTCACTCATCATCCGCACCGCTTCCTCGTGCGAAATCGGCTCGGCGCGAATGGGCATGATATCACCATGCACACGCATTTTCGGCGGCTGCCCCTCGGCGAAATGCAGATCAGATCCACCGTGCCTGACGATTACGCTCAGAAATTGGTCAAGGTAAGCCATTTTAACGGGACAACGAGAGCACAGGACGACGAGACAACAAGACTATTCGGCTGTGCGCTTGCAGGCCCGTAGTCCTGTGATCTGTGGCCATGTGGTCTACGTATTCAACTGCTGGCGCACCAGTAGTTTCTGGTCGGCGCGCGCGTAAGCCTCCTCGGCGGTGATCACACCGCGCTGGTAAAGTTCGATGAGCGTATCATCCATGAGACGCATGCCTTGTTTTTTGCCGGTCTGAATGATGCCCGGCAACATATAGGTTTTGTTTTCGCGAATCACGTTAGCTATAGCTGGCGTATTCGTGAGAATTTCCAGTGCCAGCACGCGTCCGGTGCCGTCTGCCCGCGGTATCAGCTGGTGACTGACGACTCCGCGGAGAGATTCGCTCACCATCACCCGGATTTGTTCCTGCTGATGAGGCGGAAACACGTCGAGCAACCGATCCAGCGTCCGGGAAGCATTACTGGTGTGCAGCGTTGCCAAAACAAGATGGCCGGTTTCAGCGGCGGTGATGGCGAGGGAAATCGTCTCCAGGTCGCGCATTTCTCCGACCATGATCACGTCCGGGTCCTCGCGAAGTGACGCGCGCAGCGCCGTAGCGAAAGACTCGGTGTGAGTGAATACCTCCCGCTGGGTAACGTGGCAGTTTTTCGATTTCAAAATGTACTCGATCGGATCTTCCAGTGTGATGATGTGATCGTGGCGCTCGACGTTTATGTGCTCGACCATCGCTGCCAGCGTCGTCGATTTGCCCGTTCCCACCGAGCCGGTCACCAGGATCAGCCCGTTCTGATAGCGGGTGAGTAACTTGAGACGCTCGGGCAAGCCCAGTTCGTCCATGGTTCGCACATGGGCGTTAATCACGCGAAAAACCATTTCGATCCCAAGCCGCTGGCGCACCACGCTGGTGCGGTAACGGGCGAATTGGTTGGCATAGGCAAAATCCGAGTCGCCGCGCCTATTCAGCTCATCTTTATAGACGCTGGGCACAAAAGCTTCTGCCAGGGCCGCGGTTTGCTCGGCAGTGAACCGCGGTGCGTCCGGCCAGATTGGCTCTAGTCGTCCGTGTAAACGCCATCTCGGCTGCGCGTTCACGCCCAGATGAATGTCGGATGCGCCCGCCTTTTGCCCAACCTCAAGATAGTCATCCACGTGACTCAGCGGATGAGATTTCACTGCGATGTCCGAAACAAGACTATTAGCGATCATGGGCGCTTACAGGAATCATTACGCCGCCCAGCCCGGCGCGTAAATACTAAAACGAGCAAGTCCCCCGGGGAACATCAGACACATGGGCTTATGTTTTGCGACGTGGCCGCCCTGCAAAATCAGTGAGGCGACTTTTGACCAGCTCCACAATCACCGGCCGAACCAGGCTGGCCGCGATTTTTAGTGCAGCCAGGGCAAAGCCGGTTTCGACCAGCTTTTTCTTTGCTTTACGGCTGTTCTTTGCATCCACATAAACTTTTCTCTTCCGCATTGGAGCCAGTGCGATCAGCGCGCCGACGGCGGCCGCCGCCGTGAGCCAGGAGACGGTCTGTTGCCGGAACGATCTGCGGAATTTTGCCGGGAAATCCAATTCATAGCGCAGCCCGCGCAAGTCGTGCCTCAGGCGTTCACGAGATCGCGCGAGCTCCGCTCTCAACTCGTCGATTGATTCGTTGCGTCGAGATGTTTTAGCCATTCGCGATCCTTCTTTAATTCGGCAACTGTGTTTCGGAAAAACGGTTTAGTGACACGGCTGCGCGCCACCAGAAGGAAAATCAGCGCGACCAGGAAATGCACCGCGGCAGCGATCAGCGCTACAGCGGGCCACGACGTGCCAATCAAATGCGCCAGGCCAACAACTACCGCCACGATGAGAAAGACATAGCCCATCACGCAGAGCGCCAGCGCCAGAACCACACAGACGATGAGTACCAGCACCTGCACCGCCGCCGCTTTGGATTCCCGGGCGACAAGCGCAAAGCGACTCTCGAAAAACTCTGTCAGCGCGCCTACCAGCGCGATCAGGTTTTCGAGCAAACCGGCGTGCCCTGCAGGATTGCGGGGCCGAGAGCTCTCGCTGGTCATTTCGAGAGCTTTCAGAGTTAACGCCGGAAGATCAGACCCAGCACGAACCCAATGCCGAGCGCCGTGAATATCGCCTTGGTGGGATTTTCACGCACGTATTGCTCTGCGTCTTCCTGAAACGTCCGGGCGCGGGTCCTCGCGTCTCCCCACGCTTGTTCCGCTTTGCCGCGTGCTTCATCCCAAGCCTGCTCCGCCTTCCCGCGATACTCTTCCGCGAACGCGCCTGCGGCTGATTTCAATTCTTCCGCCGCCTTGCGTGCATGTTCCCTGCTGCTTTGCAATTTATTCTGCGCCTCGCCGGCGGCCGACGGTTTCTGTTCTGGTTGCTTTTCTTCTGCCATTGGTAATCTCCAGTTGATTTTCGCCTCAATTATCCGCGCGCTTTGCTAAATGGGCAAACGCTCAGTTTCGTTAAAGCGTTGAAGCGTTTAAGCGTTTAAGTGTTTTAAGCGTCCAAGAGTTCAGAGGAAAAGCCGCTTGAACTCCGAAAGCCTTCGCGAGCGGGGCGCTTCAACGTGTTTAATGCTTTAACGGCGCGCCAGCGCGCGCATCACTGTTCGCGGAAAATGATTCGCGCTTTCGTCAGGTCGTATGGCGAAAGCTCCACGGAAACTTTGTCTCCGGGCACGATCCGGATGAAATGCTTGCGCATTTTGCCCGAAATATGTGCGAGCACATTGCGCTGGCCGGGCAGATCGACCCGGAACATCGTCCCTGGCAACACCTGGGTCACCGTGCCCTCGGTCACGATCTGTTGTTCCTTCGCCATCGCGGGCGAATATACCCGCGAACATGCGTCTCTCAAGAGCGCGCGCGTCACGTCATTTACTGCAACTGATCGAGAGAGATCGCAGGCAAATACTCGCGAAGCTCCTGACGTTTCCACCACGCGCCGGTCTGGCGAAGTTCGTTCACGGTCGTGAACCGGTAACGATAAAACATCGCGCGAATATAGCGGGGCGGCTTGTCTGGAAACGGATTTCGCGCAAGCAAGCCGCTCACGTCGTGCGAGCCTTGGAGCAGCCGGAAGATCAACCCCACTAGCCACGAATTTCCTCCCGGCGTTTCCAGAGCGGCAAACCACATCTGCCAGTCGAGACGTGGCTGGTGCGGCGCACACCAGCCCGGCGCCCCTTTCACGTCGCCTGGTTTCCATTTGAATTCGTACGGGAGCCAATCCATCCCGTCCGCACTGCCTTCGATGATGATTTCGTCGCGGTCCTTTGTCATCACGCGAAACAGTCCGTAGCCATTCAGGATCCGAAACGCTTCGAGCTGTTCATAAAGCTTTGCCAGTGCGCGCGGCGGCCGGGCCTGCGGCTTGAACGCGCTGAAGATCAGCCACGCATTGATCGGCAGCGTCACAATAATCACCGCAACCGCCGCATAACTGCACAATCGATCTGGTAGGGCGCGACCGCCGGGCGCGCTGATGGTCCGTGCGCGGCCGGCCTCCCGCAACCGCGGAATCCTTACCGCCGCGTCATCAAAAAGCAACAAACACAAAGCGATCGTGAGCAGATTGAAAAAGCAATAGTTGCCGGTGAGACCGATCACGAGCTGAAGAAAAATCATCAGTCCGGCAGCGATAAGTCGCGGTCGTCGCGGCGCCCAGATTAAAAAAGGCACGACGATTTCCACCACGAGACAAACCCCGACCGAAAAATGCTTAAACCATTCCGGACTTTTATCCGCCCACCAGCCAAACACCGTGGGCAACGGTTGCGACCAGTAGTGATAATCGAGTGCCGTCAGGCTCCACCAGGAATCATCGCCGCTGGTCAGTTTCACCACGCCAGACATCAGCATCAGTTTGAAAAGAAGAAACTTGAGCAAAAACAAACCCGCGCTTGAAACCGGAGCCGCTGTAGCCGGGGGCGATGACCCCGGCCACCATATTAATCCCGTTGGCCGAAGCTGCCACGGCGCGAGAAAGATCGATAAGAAGCCAGTCTCCAGCAGGAGAACGTCCCATTGAAAATTGAGAAAGATTTGTCCGGCAATCGTGAGTGACAGGTAAAAGATAAAAAGCGCAACGAGCGAAAGTGCCGGGGCGACCCCGAAAACTAAAAGCAACGAGAGAACAACGCCGCCGCCGCAAAGGAAATGAAGAAAGCCGTTGCTGAAGTCGAACCAGCAGAGCGTGGGCAAAAAAGTGTAGGCGCCTCGTCCAAGTTGTGCGCGAACTGCCGGCAAGAATTGATTGACCGGCGACATTCCGTCGCTCCCGATGAGTCCGTCCACTTGCACCCACAGCGAGACGAACGCGATCAGGTAAATCACGCCGAGCGTACGCAAGAACCAGCGGCGCGCCCAAAAATAAGTTGGCGGGCGCACATCTTTGCCCGAGAGCAAACGCGTCACTGCCGCTGCAAGGTTCCGATGGCGAGCAATAAAGTTATAGCCGGTTTCGGAAATCGCCGCGAATCCGGGAAGGTGATCATAGCTCCACGCCAGCCATTTTCTCGAAGCTCGATGTCCTAAGGAGCGATAGATCGCTTCCGCCGCGAAAAACACTTTACCATCCGGCTCGATGAAAACCATCGAGCGTTTGAACTGTTCGATTGAAATTTCGGGAAAGCGACCGGCTGCCTCCTGATAGATGGCGTAATCGACGTTGCCACCGGTGCTTTCGCGCCAGCGTTCGATCCACAGCCGGCAAAAATCACATTCGCCATCCCAGATGAGGAGCGGCTTTGGCGGTGGATTGGAAACGCGGAGGCGCATTCAGATTAGTAGAACGTGAGAGGTGAGATGTGAGAAGTGAGAAGTGGTTTGCGTTTTCACTTCTCATCTCTCACCAATACTTCTCACTAATCCCGAAACTCCGCCCACACCGGCGCATGATCGGAAGGGTCTTTGCCCGTTCGCATTTCGCGATTGATCCCGGACGCAACACATTTTTTTGCCAGCGATTCGCTGGCCAGAACTGCATCGATGCGAAGGCCGCGATTCTTTTCAAATGCGCGCATTTGATAATCCCACCAACTGAAAAGATTTCCCTCTTTGTGATGCAATCGCAGCGTGTCCCGCAGACCTGCGTCGCATAATTCGCAAAATGCGCGCCGTTCATTTTCCGAGCACATGATGGTCCCGTGCCAAAGCGCGGGATCGTAAACGTCGATGTCTTCCGGGGCGACGTTGAAATCTCCGCATACCACAAGGTCTGTGGATTTTTCCCCGGCCAAACAATCTCGCAGGCGCCGATACCAATGCAGCTTGTATTCGTAAGCAGGCGAGCCGACTGCTTGTCCATTCGGTGCGTAAATCGAGTACACGCGCAGGTCGCCGATGGTCGCTGCGATCACCCGCGCCTGCGGATCGACCACTTCATCACAAAGCGACAGGCGGACATCGCGCGGCTCGCTTTTCGCGAGGATGGCCACGCCGTTATACGATTTCTCACCGTGATAAGCCGAGTGGTAACCAGCTGCCTGCAGAGCAAGCGCGGGGAATTGTTCGTCCGGGCACTTGGTCTCTTGCAAGCAAACAATGTCCGGCTCGGTGGCCTGTAGCCAGGTGAACAAGCGATCCTGGCGTTTGCGCAAGGAGTTGATGTTCCAGGTCACGATTTTCATTTCGTGAGATGTGAGAGGCGAGAAGCAAGAAGTAAGCGCTTTTCAATTTACACCCGCTAAGCCACCCCTCACTAGTCACTTCTCACTTCTCACAACTCTAACTCCACGCCCGGCGTAGGCACAATCACCTCTGAGTCGGGAAGCTCGGCTGTCAAAGTCGCGCGCATCCACTCCACCGCGGGCGGATCGCCATGCACGAGAACGATTTTTCGGGGCGCGAGTTTCGTCGCGTAATCGACAAGCGCTTCGCGTGTGGAGTGCGCGCTGAACTGGAACTGTTCGATGTTGCAACGGATGCGCTGAGCTGGTTTGTCGGGATCCAGAGCGACCTCGCCCTCCGTGCCTGTGTCCCGCAGAAGACCGGCAGGCGATTTCGGATTGGCGTAGCCGACGAAGAAAATCGAGTGCTGCTGATTTTCAATTAGTCGCCGGGCAAAAACGTTCGAGAGCGTTCTGGGGATCATCATGCCGCTGGAGAGGACGTAAGCGCGTCCTCCGCGCAGCGGCGCATCTCGGATAGTTTCGTCATTCAAAATGAAGGGCGCCACTTCCCTCATAAGTTGCAGGCGAGGCAATTGCCGGCGAGTCATGTGCGCGCGGCGATCGTAAATATCGGTGAACTTCGAGCTGAGACCGCCGATATAGATTGGAAATTCGGGCAGGCGCCGCTCGCGACGGAATTTGTAAAACATCGCCAGCACTTCCTGTGTTTTGCCAAGCGCGAAAACGGGTATGAGCACGCATGACCCACGCTCAAATGCAGCGGCGAGCGCCTCTGCCAGGCGTCGCTCTTCGCCAGCGCGCGTCCAGTCCGCCGGCTTGGCGTGATCGCCTCGCGTGCATTCCACGATCAGGACATCGATCTTCTCTTGAGGGAAGATCGCCGCTTCCATGATCGTTTGATCGTCGAAATTGACGTCGCCAGTGTAAAAGACCGTTTGGCCTTCGGCGCGCAGCAAAACTCCTGCCGAGCCAAGCACGTGCCCTGCATCAAAAAACTCGAATGTCAGCCCCGAAATCCTTTGGGGCTGCGGCGCCCGTTCGCCTGAAATGGAGATACGCTGGCGTAGCGGACACCAGCGCCACCGTTCCGATGCGCGATCGGTTTCGCGATGCGTGAAAAGTGGATACAATCCCGCGACTGGGGGACCGATCTCCTCGCGTTGTCGGGTCATCACGTTGACGGAGTTGTGCAAAAGCACACTGCCGACCTCGGCCGTGGCCTCCGTCATGAAAACGCGCGCGCCGGGAAAGCGTCGCATTGCCAGTGGCAACGTGCCGATGTGATCCTGGTGCGCGTGCGAAATCAGAATCGCTTCGATCTCGCGGCCCGCGGTTAGCTTGAAATTAGGCAGCGCTTCCTCGCCTGTGTTTTTGGGATGCATCCCGCAATCGAGCAACAGCCGATGGCGACCAATCTCAAGATAGTACGAGTTCGCGCCGATCTCCGTGCGGCGGGTGAGATTAATAAATTTCAATTCGTGGAAGCGTTGAAGGGTTAAAGCGTTGAAGCGTTAAAGCGCTGCTCAGGCAAGACAAAAGCTAACCTGTCGAAATCGCTCCAAGGTGGATCGGCTTTTCCGAAGGCGATGGCTATCTCCGAAGGCGCTGGATGATCCCTCAAAAGCCAGGCGGGCGAGAAGACACTCACCCAACGTGTTGAGGACAACGCGTTCCACCTACAGCCATTCTTCAAAAATCCGCAGCCAATTGCCTCGCAGGATTTTTTCGATATTCTCGTCGGAAAAGCCGCGCTCGATGAGTTTGCGGGTGAGATTTCGCGCATGCGAATGGTTCGTTAGGTCGGGAATGAAATGCGGGGTCGTTAACTTCGCAGCAAGCTCGGCCCGCAGGCTCTCCGGCAGCTGCTGGAAGAGATACTCGCAAAAATCAAAACCGATCCCGACGCTGTCGATGCCGGCCAGGCCTATCACGTGCTCGATATGATTGACATAACGATCGATCGTGCTCGTTTGAGGGTCTGGGCTAACGAGAATCGCATTGAGCCCGACCACGCCGCCGCGTTGACCAATGATCTTGATTTGTTCGTCGGTGATGTTGCGCTCGATGTCGTAAAACTTTCGCGCGTTGGTGTGCGAAACAATGAGCGGTTTGCTCGTCAGATCGATAATGTCCTCGAATCCCCTTGGGTTAATGTGCGCAAGATCGATGAGGATGCCGAGCCGCTCGCACTCGCGCACCAGGTCGCAGCCGAAATTTGTCAGGCCGTCGCGTGGCGAACCGCTCGGCTTGAAAATCCCGCCGCTGCCCGCGGCGTTGCGCCGCGCATGCGTCAAGCCAACCGATCGCACGCCGAGCTCGTAAAATGCGCGGAGCAAGTTTAAATCGTCGCCTAACGGTTCGACGCCTTCCATCGTGATGACCAGCGCGATTTTGTTCGCCGCGCGGGCCTGCTCGATCTCGGCAAACGTTTTGCAAATCGCGAGTCGCTCCGTTTGCTCCACCTCAGCGTACAGTCGTGCAACCTGATCGAGCGCCACGCGCAAACCCATTTCGGGCAGATAACGGTCCTCGATGTAAATTGCCACGCCAAGGACGCCCATACCGCCGGCTCCGAATTCCGGCAGAAAATGCGAGACGAGAACGCCCGGACGATCACGCTTTTCATATAAATCGATCAGCAGATCGAAGTGAAAATCGACAACTCCGCCGGCATGCAGCCCGTCGATTCGTTCTTCGATGGATTCTTCCTTAGCAGTCATTCCGTAGCCGGAGTTTACCTGTCACGCGTAGCCCAGCACTCTCTAAATTCGCGTCAATTCGTGTGATTCGCGGGCCTTCTTCGTGCTTGGCAGAGTGCGCTAGGAACGAGAGTCGCGGACGCTCGTTGGAAGACTTTCTAGCTACTTAACTCGAGCATCCGCAGAATCGGTATTTCTGCGCGTTTGCGCACTGGTTCCGGCAAAGTGATTTCCGGTTCCATGTTTAACAGCGCGTCGTAAGCTTTTTCCAGCGTATTCATTTTCATGAACCGGCATTCGCCGCAGAAGCAATTATCTGTCGGGCCTGGAATGAATGTCTTGTGCGGGATCTCTTTTCGCAGCCGGTGCAACAAACCCGCTTCGGTGACGACAATGATCTCGCGCGCTGGCGATTCTTTGCAAAACGCTACCATTTTCTCGGTGGAACAAACTTCATCGGCAAGCATGCGCACGGCGTAGGTGCATTCCGGGTGCGCAACGACTGGCGCATTGGGATATTCTTCACGAATGCGGTTTATGCTGCGCGCCGTGAACTCGACGTGGACATAACAGGTGCCCTGCCACAAATCCATCTTGCGCCCGGTTCGTTCCATCACCCAGGCACCGAGGTTTTGGTCTGGAACGAAAAGAATGTTTCGATCGGCTGGCGCGGCACGCACGATTTTGTCGGCATTGCCGCTGGTACAGATCACGTCGGCCTGTGCTTTCACGCCAGCGCTGCAATTGATGTAGGCAATGACGTAGTAGTTCTTATCCGCGTGCTTCTTTAAAAACGCCGCTAGTTTTTCCGGTGGACATGATTCGGAGAGCGAGCAGCCAGCCTCGAGATCCGGCAAAATCACGCGCTTGTTTGGATTAATGATCTTGGCCGTTTCGGCCATGAAATGGACGCCGCAAAACAAGATCACGTCGGCGTCCGTTTTCGCTGCCTGATAACTCAGGCCCAGCGAATCGCCTACGAAATCGGCCACGTCCTGCAACTCGGGCACTTGATAGTTATGCGCGAGAATCACAGCGTTGCGCTCCCGCTTGAGCTCTAGCAGTTCTTCGCCAAGATCGGTGATGACGCGGCCAGGCCTAGCGAAGTTTATCCCGGCACTTACCATCGGCTAATATGGCGGTTTCTTGCCGATTTACAAACCAACTTGCCATGCATTGTAGGGCGTTTCTGTGAAACGCCAAGTTCACGGCGTCTGACACAGACGCCCTACAAGAGGGCGGCGCGCATCGCTTCGATCGGCGCCTCGCAATTAAACCAGATTTGGAACGACAGCGCGCCCTGATGCAGCAACATCGATAGTCCATTTGCGCCGCGCGCGCCTGCTTCCTCGGCTGAGCGAAGCAGAGCGGTCTTCGATGGTCCGTAAACGCAATCGAAAACCATATGATGGGGCGCGAGTAATCGCGCCGGCATCGGGGACGGATCACCTGGATTCATTCCAGCTGGCGTGGCATTCACGATAAGATCGATGTCCCCAATTTGCGCACGCATTGCCGATTCCTCCCATGCAACGGCTTCCAGGCGCGCTGCGGGGCCAAGCACGCGTGGTCCCATAAAAAACGGGCGCAACTGTTCCGCGAGTGCATTTGCTTTTTCCAGAGTGCGATTGACGAGGACGAGGCGTTCGCAATTCTCGAGCGCGCATTGCCAGGCAATGGCGCGCCCCGCCCCGCCGCCGGCGCCGAGAATCATCACTCGAAGATCGCGTACATCGACGGAGAATTCGCTGCGAATCGCTCGCAGGAATCCCTCGCCATCGGTATTTGAACCAATCAGTTTTTCATCGCGAACGCGAATCACATTTACCGCTGCGGTGCGAGTTGCAGATTCGTCCGCCTGATCGATTTGCGTGAACGCCGCAATCTTGTGCGGGACGGTCAAATTGATTCCCACGAAATCGAGCCTGCGCAGAATGAGCAGCGCCGATCGCAACTCATTTGGCCGAATATGGAAGCGTGCGTACTGCATCTCGATCTCGCAGGTACGCAGGGCAGCGTTTTGCATTTGCGGCGAAAGCGAATGCGCGACCGGATCGCCAAAAACGCCGAGCCGAATAGGCGGCTCGATGTCGCCTGCAATCTCGCGCCACTTTTCAAGATCGGCCAGCGTGTAGCGCTCGGTGGTTTGCTTGTTTTTCATTCCGGCCTCGCGGTCATTCCGAGCGAAGTCGAGGAATCCCGTCGCATTACTCTTCGGCAGGGCCAGGGGATCCTTCGAATCCGCTTCGCTGCGCTCAGGATGACGCGCGAAATTATTCTAACGCAGCGCCGCGCAAGTTGTCGATGCGCGCGTTCGCCGATAGCTTTGCTCGTTACAATCAATGATGACTGAACCTGAAAGACCTTCGGACTTTATTCGCGACGTTGTCGCAGAGGACATTCGCGCCGCGAAATACGAGAAGATTGTGACCCGCTTTCCACCGGAACCCAACGGCTACCTTCACATCGGTCACGCGAAATCGATCTGTCTGAACTTCGGGATCGCGCGCGAGTTCGTCGGCATTTGCAATATTCGCATGGATGATACGAACCCCGCGAAGGAGGAAGCGGAGTACGTCGAGTCAATCATGACTGACGTGCGCTGGTTGATCGAAGGCTGGGCGGACAACCATCTTGGGGGTGCGCCGTTTTATGCGTCGGATTATTTCGACAAGTTCTACGAATATGCGGTGGACCTGATCCGTCAGGGCAAAGCTTACGTTTGCGATATGACGCCCGAAGAAACGGATGCATATCGCCGGCTGGGAAAGGCAAGCGGCTTTCGGGATCGCTCGGTCGAGGAAAACCTCGATTTGTTTGCGCGAATGAAAGCGGGCGAGTTTCCCGATGGCGCGCGCACGTTGCGGGCAAAGATCGACGTGAACGCTGCGAACGTCTGGCTGCGCGATCCGGTGCTTTATCGGATCCGGCACGCGTCCCATCATCGCACCGGCGACAAATGGTGCATCTATCCGATGTACGATTGGGCGCATACGCTCAGCGATTACATCGAAGGCATCACCCACTCGATTTGCACGCTCGAATTCGAAGTACACCGGTCGCTCTACGATTGGATTCTCGACGCGCTCGAATTGCCGGAGCCGCGGCCGCATCAATATGAATTTGCGCGGCTTAATCTTACCTACTCGGTCATGAGCAAACGCAAACTGGTCCAGCTCGTGAACGAAAAACTGGTGAACGGCTGGGACGACCCGCGCATGCTCACCATCTCCGGTTTGCGTCGGCGCGGTGTGACCGCGAGCGTGTTGCGCGCGTTCGCCTACAACATCGGCATCACAAAATATCCGAGCATGACCGACATGGCGCTGCTCGAACATACGATGCGCGATGAGTTCAATCGCACCGCCACACGCCGGCTGGCCGTGCTGCGGCCAATCAAAGTTGTTCTGACAAATTATCCCGAAGGAAAAACCGAGCAGCTCGAGGCGATCAACAATCCCGAGGATGCCAACGCCGGAACGCGCAAAATTCCATTCGGTCGCGAGCTTTACATCGAGCGCAACGATTTCATGGAGACGCCGCCGCCGAAATATTTTCGGCTCAAGCCGGGCGGCGAAGTGCGGCTCAAGTATGCTTACATCATCAAGTGCGATGAAGTCGTCAAGGATGGCGCGGGGAACGTGATTGAACGGCGGTGCACGGTCGATCTGGACAGCAAATCAGGCGGGCCGACCGCGGGCCGCAAGGTGAAAGGGACCATTCACTGGGTAAGCGCGGCTGATGCAATTGATGCCGAAGTCAGATTGTATGATCGCTTGTTCAGTGTTCCTGAGCCCGACTCGGGCGGCGATTTCAAATCATTCATCAATTCCGGCTCGCTGGAAGTGGTAAATGCAAAGTGCGAACTCGCGCTCGCAGGCGCGCGTCCAGAAGAGCGCTATCAATTCGAGCGACTTGGCTATTTCGCGCTCGATCCAGATTCCACCGGGGAAAAACAAATCTGGAATCGCACGATCACGCTAAGAGACACCTGGGCCAAGGAGGCGAAGAAATCGTAGCGAGCGCACGAGATTCGCAGCCTCTCGATCTCTCCATCAATCCTACGCCGGTTGCGCTAACGGTCGGCGCTACAGGTTGTACGCCAGCTTGTGTGTCGGCTGATACAGCTGGATGTCATCCGCACCGGGCACGATCATCATGATGACGCGTCCGTACTCGCGTTGCTCGATAGAACCCCGGAACTGCGCTCCTTTCGCACGTAACTCGCCGACCGTCCTCTCGATATCGTCGCACATCAACGCGATCGAGTGGTGACGCGGGTGATCATAAGTCTTGCCTTCCCACACGCTGTGCGTCGGGTGCACACCCATCTCGCTCGGTCCCGATTTGAAGATCAGCCAATCGTTATCCCAATCTTCGGCCACATACTTCCAGCCGAGCACGTCCCGCAGAAACGCCCGCGTCGCCTGCGCGTCGTCGGAGTAAATCAAGGTGTGAATTGAGGTAATCATAATGCTGCGACTTAATCATCACCACGTCGCCGAGTCATTTTCCCCCGAGCTGAATTCACCGGCGAGAGTTCGACGACGTACTCTAAACTCAGCATTTGTTCGAATCGCCTCTGCTGCCTCTTTCCAGTCCTGCTGGAGAGGTCGATTCAAAATTGAGAGGTCGGATCGGTCGCCAAGTTGGACGACGGCTTCCGCCATTATGCTGTAACGCCGAATCGATGGGGCCGAATCAAACACAGCCGCGGCTATTTCAATAATGTTCTTTGCTTGCGCTTCCCTTTCTACTAGCCTTACGAAGGCGAATTGCGGAAAACGCCACCCGTGGTCATCGTGGGCCAGGTGCTCAAGTTCACTCCGAATCGAAGATTCATCTGCGACGTAAAGGCCCCGTTCATCATCGGAAAGTCGTGGCAGAATATGGCGACGACACCACGTCGTCTCGCCGGCCCAGTTACAGTATTGCGGAAAGCGAGAGAGTTCTTTCTCGGATAAAAGATCGAGATAGGGTTCTAGGTTACGCAAGAATTGGCTAGCAGACCATTTTGGATTCAGTTGTCGTACATCGTTCATCCTCATCTCCAAGAACTCAAACGGGTCGCTGACCGTCCCCGCGCGGATAGCCTCGTCAGCTAATCTAATCGAGACCGTGCTGCTAATTAGAAGGGCAGCTTGAACAAAGTACCGTTCGGTCCGAAGACCAACCCAATTCTTGCTTAGCAGGTTCTCTGCGTCGAGCGGAGGAATCAGTGGCAGTAGGTGTTCGAAGCAAGATGCAGCGTATTCTGGTTCGTCTATCTGTCCTTTGCAAAATCGCTCGAGCCACTCATCGACTACCGCAAACAGATCAGCGCACCAGACATGATGCGCAATATGGGCAAGCCAAGGATCATTGCGGAGACATGTGCACAATGCCGAAACGCAACTGGTATCGCCCAGTTGAGCACGTTTCCACAGAGCCGTGCGGAATTGTGGTGAGTCGTCTGAAACTTGTCGCAGGTATGAAATATCGTTCGTGTCAGCTGTCCAACTCCAGATTGTAAATGCTGCGGACCGCACGACTGGATCCTCAGCTGAGGATTGCCACAGGGTTCGCAACGATCGCGAGAAGCATCTGAGGGACGCACAAACCTCAAATCGTTAGACGGGTCCCAACGAGAAAAGAAGAAATCGATACGCGAAACTTCAGTTTTTCCGCGCGCGCTGACCTGCGCCGCCTTGTGTCGGGCGAGGTGCTCCAGGCTAACCGGCAAATCCATAGCGTGTATCAGAGGAAACAGTACGTCCTGCAGCTTAGGCTGCTCTTCGGCTCTCCGGATGATGTGAGCTACAACCTCCGCAGGGAATGTTCTCGGCGACATATCGCCAAATGCGCGAACGATGGAATGTCTGGGCGACCAACCGTGTTGATCTTTTTCATTCGACACGTCTTGCAGTAATACGAACAACCTATCGAGAAGCGCATGCACGTCCTCGCCGCCGGAGCGACCGACTGCCCAGATTGCTTCCGGCAACAAACGCCAATTGCCGTTCGAGTTTTCGACGCAACGAACCACTGCGAAACTCAGTTCTGGCGCCGCGAGATAACCCGCCAACAAAATCGCACCGCACGCCTGATCAAAGGTTAATTCGTGGCGCGGTAAAATGTCGCGCAATTCGGCTATCAACCTTTCGCGATGATTTCGAAAGGCATGGAAAAGAATGTTGTCGCGCCATGTGTT
>QHQA01000202.1 GCA_003219695.1 Verrucomicrobiota bacterium
CGCGACCGGTCGCGCGAATGCAACAACTTCCGGGACTCGGCAAATACACCGCGCACGCCGTCGCCACCTTCGCTTTCAATCAACCAGTCCCAATCGTCGAAGCTAACACTGCTCGCGTTTTGACACGGCTTTTTGATTTTCGGGAATCCATCGACTCGGTCGCTGGCCGAAAAACGCTTTGGCAATATGCGGCGACGCTTCTTCCAAAATCCAACGCCCGGATTTACAATTCCGCACTCACCGATCTCGGCGCACTTGTTTGTCTTCCCCGAAAGCCCAAATGTGGCGTTTGCCCCGTGAAGAAATTTTGCCGGGCAAAAAATCCGGAAACGCTGCCGGTCAGGAAATCTCGCCTGCGTCCAACGCGACTCGTCGAAAAGCATGTATTTATGGTTCGTCAGGGCAAGATCCGGCTCGAACAATCCTCCAGACGCTGGCGCGGCATGTGGATTTTGCCGCCGCTGAAAGTTGACTGCTTTAAGCAGTCGAGTTTTCACAGAGGCGCGATCTACACGTCCGTGTTTCCGTTCACAAATCACCGCGTCGCGTTGAAAGTTTACGCGCAGGACCGTTCAATGACTGATGATGGCGTGCAGCGGTGGATCAGGATTGACTCACTCGACTCGGTGCCAATTCCTTCGCCACACCGACAAGCACTGCGATATCTTCTCAGTGAAGCAGCAGCAACACGAGCACTCCGGCAACAGTCGTCAGGATCGTGATCGGGATGCCGCATCTCGCGTAACCCAGAAGCCGACCTGGATGTGTTCGCGCGCGGATTCCACCACGATCATGTTCGCGACCGAACCGATGATGGTGAGATTCCCGGCGAATGTTGTCGCCAGGGCGAGCACTTTCCACATCAGCAGCGGTTCGGCAAAGCGCGCGATCCACTTCCCCGCGACAAGCACAAACGGAACGTTCGAGAAAATGTTCGAGCCAGCCACGGAGAACCACGTCAGGTTCCACGCCTGCGTTGTCACGTGCGCCCCGAACATCGGCTGCAGATGGCGATAGATCGCATCGGGTAAACCGGTTTCGCTCAGGCCATCGACAACCACAAATAGCGCCGAAAAACATACCAGTAAGTGCCAATCGACAAGCTTGAGCACCTCGTGCGTATCGCGGCGCGCGAGCACCATAATGAGCGACGCACCTGCAAGCGCTGTCCATGCAAGATTTAATCCGGCGAGAAAACACGCGAAGATTGATACGAACACGGCGCAAACGAGTGCGAACAAACCGCGGTCGAGTTTCGGGGTCGGATGAGGTTCTCGTTAAATCACGGCTTGTCGCAGGACGTTTCGAA
>QHQA01000204.1 GCA_003219695.1 Verrucomicrobiota bacterium
TCCAAACTGTCGGCGCACGGCGCGAGGTGGCGTTCGCGTACTTCATTGCGTAGCTGCCCTGCTCGCTCTTGATGAAATTATAGATGCCGTGTTTGCCCGGATTCTTGCCGGTCATAAAGGAGGTCCATGCGGGCGGCGTGATTGGGGGCATGATCGACTGGAGCGGTCCCGAGACGCCGGCTTTCATCAGCTTCGCCAGATTCGGCATTTTTCCTTCCGCCATCAATGGCCGGATAACTGTCCAAGTTGCGGCGTCCAAGCCGATGACGACTACCTTCGGAACCTTCTTCATGTGGTGAGCAGGTTAAACGTCATGCCGGGTTCCGTAAAGTTGTGCGGGCGAGGCAGTCGCTGGACGTTCATTTGTAAACCCTCCAAGTTTGCATGCCGACTGGGTCGAATCGAAAATCAATGACCCTTGCGCCCATCGCGGTGAGACGCTCTCTGACCATGTGGCGTTTATTAAACGGGCAGTAGAGCATCATGTGGCCGCCTCCGCCTGCGCCGGTGATCTTGCCCCCGAGGGCACCAGCCTTGAGTGCTTCCGCATAAACCTCGTCAATGTGCGGCGTGGTAATGCCCGAAGCCATCTTTTGCTTCTGCAACCAACCCTCGTGAAGCATGTATCCGAAACGATCGAGGTCTCCCAGCAATAGCGCCTTTTTCATCTCGATTGCGATTTCTTTGGTCTTGTCCATCGCTGCAAGCGGCTCAGCCTCCTCATTTTTTATACTTTCCATCTGCCTGCCGATAATTGGCTGGGATTCGCGGCTGCCCATGGAACAGAGGAGCAGGTTGTATTCAAGTTCGTTGATGATAAAATCGCTGAGTCGCAGCGGGGTGACGATCACCTGTTCACCATGGAACTCCATGAAATTAAAGCCGCCACAAGCAGTGGCATACTGGTCCTGTCGGCCGCCTTTGATTCCTACGTCGCTGCGTTCGATCTCGTACGCTAGGGCGGCTATGCCATTGGGTGTAATCGATAGCCCAAGCAACTCGCGAAACAGGCCGATGAGCGCCACGGTGAACGTGGAGGAACTGCCGAGACCCGAGCCCGGCGGAGCGTCGGCATGGACGAAAAGATCGAAGCCCTCCGAGCGGAGCTTGTCGAGTTCGAAGCGCTTCAGCACCCCCTTGACCAGATCCATTTGACCATTGAAGTGGAAGTGTTCTTCCTCGGTGAAGTAAACCACCGTCCCATAATCGAACGAGCGGAAACCGATCGAACGCTCCGACTTGGGCACTAATGTCGCATAGACGCAGCGCGAAATCGTGGCGTTGAGTACACAGCCGCCGCGCGTATCGGCGTAAGGTGAGACATCAGTGCCGCCCCCGCCAAAGCTCAGCCGCAGAGGCGCACGAGCGCGCACCATTCTTATTTGCTTAAGAAAATTACGAGGCTGCATAGTCATGATAGATCGGCGAGGCAATGGCTTTCCCTTCCATATCTACGGGAACTGGCAGGTCAAAGATCTGCAAAATCATGGGTGCGATGTCGATTATACGAAGCCCGTCGATTCGGCGTCCACCTGGCACGCGACCGTTAGCTGGCCGGAAAAGAAAGATGCCGTTCTCCGCGTGGTTGGCTCCGTCCGGCCCAGTATCGTTTTCGAAGGTGTGTATTTTTCCATCGCCCACAGTGCCAACGGAGCGCCAGAAAAGAGCGCCAAAATAAACGATCAGATCCGGCGCCACACCGCTTGCGTGCCGATTGCGTGTCCGTTTTCGTCCGGAATCGCTTTCAGCCCAGCGCTCAGTTCATCACGCACTCTTTCATAATCTCCTGGTGCGATGGTTCCGTTTGGCTCGCGGCCCGCGACGTTGAGAAAGACACGCGCATAGTATCCGCCGTCGCCCCATGCCTTCGTCCGGGACCAATCGACTTTGACTTTCGAGAGCGGCTTTGCGCGGGCGGGCTTTTCGGCGAGAGCCAGGTAGTCATTCGCAAGCAGCCATTCGTTAACGCAGATGCCGCCATCCATCCGCTTGGCGCCGTGGTCGGAGACCACCAGCACGGCCGTCGCGTCATCGGCAAACGCCAGTAACGCGCCGATTTCACGGTCCACTTCTTGGTAGTAATCACGAATCGCATTCTCAAATTTGTTGCCGGGCTCGTAGAAGCGATGAGCCGGATCCATATTGTCCCAAAACGCATGGTGGATACGGTCGATGCCCATTTCAACTATGATGAAATAATCCCAATCTCCCTTCGCCAGCAGATGCCGCGCGAGCTGGAAGCGCTTCCGGGTCATCTCATAAATGTCAGCCAGAATCTTCTCCTTGTTGCCGGATCGAAAATCACGCACATCCAAAATATATTCGCCAACCACCTGCTCTATTTCTTGTTTGAGTTCAGGCGGATGCGTGTACTGGCAGGTCGTGTCCGGAGTTAGAAAGTCGGTTACCATTAAGCCATTCAGGGGGCGTGGTGGGTAGGTTCCCGGCACGCCTATGACAATGGAACGTTTTCCACTGCGCGATAGGATGTCCCAGAGCCGGTCTTCTTTAATCGCAAGCGAGTTGGCGATGGAATACCGGTCGTACGAGTGATCTGCACGGTTTCGAAACCCGTAAACTCCAAGCCGGCCAGGACTCTTGGAGGACATCATCACCGACCATGCCGGCACCGTGATGGGCGGATCGCACGAGCGGAGCAGCCCGTGCAGTCCACTCCGGCAGATCGACTTCAAGTTTGGCAAATCATCAAGCCAGCGATCAAAGACCAACTCAGGCGCTGCGCAGTCCAGTCCAATGACCATGACTCGCCTCCGCGCTTTTTCCGGACCTGTCTCTAAGGCCCTGTCCTCCGCATCGCGCGCGGATTGAGGTGAAGATATCGTTTTCAACACGATGTTCTGGGTGCACCCCTGCAGCCGACGCAAAAATGCGCGTGTCCTGCGGGGAGATTCTCAATATGAACTTCGCTTCGCGTTCAGGCAAGTTCTTCATTAAGTCCGATGAAGCCTTCACGCTCTAAATGCAGGATGATTTCCTGCGCAGCCTCTTCCGGTGTGAGCTCGGCGGTATCGATCACCACTTCAGCATCCGTAGGCTCCTCGTAGGGGTCCGAAATGCCGGTGAATTCCTTGATAATTCCAGCCCGCGCCTTCGCGTAGAGACCTTTGCGATCGCGCTGTTCGCATACGTCAACCGACGTGGAGAGATGCACCAGAATAAATCCGCCAACTGGCTCGATCATGGCGCGCACATGTTTGCGAGTAGAGTCATACGGCGCGATCGGAGCACAAATTGCAATGCCGCCATTCTTGGTAATCTCGGAAGCGACGTATCCGATCCGGTGAATGTTGAGGTCTCTATGTTCCTTCGAAAAGCCTAGTTCTGAAGAAAGATGCTTGCGGACCAGATCGCCATCCAAAAGCGTTACTGGCCTGCCGCCCACTTCGAGAAATTTGGTGACGAGAACGCTGGCAATCGTCGATTTACCGGCGCCTGAGAGGCCAGTGAAAAAGACTGTCAGACCCTGTTTGTGCCGTGGTGGAAAACTGCGCCGCAGTTCCTGTACGACCTCGGGATAGGTAAACCATGGAGGAATGTCACGCCCCTCATTTAATCGCTGACGCAATTCCGTGCCGGAGAGGTGCAAGACGTGTTTATCCTTGGGAACTTCGTCCTCCGGAAAATACTTATCTTCATCTTCCACATACACCATCATGCTAAACGGAACCATGCTGACCCCGATATCAGCTTCGTGTTTCCTGAATAGTTCTTGAGCTTCATAATGCCCATAAAATGGCTTTCCGTCTCCGTCTTTGCCTGGGCCGGCGTGATCGCGTCCCACGATGAAGTGTGTGCAGCCGTGGTTCTTTCGAATCAACCCGTGCCAAATCGCTTCGCGTGGTCCGCCCAGGCGCATGGCGAGTGGCAACAAGGAGAGTTTTGCCGTTCCATGCGGATACTTCGTGAGCAGTCGTTGATAGCACCGGACCCGCGTGAAGTAATCGACGTCGCCAAGTTTGGTTACCCCAACCGCGGGATGGATCAGCAGATTAGCTTCAACCTGTTTCGCTGCCCGGAGAGTCAATTCCACATGCGCGCGATGCATGGGATTACGCGTCTGAAATGCCACGACACGGCGCCAACCGAGCCGGGCGAATTCGACCCGCAATTCGGCTGGAGTTAAACGGAGATTCTTGAAATCGTAATGCGCCGGCGGCTGGAGACCTTCGATACGGCCGCCTACATACCATGGATTTTCTTTGTTCAGCAGATAGTTCACCCCGGGGTGAAGCGGGCTAGTGGTATTAAAAACCGCTTTCGCTTCAGCTTTACGATCCGGTTGCCACACCTCTTCCACATGTAACACGGCGAGCATTACCCCCTCTGCATCCCGGAGCGCGATCTTGCTGCTCCCTTGCTTCAGGCCTTTAGCGAAAGGTTCGGTAACATCGAGTGTGATCGGTATCGGCCAGAGAAGGCCGCTCGTCAGCCTCATATTATGGCAGACGCCTTCGTAATCTCCCCTAGTCATGAACTCACGTAAGGGAGAGAAAGCCCCATGCATCAGCAGTTCAAGATCGCGGATGTGGCGGGCCGTCAAGTCCCACGAAGGGAAGTCCCTCGATTGCGCTTTTAGTTCGGCCGCTCTTTCGTCGTCTACAATGAGATTAACAAGTTCGCCACCGTGTGGAGCGATGAGATGGCTGTGGGTTGTCGAAGCTTCCAAATTTGTAAACATCTTAGATTCTCAGGTAATATCTTGCAATTTCAGCTGCTTGGTCGGACTGGCAGAAGATAACGATTGCTATGGGGAACGGAGCAATTCCAATTCCGTCAGAGCACCTCGCAGCAAAACTCCGTGCCTGCGCTGTCGAGCGATGAACATCGCCATCTTCGTCATGGCGCGATGATATGGCACATCCAGTGTCATATCATGGAACGAGAATCGCGTGTGCATCGTGAGTTGAGGCCGAAGTTAAACCAGCAAACATTTTACATTGTAACTGTGATATGCAAATCAATTTCCCGTAAATCACAACACGTCAACGATTACGATTACGAGCATGAGCACGACTTTGGGCGACGGGCTGCGTACGTTGTTAGGCGATGATGCAATTGCAGCCGATCCGGACACGCTCGCGGCGCACAGCAGCGATAAATGGTTCGCGGCGCACCAGCCGGAAGTTGTTGTCTTCGCCAGATCGGCAAACGACGTGAGTAAGCTGCTCCGCTTCGCTTCGCTTGAAAAAATTCCAGTAACAGCGCGGGGCGGCGGATTTGGTTATGTGGGCGGTTGCGTGCCCGCGCGCGGCGGGATCGCGTTGTCTCTCATTCGGATGAATCGGATCAAGGAAATTAGCTTTGCCGATGCGGTTGCGGTGGTTGAGCCGGGTGTATTTACCGCTGATCTGAAGGCCGCGGTGCGCGCGCAAAAGTTGTTTTATCCGCCCGATCCGGCGAGCATGAAAGACTGCACTATTGGTGGAAACGTTGCGACGAATGCCGGCGGCCCACGCTGTTTGAAATATGGCGTGACGCGCCACTACGTGATCGGTCTTGAAGTGGTGCTGGCAAATGGCGACGTGCTGCGCACCGGCGGACGCGTCCACAAAAATAAAACCGGGTTCGATTTGATTGGCCTCTTCGTCGGGTCGGAAGGAATGCTCGGCGTGGTCACGGAGATCACGCTGCGTTTGCTCCCGCTTCCGCCGGCACGCGCGACTTTGTCGGCGGCGTTTGCCAGCGCAGCCCAGGCTGCCGAAGCCGTGCAGGCGATTTTTGCAGCGGGATTTCTCCCCTCGTCATTGGAAATCGCTGATCATTTCACTCTGGAAGCGGCACGACGCGACCTCGGCAAAATGATTGTGCCCGAGGGTAACGCGCATCTGCTGGTCGATCTCGACGGACAAGAGGCGAGCGTTCGCAGCGAGTCCACCGCCATTCGCGAATTGCTCGAGAAACGAAAACCAAACGCGCTCGAATTGGCGACTGGCGAGGCAGATTGCGAAAAGCTCTGGGCGTTGCGCCGTCAGTTTAGTAATTCGCTTCGCGCGACCGGCCTCACGAAATTGAACCAGGACGTAGTCGTGCCGCGCAGCCGCCTGGTCGATCTGATGGAGTTCGCCGAAACGCTGCAGGCAAAGCACGGATTTCCGATCGCCTGCTTTGGCCACGCCGGTGATGGCAACATTCACGTCAACATCATGGCCGTCCGTTACAACCGCGACGCCGCGGTGCGGGAAAAAGTCGAGCATGCGCTGGACGATCTTTTCGCGCAGGTGCTGGCCTGGGGCGGCGTGATCACGGGCGAACACGGAATCGGCCTGGCAAAAAAACGCTGGTGGCCGCAGGCGACCAGTGAAGTGGTACGCGACGCGCATCGCCGACTCAAGCAAGCGCTCGATCCGGACGATATTTTGAATCCAGGAAAATTTGTTTGATCGTGAACGTGCACTTTAGCAGTCATCCTGCGCCTTAGATGGAAGGTGGAACGGTCGCCGCGGCGACTCCTCAACGCGTTGGCTAATCAAGTGCGGCTCTGTCGCCGGATATCTGCGCCTTCGGCGATGAGTCCGGCATCGTCCCGCCGCGGCGGGCCGATCCACCTTGTGCGTGCATTGGCATTCTTCGGGGGGACTACACTTTCGCGGTTGACTATCCTCAATCTGCACTGAGATTGCGCAACTGTTTTAGGCGCATCCGAATTCGCCGCGACTGACGCGCATCCGCGCCGTCGTGCACGAAACATAAAGAAAGAGCTGCGTCGCCTTGGTTTGGCGCCGCCTGATGCCATAGCAAATGAAAGTTGGAAAATTTACTCACACGATCGCGGTTATCCTTTCGTCGATCGTGTCATTTTTCACGCACGGCGCAGCGGCAAAGACGGAACCTGCGAAAACCAAGTTCAGCAAAAAATCCGAGAAAAGGGCGGACGATCGTGTGATTGATGTCAGTTCACTCGCGTTCACCCCGGGGCAGTTGGCCGGAGATCGCCCCGAACTGGGACAGCGGTACCCGTGGAAGAAGGACATTGTGACAACTATTTTTTGGATCGGCGAAAAACCGGCTCCCAAGAATCCCGTTCCTAATCGGGTAAGTTGCTGGGACGCGCAGTGGACCAAAAATTATGGCGGAGTTGATGACCCTGATCCCGCTCGTCGCAGTAATTACATTCCTGTTAACTTCACGCCGCGATTGAATCCATTTTACTGCGCGCTTCCTTACAACGACAAGGCAAAGGAGGGCCATCGGCCCGAAGCGCCGCAGGTGGTTCCGTGGTTTAAAGACGCGTATCAGGGGCCGGCCGTTTCCACCTGCAAAGGTCGCTGGATCGCCATCCGCAAAGGCAATCGTGTCGCCTATGCCCAATGGGAAGACGCCGGACCGTTCCGCAGTGATCACTGGCAATACGTTTTTGGCAGCGAACGGCCAAAACCTAATCTGAACAAAGGCGCAGGCCTCGACGTCTCGCCTGCAGTGCGCGATTACCTCGGGCTACAACCAACGGATGTGACCGACTGGCGATTTGTGGATTTCAGCGAAGTCCCCCGCGGTCCGTGGTCCACTCTCGGAGAGAACAACACATTCGTCATCAACGATCGCAAGAAAGGCGCGACGCTGGTGGAAACGCTTGGCACAATCGCGCGCTGAATTGTTGCTGTGTTGGGCGGAGCGCGCCTCTCGCGTTGCGCATTACGTCCTTCTGGGGAGCACAGGCTGCCAGCCTGTCCGTCTCGGCAGCCTGCCGAGACTGGGAAAAATGCATAGCCGTGGGGATTGTGTTACAAAGATGTTGCCGGCAGGGCTGCCGGCAACTACAGGCTGGCAGCCTGTGCTCCCCAGGACGCGAAGGCGTGCGCTATCCTCATCCACGCAATGTTTCGGTACGAAGCGATTCGAGAAGGTGACGATAAATCGAGACTTCGCTCGTCTTCTTTGCGCGATCTTCATCACAGCAAGCTTCGTCTTTGCAGCTCAAGTTGGCAGTGCCACAAAGAGCGGCACCGTCCTCACCGGCACGGCAGCGATGGGCGATTGGAGAAGCGATGCGCCCGGAGTGTGTCGCAAAATTACCGTTCAAGATTTGCCTCCGCCCAGCTCAAATCTTCTGTCGATTAACCCACCGCGCGTCGCTCGACGGTTAGCGGATGCACAGCCTCAAGTTCCGCCCGGTTTTAAGATCGAACTGTACGCGAGCGGTTTTCGCGACCCGCGATTTCTGCTCGCCGCGCCGAACGGCGACATCTTCGTCGTGGAGAGCCGGGCCGATCGTATTAAAGTGTTGCGCGACACAAGAAGCAACGGCAAACCCGACGTCACCGAAACTTTCGCAGAACGCGGCTTGAACAAACCGTTCGGCATTGCCTTTTATCCGCCGGGCGATGATCCGCAGTTTCTGTACGCGGCGAACACCGACGGCGTCATTCGTTTCCCCTATCGCAACGGCGATCTAAAAGCGCGCGGACCGGCGGAACAGTTGGCCGCCCGCCTTTCCGGCGGCGCTGCGCGCTTGCGCAGCGGCGGTCATTGGACGCGCGACATTGTCTTTTCGCCCGATGGCAAAAAAATGTACGTCTCCATCGGTTCGCACTCAAACGATTCCGACAACGCCGCGGAAGCTGATCGCGCCCGCATCTTCGAGTTTAACCCCGATGGCACGGATCGAAAAGTCTTCGCATGGGGAATTCGCAACGCCGTCGGCATCGCGTTTCGTCCCGGCACGAACGAGCTTTGGATGAGCACTAACGAGCGGGACGAGATCGGTGAAGATTTGCCGCCGGATTACATCAGCAGTGTGCGCCCCGGCGGTTTTTACGGCTGGCCGTGGTTTTACATCGGCAATCATCCTGATCCGCGCCACAAGGGGAAACATCCTGAGCTGGCAGATAAGATCATCGTCCCCGACGTGCTCGTACAGGCGCACTCGGCGACGCTTAACTTGTGCTTTTACACGGGCGACCAATTCCCCGCCGAATACAAGGGCGACATGTTCGCGGCGTTCCACGGTTCATGGAATCGAATGAAGCGCACCGGTTACAAAGTAGTGCGCGTGCCGTTCGATCATGCGACCGGCAAAGCGCGCGGCGAATATGAAGATTTCATGACCGGTTTTGTTACACCCGAAGGGAAAGTCTGGGGTCGCCCCGTCGGAATCACTGTCGCCAAGGACGGCAGCCTCCTGATCAGCGAAGACGGCAACGGCACCATCTGGCGCGTAAGCTACGGCAGATAATTTAGATCAAAATCATCGCGCGCGAGAGTTGGGGCATGACCTAACATGCTCCTCGCGCGGCAGTGCGCGAGTGCGACCGTGTGATTTTGAGACGGCGACACGCTAACGATGCAACGTTAGCGCGCGCTGACCTATTCGAGCAAATCAGATTCTCGCAAGGGTTCCATCACCCCATTCTGCAACTTGGATTTATCGAATCCGTCAGTTTTCTCAGCGTGAATTGTGACATCTACTTCTCCCGACATGTCAGCGAGGTTTGCAATCGCATTCCATGCCGCAAAAAGTTGATCGCGGTTCGCGGCGAAAGAGAGATCGACCGTTGTCTGCAGTTGATCGGGAGAAGGCGGCTGTGGGCCAGATGGAGTTGGCCCGGGCGGTACAGGTCCGGGCGGCGTAACGCCGGGAGTAATTACCGGAGCCGGGGCTGCGGGAATTGCGCTTGGCAACATTAGAAATCCAGAATCGAAATCAACCTCATCTTCGGAAATCGTTGTTTGGAATCGCACCTTTTGAGGTGCCACTTGAAACTTTCCGTCCTCTCCGAGTGTCGGTGGCGCGCCGCTAGAATATCCAAATACTCCCTCCTGAATGCCGCGCACAATCGATTTCCGAATCACGTCGGCTGTGAGCAGCCGAGCGAATCCAAGAAAACTGAAAAGTCCCTCAATTACTTGTTTGCACTCCAGACCTGGCGCTGACCCGCCCTCGCCGATCTTGAATAGCTCAACGATTTTGCGCGGCGCAATCTTGTCGAAAACACGTGGCTGGACCTGCATCAGTAATTCAAGCCCGCGTTCGAAGATCATTGCTTCGTGGCTCTCGTTAACAGTAACTGACAGCGGCCTGCCGCCGACAGTGAGCTTCTCTATGCCAATACCGCCATTGGTTAGTTTCGGAAGCCACACTTCGTTATAGAGTTTAAGGAAAGCCGATTCCGCCCCGCTCTTGGCGGTTCGCTCGCGCTCCCGAAGTTCGTCCCCTTGCTCTTTTGTGATGTTTAGCTTCTTCGCGTTGTTCCGAACGCGCTCAATGGCAACGATGTAACGCACTTCCTTCCGTAAGATTTCAGCCTGATCACTTGCGGGGATTGCGAGGCCGAGACCATTTCGAAACTTACGAGGACCGGTCCCATGTTTTTCGAACAGTTCTTTTGCAGTCGCTTCCTGTTCTTTTGAAGTTTTCGTCCCAAACTCCAGTGGCAAATAGGCAAGTTGAAACCGTGGTTCTTGATCAGGAATTTCCCCCGAATTCTGCGGCCAAGCGATCGCCGCATGATTGCCGGCGAGTCTTTTCTCGAGCATTTCGCGGATCGTTGTCGTTACAATCTTTTCGTCGCGCGAAACGGCATCCGCTTCCTGCTCGATAAGCAGTGTGACGTTTGGATCTTGTTTGAAACAGTAACGGACGCCATCGAAATGCAGGTAGAGACATTGCTGCCGTAGTTCAGCCAGCACGGCTTTGACGGTCAGACTCTCCAGATCAGGACCAACGACCGCCGCCAGCAAATCAGGCTCAGTTACTCCAGGCGGAAGAGCTTCACTTTTCCCACCGTTGTCACGTCGCAATCCGCCGAATGAATAGAGAAAAATCGCCGTCGCGATTCGTTGAGCGACATTCTTGCCTACTTCGGCCGGGTTCTCCTTCGCACGGCGTTGATCTATTTTACGAGCACGCGCATTTGTGCCGGTCAAATCCGCTTCGAAAACTGCATCGAACCGATTCATCAGTTCTAGCTCCTTGATCAGCGCGCGACGGACCTCGTGATCGCTCAGCATGACATCGCCGGGAGTAAGGAGACCATTGCTCTTGCCAGCTTTATGTTGCGCACGCAGGCACGCCGCGAGAAAACGAAGGGCGCCGCGTGTGCGTTGATATTCGGGAAGGGACGCCCACCTCTGTCTCATCACATCTAAGAGCGCAGGATGAAAAGGGTAGGCCAGCTTGATGCGGTTCCGCAGCGCAATGCCTTCCTCGTCAGCTTGCTCCTCTTCGGCGGGAGTAGTCGCCCAAGCTTGACGCATTTGCGTGAAAACTTCTTGGTAAGCGGTCGCAGTCGCACTCGCGATTGCCGGATCAGGCATTTTGTCCAACAGGCGGCGCTGAATAACCTTAAAGACTTCATCTGCTTCGCATTGTTTCGCGCGGTTGGCTCGACGGCAACGACAAGACAACAACAGTGCGCGGTGCATTAGCGGCAGCAACGGTGAGTTCTGTTAGGAAAGTGAGGGTTTGCTCGCGGAGATCGGTTTTCTCCACCTTCACTCCACCAGCATTGATCAAGTGTTCCAGAACCTCATCGAGCAAAATTAGGTTGGGCTGATCGCCGAAAAGCTTAAGCAGATCATCTGCCCCTGGTGTGACCCGTGCCTCATCATTTGCGCGGACAAGTTCGAAAGCGGCTTTCCCTCCAAGCTTGACCGCAATCCAACCCCAGAATGTCAGCGTCCGCATTCCGTCGAATTCTTTGCCTTGCTGTGCGTTAAAAAACTGTCCGTCGATAACAGCAACGCGAACGGCACCTGGGTTCGGCATTCCCTTTGCTTCGGGCAACACGGTGAGCGCTTTGTAATTTTTCGCTGCGTGAAGCAGCGCCGCCATCACGTGCGATTTACCACCGCCGAATGGAGTCATTAGTTTCAGCACGGGCGCGCCGCCTTTACCCGCCAGGCGTTTCAACACTTCATCGAGCAACGACTTCAGCCCAGTCGTGACGTACGATGCTCGAAAGAAACTCTCAGCATCTCGGTACACCGGCGCGACTGCACCGGAACCATCAGCAAGCGGCCCGAGATCGAGCGCGAAGATATCGGTGCCTGCATTCTCTTTGAGAACATCCGCGTGAAGGTGAACCGATTCGATCCAGGGTTTTGTTGCTGCCATTGTTGTAAGATTATATCTGCATCAGAGATTCATCGCCCACTTCGTCAATGACGATAGGGCAATTGCGAGCGAAAAGCTTAACAGCGTACCGATCAGGACATATTCCGCGAACTTTTGTTGCTTGGCCTCTTCAAAACGAAGAATCGACTTGGCCGCGACGAGAAACCCAATTCCCATCGGTTGATCTATAAAAATCAGGACAAAGATTAGCGCACGCTCAAAGCGACCGATCCATCTGCCGCCGTTCGCGAGTCCCTCTGACTGTAACTGATTTTCTTCGATTAAACGGCGCGCGAACTTGCCCACGAGAAAGCCAGCGCCCAATACAGTGAAAATCAGTCCACCGATGAAAACAATTGGCTTGTACGCGATTCCATCAAAACGCGGAAGGATGCCGTAATGGAACAACCACCAGGCGATTACCAGTAGAACTAGCGCGTGTACGGCTTGGTCAATCGTGAACCATTTAGCGCTGTCCGGAAGCCGCGGCTTTATCCAATCGATTATCCCGTGCGCCACTAGTACCGCAACGGGGGCCTGCCAACAGGTCCACGCCTGAAGAACAACATATGCGAGCAGTGCATGAATAACTGCATGTAACAACAGCCAAACGGGGTGTCGTTTCCGCGCGGCCAGCCAATCTGGTTGCAGGGCGAAGTCGCCGATAGCGTGGGCGGCGATAAGTAGGGCGACGATCTTTTCCATGCGTTCAAGTCATAGCAAGCTCCAGGGGTTGCAATTGCCGTATGCAAACTCCAGAGGTTGCATTTGGATTATGCAACCTCCTGAGGTTGCGCATCTCTCTCTATCCATCCCAAGACGCGTTCCAGGTTTGCCCAATCGGCGCGGCGCAGCGCCTTAGCTACCGCTTGTCGGCTCGGTCGCGTGTCGCTTTGATCAACCCGCCATTTCGCGGCTGATTGTTCCTGTGTCCGCCCGAGCAGGGCTCCGTACACGGCTCTCGATTCGGTTGCCGTCCAATCGCTGATCACGCAGTCGAGCAGCGGAATCACGCCTTGTGCGATGCAATCGCCTGCCACGCCATTTTCACTGGCAAAGGCAAGCCGCTCGTCGTCCATCCCATCCAGCGCTTTACCTGATAATGTGAAAGCCGCACCGCGCGAGTCGGAGATTCTCCGCCTCGAAATTGAATCCACGGCGCCGATTCCAATTGCGATTCGTGTGTCGTACCTCGTGGTCGCATCGGACTCCATCTTGACGGACGCCCGCAGGAAAATCGTCGCGCGGATGGCGAGCGCTGGCCGTTTCATCAGCAACTGCCAGCTATCATGCCGAAATGAATCGAGTTCGCCTTGGATCGCACCTTGGAAGGTTTTCTCAAATTCACCGGCCCTTCGCTTCAACAGTTCGATCGCTTTCCTGCTTTGCTCGACCGACAGTTTCGACGATCTGATGAGATCACCGGTCAAAACTGCATAAATCTTTGCTTTGCCGGCCATGGCTCAAATCCCTAACGACTGTTGGCCCACTCTTCGATCTTCCCTGGCAGCCTTGCCTTCCATCACTGTGCTCCAGTTTGCCAGCAGCTTGCTGAGGGCGGATTGCTCCGCAGTGGGCGATATGTTTTCCAGCTCACAGCCCTTCAACGCGGGGCCGGCCAACGCTTGCGCCACCAAGCGAAGTTGATCGAGATTCGGCTGCGCGTCTGCGATGAATTCGGGGATGAGCGGTGGCCGTTTCTCCAGCAGCCAGAGCAGCCGATGGAGCACGTCGATCGTCGCGCGCGTTTCGCCGGTGTTCTCATCGGGCAGGCCGAGATCGTCATCGCCGCCGCGCTCGATGAAATCGCGCAGCTTGTATTTGGCTTTCTTTTTCTCGACCAACGCGCGTGAGCCAGTGGAAAGCCCTAGCGGCCCATCGAGTTCGACGTGGGTGCCGTTAGCAAAAATAATTGCCTCGCCCGCCTCCAGTTCAGCCGCGCCGTAGGTGTACCGCCACAGCACGTAGAAGCGTGTGGCCGGATCCAGCCCCGCGAGGCTACGTGAGCGCGAGCCATTGCCGCCGACGGCCTTGGAAAGTTTTTGGAGAATAGTGTCGAGCACGACGGTTTCGACTTCGGTCAAAAAACGCTCCAATCCAGCACCTACACAGGCGATGACCAAATCTGCTCCAGAGATACCCATTTCCCAAAGCGTATCGACACGTTCACGGACCAAGCTTCGCAACTCAGGTTGCACTTCGGATTCGTAGTCGCCCGTTGCAGCTTCATCCCGCTTGCGAGCAACCAAAAAAATGCTGCTGGCAAGAGCCGAAGAATCACGGCTCCGCAGCCGTGTTTTTAGTTCCGTATCAAGGGGCCAAGCTTGAGTGACTGTAAACCCAGATACGCGCAGGCTATCAACGAGTGTCGTCCATCCAAGCGTAGTTTTGTGCGCATACACGACGGTCAACACACCGTTTGATTTGAGAACGCGATGAGCTTCTTTAAACGCATCTGACATCATGGTTTCATAAGACCGCCGCGCTTGCTCTTTCGAGCCACCATGACGGCCTGAATCCGCGATGGCCTCCCTTTTTTTCGGCGTTAACTCGGTGGCAAAGTGCTCCGGATAGAGGTGGCCCACGCTTCGTTTCAACCAAACATAAAAAAAATCCGACAGATCTGCATACGGAACGTTGTCGTAATACGGAGGGTCGGTGACTATGACGTCAAAATATGCGTCTTCGTATGGCAACTCGGTTGCTGATGCTCTGACAACGGACGCTGGAACATCTCCGGTTTGTAACGCTCCTCGAATCGCATTGAGTTCCAGATCTATAAGAGAATTCCAGTCTCCCACCGATCCGCCGAATGGATTCGTTTCAAAGAAGTCCCAAACCATGGGAATAGCCTGCCGCCCGAAAGTACCTTGCATTTTTTCAGCGCCAGGATTCCAGCGGCAAATCGTCGAGCTGTTTTCAGCCAGCCGGTCTAATGCCGTAGCCTTGGTTCACCATCTCGACGTACGCCAGTCGGATCTCGTGAGCGAACTGCAGAAGACAGAGAAGCTGCCGATCAAGGAACAACTTATTCCATGAAGTTATGCCATATGGCCGAACTGTTATCCCGAGCGTATTTTCCCGAGAGGTTTCAGGTAGAGCTGCGATTGACTCTGTAGGAATCGTTAATCCGGAGGCCTCGCAGAGTTCCCATAATCGATTGCCGAGCTGCTCTTCGTTAGGAACGAGCGGGTCTCTTTTGGACGGCGCGAGATATAACCGGCCCGAGCCTTGCGGACGCCTACAAACAACCGTAATAAGACGATAGAAAATCTTACCTGCCCACCCTTGTTCCTTTACATAATCGATGTCGGCTACAGTTCCGCATCTCAGGCATGCCGCATTGCGAGCGCGCGATAGGTCAGATGGGTCAAAAGGCATCGCAGCTTCGTCTCGCGCCGCGAAGATTTCTGATTTCAACTTGCCATCGGTTGATATGCTCAGCTTAACCGCGGCACACTCGGAAGATCGACGGTACAACCAGCTTTGACGAATCAACGGTACCTCGACTCTGCAGGCCGGGTTCTTACATGTAACTGCTCGGGTCCACATCCACCCGATAGGAATGATACTGGCGGTACCAGGCGATATCTCACCGAGGCGATGCTGCTCCTCGATGCCAGCGCCTGTTGGCTCAGGATAGAATTCGGCAAGCGCCTTCCAACAGCGAGCCCGCACCCAACGACCCCAGTGCGCAACTTCTTCACTTAAACCAGCCCACGTCCCTTTCGCGCAACCCTGCTCCTCGCTGTGTTTGAGCCCGTACTGTTGCGGGAAACTACAAGTGCAAAGCTGGATGATATACGCCACGGGATTCAAATCCGTCGCGAAGGTCTCGAATCCGAGTCTAACTGCCTCGAACGGAATCGCACCGCCGCCTGCAAACATATCTAAGAGCCGCGGAGCTCCGTCCGATTTCGTATCTCCTGCCAGAGAATCGTAGCTAGACCGTACCAGTCGCCTTGCCTCAGCAGCGAGGCTCGATGGAAGCGGGTGTTTGCACAATCGGTCAAAAAACTTAGTCGCGTTTGCCCGTCCGAGACTACGCGTCTTTGACTCAGGCGCCGCTTCAGGTGCAAATGCATCCGCGCGAACAATAGATCCGAATACCGCCGCTCGTGACGCGATCAGCGGACGTCGAGCCCACCACAGGTGTGCTGTAAACGGATGATCCCGCCATAAGCTTTTTTCCCGCGCCGCTTCCGGTCC